>CAZMAI010000164.1:0-5851 GCA_964564195.1 uncultured Anaerolineales bacterium | reverse complement strand
TCTCATCGACCGCTGGCTGCCCACCATCCTCGGCCATCGCGATGTCGCCGCGACCGCTTGCCCGGGCATCTACTTCTACAGTCGCCTGCCCGAGGTCCGGACCAAGACGCTGGCGAGGATGTCTACGCCCGTCCCGACAGTCGCCATCACGGCACCCATTGCCGGTCAGAGGGTGCGCGACATAGTGGCAACACAGACCGCCACCACGGGCACGATCACACGCATGAGGTACTATGTCGATGGTGTTCTAACCGCGCAGCAGAGCGGGCAGTTCAACTGGAAATGGAACACGACACTTTACGCCGATGGCACGCATGTGCTCAGGGTGGTGGTAGAGAATGCGGCTGGCAGTGCGGAAGCCTCGGCGACGGTGATCGTGGACAACACTCCCCCCACAGGTAGGGTCTCCGCTCCTGCCTGGACTTGTGCGTCGCAGATAGCGGTGTCGATCTCCGGCGAAGCAGACGGGATAGCCTTCAGTCCTGGATGGACATGGGAGGGAGAGACGCTGGAACACCAGATCGGCATTTTGGTGTCGGACAGTGGAGCCTCTCAAGGCCTGGCCTGGATGGGTCGTGGCGGCGTCGATGCCAGTGGAGCTTGGTACGGGCCCTACACCTGCACCCTGCCAGCCGGCAACTATGAGGTAATGTACCGCCTGAGAACAGATGTTAACACGGCGGGCCCCGGGCTGGCCACCGTTGACATCGCCGGCAATCAGGGGGCGATCACGTATGGATATCGACCCATTGCTCCCGATGACTTTGCCGGGTTGGCTTACCAGGAGTTCAGCCTCCCGCTAGCGTACAGCTCAATACCCGCCTGCCAGCCGGGGTACAACGGCCTGGAGTTCCGCACCTGGTACAGCGGCGCTGGCAACCTCTGGCTCGACCAGGTGCGCGTCTTTACCGCTCCAGTCACTGCCTCAGACATCCATCTGTGGCCTGCATCAGCGCAGGACGGGCTGAGTACACTCTCTGTGAGATTGCTGGACCTGGCAGGCAATGCGGCAACGCATGATTTGGTCGTTGGCGTAGACCGGACATCGCCCTACTGGCGCGGGACCTACGGCAGTGGCTACTGGGGCGCCGATGCCACATCAGGGCTGGATGTCACCCAGGCCATGTGGCAGCAGTCCTTCGATGGCGGCGTCACGTGGAGCGCCTGGCAGCCGGTAACACTGCAGGCCGCCAGCGGCACCAGGGCGCTTGTGCTGTTTCACACCAATATCCCCGATCAGGGACTGGTTCGATACCGCGCGGTGGACCTGGCAGGCAACGAATCAATCAGCCCGCCGGTGGAGGCAGGCCTTGCGTTCCCGCCTCTGGACGAAAGAGTGTACATACCCTTCGTCCGGCGCTAGGGCTGCGGTATACGCAGCACCTGACCCTCCCGCAGCAACTCGGGAGCAGCAACCGTATCGCGGTTAGCATCCCACAACGCCGTCCATTCCAGGTCGAATTCCGCCGCGATGCTATAGAGCGTATCCCCAGATCGTACGGTATAGGTCGTGCCGCTGGCCGCCACGGTACGCGTCTCCTGTGCCACCGGGAATAGCGTCTTGTCCAACTCGATGATCGGCGCTCTGGTGGACCTCACCCGGGGCGTACGACTTGGGTCGACCTGCACCTCGCCCACCACCTGCATGGGCTGGCCGGGCATGGCCAGGAGCCGCTGCCCACGCTGCAGTCTGACCGACTCCCGCCCCTGTTCGATTTTCAGTGTGCGCCCGTATGCTTGCACCGAGACGCTCTCAGCCTTGACAACGACACATCGAAACTGGGAACCCTCGATGGTCAGCATGCCGGTATCTACACGAAAAGCACCGCCCCACCCCAGGGCCTCCATGCCAGCATCGATCTCCCCCTGCTCAAGGTACAGCACGATGTCAAGCCCTCTCGGAAAGGGCGCCTTTTGCAGTTGCTCGACCTGCAGCAAGGTATTCCCGGCGACGAAAACCGAGTTCTCGCCAATGCTCAGCGTCGCCTCGCCGCTCACACCCGTGTCCAGCGTGTCACCGCGTTGCAGGGTCGCGGCTCGCCCGGCATACAGTCGCTCATCCTCGGCGTCCGCGTGGCGGATGTACACCTCTCCCGTCTCGCCGGTAACTTTCGCCACGATGGGAACCGCTCGAGTACCTGAGCGCAGCCAGACATAGCCCAGCAGGGCCATCGCGACCAGAACCAGCAGAACACATCCCCTCCTGGAGCGTGGCGCTGGTGCCGTGATCTCCTCGGGCTCCGGATTTGGCGCGCGCCTCATGGGCAGCCCTCCGTCAGAAAGCGCCCCACTAGCGCCTCGCCTTGAGGCTGCGGGTCGTCAGACGCGTCGAGCCAATGAATCCGGGCATCGTCGAGCCGGAACCAGTTGTACTGCTGCCGGACGAACCGCCTGGTCTGTCGCTTGATCAGTGCGACAGCCTCCCCGAGGGTGCAGTTGCCCTGTAGGTACTTTGCGATCTGGCGGTAGCCCAAACCGGACATGGCAGGCATATCCTGACTATAGCCCTCATCGAGCAACGCACGCACCTCGTCGACAAGCCCCGCATCCAGCATACGGTCAACCCGTTCGTCGATGCGGCTGTAGAGCTGTGCGCGGGGCATTGTCAGCCCGAGCCAGAGCGTGGCATAGCCCGGGTCCTCGCGAGTCTGTAGCTCCGAAATGCGCTTGCCCGTCTCGATGCACACTTCGAGAGCGCGCACGACACGCCGCACGTTACGGGCGTCCATCATCTCCGCCGCACGCGGATCGATCCCCCTCAACTCGCGATGCAGACTCTCCGCTCCCTCCCGTTCGGATTGCGCATAGAGCCGCTGTCGCAGGGCCTCATTGGGCGGCACCTCCGGAACTGACCACCCCTCAATGAGCGCGCGCACATAGAGGCCAGTGCCGCCCACCAGAAACGGCAGACGGCCGCGCGACCAAATCGCTGTCAGAGCGACAGTCGCCATGTCACGATACTGAGCCAGGGTGAGGCTCTCGTCCGGCCGGACCACATCGACCATATGGTGCGGCACGCGGGCGCGCTCTTCCCTCGTTACCTTGGCAGTGCCAATGTCCATCCCGCGGTATATCTGCCGCGAGTCCGCGGACACGATCTCGCCATCAAAGTGAGCCGCCAGGTCCAGCGAGAGTGCGGTCTTGCCGACAGCGGTCGGCCCGACGATAGCCACGACGCGACGATCTACACTCATCAGTAGGCTCCGACGGCGCGCACCAGATGGTACCTCGGGGATTCGCCACGCTCGCCCAACTCGATCGCCACCAGATCAATGCGCCAGTCGGTGTCACTAATACCCAGCTCAGAGAGGTACCACCTACCCAGTTCGGCCACCTGGCGGCGCTTGGTCTCGGTCATGGCATCCTCCGGGTACTGCACACGGTGCCCGCGACGCGTCTTGACCTCCACAAAGGCCAGGCATTCGCCCTCGCGCGCGACGATATCGATCTCGCCCCGTTGGCAACGCCAGTTCCGCGCGAGGATCTCATATCCTTGCTCGAGCAGGTAAGCACATGCCAGATCCTCGCCATGGCGCCCGATTGTCTGCCGGTAGGCCATCAGTGCCCGACCTCTCCCGTTGGCGCGGAGTCATCTTTCTCTGTGCCCAGTGACCTGGCCATCGTTCGCCGTACGGTGTTATAGCCCATCTTGCTA
Organism: uncultured Anaerolineales bacterium; assembly: GCA_964564195.1. Taxonomy (GTDB): domain Bacteria; phylum Chloroflexota; class Anaerolineae; order UBA1429; family UBA1429; genus JAAYED01. The sequence goes on along the minus strand of CAZMAI010000164.1, from coordinate 2,196 downwards.
TACAGCTTTTGTGCGCCGGTGTTGAACTCGTAGACGCCCAGTTCGATCTCGGTGAGGCCCCGCTCACGCGCCCACTGCTCAGCCTGCTCCAGGAGAGCGGTCGCAATGCCCTCACGCTGAGCCTCCGGCAGGACGGCCAGGCTGTCCACCACAGCGAAACGCCTTGGCACGAACAGCGAGATCTCGGGCGGCATACGCTCAATGGCATAGAGCAGGCCCACCGGGCGTCCGTCTCGCTCCGCGATCAGGAGGATGCCCGCGGTGTTGTGGACGCAGGCAAGCAAGAATTCGTCGGACCGGTGGCTGCCCTCGATGCACTGGAATACGTGTGGCAAAGCAGCTTGATGGCAGGCGTCTACATAGTCAAAGATCGTGCGCAAGGCTGGCAGGTCGGCCGCTGTGGCGTGTCTGACGGAAGCAGCCACCTTGCCTCCTGAAGGAGTATCGTCTAGAAGAGTGGATGGTATACCTTGTGGGTCAACGCTGGCGAATTCGCGCCTATCACGGACGGAGCGAACCTCCATGCCAGAATCCGAAACTGTTGCGCCCCGGCCAGGACTCGAACCCGGGACCCACTGCTTAGAAGGCAGTTGCTCTATCCACCTGAGCTACCGGGGCGAATGGCGATGCCATTTATCGTGACGGATTATACGGGAGGGGGACTCCCCTTGTCAAAGCTCGCCCCTGCCAGCGAACCAGGCGCACATTCCCGGCGGGCCCGACCGCAAGTAATGACTCACTGGCATCCAGGACCGGACGGTATTACTATCCGGTAGAGATCACGGAGGTCACCCAAGTATGTTGATCAGCAGCCTGCAGAACCCCCGCATCAAAGCCATCCGGCGGCTGCGCATGCGCAAGTACCGCTTGCGCGAGGGACTCTATGTCATTGAGGGCATTCGAATTGTTGAGGCAGCCCTCGAGGCTAACGCACCGGTAGAGCTGCTGGTCTACGCCCCGGAGCTCCTGGTGAGTGAGCGCGCGCAGGCACTTCTGCAAGAGCACGCCACACTGGAGCAGATGGCAGTGACACCCGAAGTCTTTGGTTCGCTCTCTGACCGGGAGGCCCCACAGGGGATCGCCGCAGTGGTTCGCACGAGCCAGACGGCCCTGACCGATCTTGAACCCCGCAACGACTTGCTCATAGTTGTGGCCTGGCAGCTACAAACGCCGGGAAACCTCGGCGCCATCATTCGCACTGCAGACGCCGCAGGGGCAGATGCGGTTGTGGTCGTCGAACCGTCCGTCGACCTATACGACCCGCTCACCGTCCGGGCAACCATGGGCTCGCTCTATGCGATGCCCATTGTCACTGTCAGCGACGAAGAGGCACTCGGCACCTGGTTTCAGTCGGTGAGAGCTGCGGGCATTCCCCTGCGCGTGATGGGGACATCGGCCCACGGCACAGCGCTGGTATGGGAGGTCGACTGCCGCGGCCCGCTGGCCATTCTGATCGGCAGTGAGAAGGATGGGCTGTCGGAATATGCCCGCTCCACAGCAGATACGCTGGCTCGCCTGCCCATGTCAGGCAGTGCCAGCTCCCTGAACGTCTCAGCGGCCACGGCGGCGGTTTTGTTCGAGGCCGTCCGGCAACGCACCACAGCCAGGGACGATACGGGCCAAGCCGACTAGAGGGGCTTCCGAGCGCAAGGGAGATAAACAACGCCCTGTCCGGACATGCGCTAGCCCTTGATCACGCCGAGGGGCACGGTGCGCACCACGCGCGTCGCCAAAGCGCTCTTGTGCGTGACCTCGACTACGTCGTCGACATCTTTGTAGGCGACAGGCGCCTCCTCAGCCAAGCCACTCAGGCTACCAGCACGAACCACAATCTGTTCGGATTCCAGCCTGGCCTTCAGATCGGCCCCGCGGACCCGCCGGCGTGCCGCATGGCGGCTCAACGTCCGTCCTGCGCCGTGACAGGTGCTGCCAAAGGTCGCGCCAAGGGCAAAGTCGGTCCCGGCGAGCACATAGGAGCCGGCCTGCATGTTTCCAGGAATCAGTACAGGCTGGCCGACGGTGCGGTAGGGCGCGGGCACCTCTGATCGCGACGGGCCAAAGGCACGCGTCGCACCCTTGCGATGCACGCACAACCGCTGCCGCTTGCCCCCAACAGCGTGCTCCTCCACCTTGGCGATGTTGTGGCAGACATCATACACCATCGCCGGCACAGCGGAACGCAGGTTGCCGGGAAGC
>CAZMAI010000163.1:0-5903 GCA_964564195.1 uncultured Anaerolineales bacterium | reverse complement strand
CTCGTTCGAGCTCAAAACGAGCAGCGCCATGGCCACCAGGCCCAGCGCGCTATTGACCCAAAGATTTCCAGATTCCCAAATGATGCTCATGCTCTCTCACCGCCATACCGAATTCTGACGCCCAGACGCCGCCCGACCTCCCAACACATGATCGGGGACGCGACTAGAAGTAGGCGGTACAGGCGTGGAACTGGGTCCGGCCGGCCAGGTAGAAGAGGTACATGAGGAGCAGACAGATGGTCGCCCAATCGTGAGCAACGCCACGATCGGCGGGCGCCCGGAGGGCACCAGTCAGATGAGGCTCACGCATCAGGTCATGGCGCTGTGCGCTCAGGCGCGCACTGGACATGGCGCCGGGGCCTGTCGTCGTGGGCCGGATATTGGCAAAAGACAGGGCTTGCATGCTATCCTATCGTTCTATCGCGTGCCAGATCACGGGCACCTGCTATCAGACAACAATCCTTGAGTATACAGGCGCCCGGTTCCCTGTCAAAGAAGCGCCTCTAGAGCGCCTGCGTCTCTGTGCTGCAACGCGCAGCCTGCAGCGTACGCCGGCCCCGGGAGCACTTTTCTGCGCCGGGGCCGATGCGACACAGTACCCAGCCGCGGAACGATCTCAGTGGGCTCGCGCCTTCGCTTCCGGCAGGTCGCCGGACGGCGATGGCACATCGGGCTCCGGGTCCTCTGGCACGGGGACCTCGGGCACCGGCACATCCGGTACGGGCCCGCCCGGCCCTGGCGTGTCCCCCTCGCCAGAGTCGCTGTCGCCCTCCCCCGATCTCTCGTTGTTCTCGGCGCGCGCCTCACGGCTCAACTGCTTTTGCCGCTCGCTGTACGTATCGAGCTTTTCCCTTACCCGGGCATAAACGGTGCCCTCGGGATAGTTTCCCTCCCCGTCCTCTTCACCGGCGGGCGTGCCCGTGAGCAGTTCAATCCCCTCTTCGATCGTCGAGACGGCGTATACATGGAATTGACCGTCCTGCACAGCCTCGACCACATCCGGGCGCAGCATCAAATGGCGTACATTGGAGGCGGGGATCAACACACCCTGGGCGCCGGTCAGGCCGCGCCGCTTGCAGAGGTCATAGTAGCCCTCGATCTTGGCGTTCACGCCGCCGATGGCCTGCACGGTGCCGGCCTGGTTCACCGAGCCCGTGACGGCCAGATCCTGGCGGATCGGGATGTCGGCCAGGCTGGACAGGAGCGCATACAACTCGGTGGAGGAGGCGCTGTCCCCCTCGACGCCGCCATAGTTCTGCTCAAAGACCAGGCTCGCGGACATGCTCAGGGGGCCGTGCTGCGCGAACCGGCTGGCCAGATAGGAGGAGAGGATCAGATTGCCCTTGTCATGGATCGGGCCGGTGAGCTTGACCTCGCGGTCGATGCTGGTCACCGCGGCCCGTCCCATAAAGGTGCGCGCCGTGATGCGGGACGGGATGCCAAAGGCGAAATCGGCCATCTGGGCCACCGACAGCCCGTTGATCTGCCCCACGACTGCGCCCTCGGTGTCGATCAGGATCGTACCCTCGTCGATGGCGTCCATCATCCGCTGCTGCACATAGTTCATGCGGTGCTCGCGGTCGCTGACTGCGCGGCCGACGTCCTCGGCCGTCACCAGCGGATGCCCGGCATCGCCAGCCCAGTACGCCGACTCGCGCACCAGGTCCGCCAGCGCCGAGAAGCGTGTGCTCAGCCGGTTCTGGTCGTCGGCGTGTCGCGCGCTCTCGTCGGCGAGGCGCGCCACGGCGTCCGGTCCAAAGTGCAACAACTCCTCTTCGCGGCACATGCGGGCCACAAAGGAGGCCAGGTCGTGCAACGTGTCCTCGGTGCGTTCCATCTCGCCGGCGAACTCTGCCTTGACTTTAAAGAGCTCGCGAAAATCCTCATCCAGCGCATAGAGCAGCTGGTACAGGCGCGCGTCGCCGATGATCACGACCTTGACATCGAGCGGGATCGGCTCGGGTTGCAGGCTGGCGGCAGCCACCAGGCCGTAGAACTGGGCCATCTCCTCGATCTTGATCTCGTTGTTGCGCAGCGCGCGCTTGAGCCCGTCATAGGCGAGGGCGTTCACCAGCAGATCCTTGGCTTCCACCACCAGGTAGCCGCCGTTGGCACGATGCAGTGCACCCGCGCGAATCTGGGTAAAGTCCGTGACCATCGTGCCGTACTCGGTGCGGTGTTCGATCCTGCCGATCAGGTTGTGGTAGGTGGGGTTGTCTTCGATGATCACCGGGGCCTGTTCCTGCGAGGCGCCCTCCACCAGCACATTGATCGTATAGCGGGTCAGCCAGCCGTCCTCCCCGCGATCGGGGCGCATCATAAAGGGCAGCTGCGGGCCCTCCTCCTGGGGCATGAACCGTTCGACGTTGGCGATGATGTCATGGCGGACGGCCTTGAGGTGCTCCAGGACCGCCGGGCAATCGGCGAACTTTTCCCTGAGATCGGAGAGCAAGCCATCCACCACAAACCCGGCCATCTCGGCGCGGATCTGTTCGATGGCCTGTTTGCTCTCCCGGTCCAGGTCACGCGCCTCGCGCATGGCCTTTTCAAACTCTTCCTGGAGCTCGGGGCGAAAGGCCTCGAACTTGTGCTTTGTTTCCGGGTCGAGCTTTTGATAATCCTCGGCGCTCATCACCTCGCCATCGACCATGGGCGCGATGGCGAGGCCGGCCTGCGAGCGGATCAGCGCAAAGCCGCGCTCGTTGAGGTAGGCCTCCAGATTCTCATAGAGCCTTTGCTGGCGAGCGGCCATCTCCTGCACAAAGGCGCGCCGGCGCTCCTCGTAGGGTTGCCCCTCAAAGGTGCGGGGGATCTCTGTCTGCAGGTGGCTGATCATGTCGGCCATCATGTCGCGCAGCGTGGTCGACTGCCCGGCGGGCAGCCGGAGCGCGCGCGGCGAACGCGGATCGTCGAAATTGAACACATAGCACCAGTCCGCGGGCGCGGGGCGTTTGGCAGCACGCCGCTGCAGGAACTCGCGGACGGTGGAAGTGCGGCCGGACCCGGCCGGTCCGACAGCGTAGATGTTATAGCCCTTGCTGCGAATCTCGACGCCAAAGTCTATGGCGCGCACAGCGCGCTCCTGACCGATAATATGGTCGAGACCTTCCAGTTCCTGTGTTGAAGTAAAGCTGAACAAAGCGGGATCGGTAGCCCGCCGCAGTTGCTCCGGTGCGAGCGCAAGTTGCTTATCCATAGTCCCTCACAATTGGGTGAATGGTATGCGACGGGGAAGATTATAGCATGGCCCTGATCGTCCGATCAAGGTCCTCCATCGGAGGCCGCGGGCGCGGTCAGGGCGCGTGCTCAGTCGCTGAGCGGCGGGCGGGGGTTCTCGATCTTGCCGAGCTTGAACAGGAGCATCAGCACCGCGTTGCTGCCCAGCACGGCCATGGCGGTCCCGCCCAGCAGCCCGAGGATGACGCCGGTGGCGATGCTGATGATCGCGAACAGGAGGGTAAAGGTGGCAATGAAAAAGGCGAAAAAGGGATTGGCCACGATCAGCATGGCGGAGAATTTCCAGGCGGTCCATACGCGGGGCTCCTCCAGGCGGAGCAGCATGGGCCAGAAGTACAGCTGCATCATGAGCCAAAAGAGGGCCATGGCCAGCCAGATACCCTGCATCAGCAAGACCCAGTTCCCGGTAAAGTTCGCCCCGTAAAAGGAGATGTTCCAGATGACGGCCACGACGGCCACCACGTTGCCGAGCAGCCAGAGCAGCCCCTTGCGCCAGTGCAGTCTGACGCCCTCGCGCCAATCATCAAAGCGGGCGGTCTTGCCATGGGCGACCCGGTCGGACACGTGGTACAGCCCGGAGGTGGTGATAGCCCCCAGCACGAGCCCCAGGGCCACCAGCAGGATGGTCAACCAGAGGGCCCTGGAGGAAGGGATCAGCGCAAAGGGCCCGCCCCAGGAGGCGAACCAGACCAGGTTCACCAGCGCCAGTGGCATCAGTTCCTCCCAGGCGTCCTTCAGGCTGCGCCAGAAAACCTCCATGGCCTCACGGATCATCATTGGCTCACGCTCCTCCTATATTGGGGCGCATTCTAGCCGCCCTGTGGCCCGTTGTAAAGCAAACAGGGCAACCCATGAGAGGGTTGCCCTGTTAAAGATTAGAGACTGCTCGCGGGTTAGCCGCGTGCGTTACGGCGCTTTTGGCTGCGGAGGGCCTCCTGCCAGGCAGCTGCGAACAGGCCCGGGCCGCGGTCCTCCTGCGTCTCCGCGCTCGCCGCCGCCGCCGTCGGTTCGGGAGCGATATCCTCGTTGGCCATGTCTTTCATGGTCAGCGAGATGCGGCGGCGGTCGTTGTCGATCTCCAGGATGCGCACCTCGACCTCCTGGCCCACCTCGACCACCTCGCGCGGATGGTTCACATAGCCGCTGGAGAGCTGCGAGATGTGCAGCAAACCGTCAGTCTGCGCGCCAATATCCACAAAAGCGCCAAAGTCCACCAGGCGCACCACGCGGCCGGTGAGCTCCTGTCCCGCCTTGAGGGCCTCGAGCGACTTTTTCGTCGTCCGGCCTGCACCGGGGACGGTGAGGCTGATACGGTTCTTTTCCAGATCGACCCTGCGGATCTGAACGTCGAGCATGTCACCCACTTGCAGCGTCTTGTCGATGCCGGCGCGCTGCAGCGTGGAGATGTGCGCCAGGCCATCGCGGCCGACCCCCAGGTCTACAAAGGCGCCGAACTCGACAATGTTGCGCACGCGACCGCGAACCCGCATGCCTTCCTTGAGCTCTTCGATCTCGGAGGGGCGACTCTCGGCCTTGACCGGCGTGCTCTCCTGATCTGTCGACGGCGTCTCCGATTCAGTTACCGGTGCCGCCTGATCTGTCGTCGGCGTCTCCGGCTCGGTTGCCGGTGTCGCCTGCTCTGCCTCTGGTTGGAGTTCTATCCCAACCTGTTCCTCACTCGCCATGCCGTTCGATCCCCCTCAGTAGTCTAGTAACGTTTTTCGCATACCATCCTTGATTATCGTCCATCAAGCCACTGCCGTCAAATGCTTTGAAGGTGCGCGAGCACTGTCGGCGGGCAGCGTGCGATCACAGGCCGTTGGTGCCCTCCATAGCATAGCGGGTCAACTCGGCCACGCTCAGTTGCTCGATGCCGAGCTTGTCCAGGGTGCGGCCGCGCCGCCAATAGTCCGTCTGGTGGATGGTGCAGGCGATCCGGATGATCGCGTCGATGCACTGCACAGAGACGCCGTACCGCTGGCCCAGGGCCGCGATGGGCACCAGGCTCATCGGGATGTCCTCAAAGACATAGCGATGGTTCAGGGTCGATGGCGCCTTGATCCCGCGATAGCCCGGCTGGTTCTGGATCGCCGCATAGAGGTTTTCACCGCTGGCGTCATAGGCCATTTTCAGCCACTCGAGCGCTGTACGGGCCCTGATGCCCACCGCGGCGGCGACGGTCACCCGTTCACGATCAAGCTCCTCCAGCACACGGGCCGTAGAGGGCGTCACGCCCTCCAGATAGAACTGGAACTCGCCGCGCGTGGACTCGATCCGGCCCGCATTCAGCAGTGTCAGCGCCGGGTGAAAGATCGCCCCCATGTTGTTCAGCCCTGTATGCAGCACGCTGGTGCCGTCGATGAACTGCGGATAGGGCGCCGCCAGCGCTTCAAGGACGTGGCCTGTGTCGCTGGCCGGCAGGGCTGCCAGCGGGACGGTTTCCTTGATGCTAAAGAGCCTTACCTGCGCCGGTCCATCGGAGCGGCTGGCATAGATCAGCGTCTCAGCCTCGGCCAGATGCACCCTGGCCTGGCAGCCGCACTGGCTCAGCACCTGCCGGAACTCCATGCACCCGCCGGTCCGGCCGGGGTGCAGCACGATGATCTGCTCATCGCGCAGGTGGGGCGCCAGCAGGCGCGCGATATCGGCATGGGCGCTGCTGGGGA
>CAZMAI010000162.1:0-5994 GCA_964564195.1 uncultured Anaerolineales bacterium | reverse complement strand
CGCTCTCGGTGTGATCACCACGGGCAGAGGCTCCCGCAGTCCCAGGTTGAGGAACGACACGGTGTTGCCCATGAGGATGGCCAACTGCCGGCCCAGGGGCAGGCCCAGGGCAAGGGCCACGATACCGATGAGCACGCCCTCCAGTGTGTAGATCCCTAGCACCTGCAGCATCCCGGTGCCCCGGCTCTTGAGGATGGCGACCTCCCCTTCCTGCCGGGCAACGACCAGCCCGGAGATCAACCCCACAAAGTAGAGCACCAGGGCGAGGATGGGGATGGAGAACACGTACAGCATTATCGTCATGATATACGTGGTGCGCTGATAGTTCTGCAGCGCGGCCACTGGTGAGATGTCCAGGGAGACATTGCTCAGCAGGTTGGCTGCGCGTGTGCTCACCTGAGCGATGCGACCCAGTAGCGCGGGAATGTCATCGGTACGCACCGCCTGGCCATCAAATACCATGTACCAGATGGCTGCATAGATCTCATCGGTCATCGCCGGAGCGATGCGCTGCCCAAAGGTCTCGGCTGGCACCATGAGGCCGTTTTCGAGCGACCGCGGCGTGTAGAACCAGAACGGCTCCTCCGCATCTGAGGGCTCCCAGATCCCGCTCACGCGCACCTCAAACTGGCTTTGACGGAGCGCGTCCCCGGCCTCAGCCTGGCTGCCGCGCATGAACACAACAAAGTCCTCGCCCACCTGCAGACCAGTCTCGACCGCAAACGACCGGCTCACGAGCACCTCGATGCGCTCCGCGTCCGCGGCCGCGATTGTCGGAAAAGTCCCCTCGTGGAGCGTGATATGCTCGCTCAGCCCCTCGATATACGCAAAGTTGACCCAGCCGAGGGGCTGCCGGAGGCCAGCATAGACGGCCTCCGAGGCGGGGAACATGGAAAAGTCATCGGTCTTGATATAGCGCGTGGTGAGGGACACCGGCAGATCGATGATGCCCGGCGCGTACCGCGTCAGGTACTCGTTAACCGCCCGATAGTCCTCCAGCTCGATCGGCTCGTTCCACGCGCCGATGTAGCGATACATAAAGGCAAAGGGGGGGCGATTGCGCGTCTGCTGAGCCTGCTGCAACTCTTGCTCAAGCACGGTTAGATTTGCCGCATCGGTGTACAGCGGGATGCAACTGATCAGTGCCACAGCCATGGTCAGGCCGAACACCGAACAGAACGTCAGCCCTTTATTGCTCCACAGACGCTTGAAAGCGACCGCGACGACAGCAAACAACCTCATGCCGGACGCAGACCCCCAGTGCTTACTGGCCGACGACGACCTGGCTCTCTTCGAGCCCTTCCAGGATCTCGACCCGATCCAGCCCCCGAATGCCGATGCTCACATCGACCCGCCGTTCGGTGTCACCGTCTTGAACGACCACAAAGCTGCGTCCCGAGTAGGTGCGGATCGCCGCCGGCGGAAGCCAGAGGGCGTCAGCTGCCTCTGCCACCGTCACATCAACCTTGACCAGGTCGCCCGGTTTGAGTTCCAGGTCGCCCGGCTCAAAGGAGATCCTAGTCTTTCTGTCCACATCCTGCAGATTCGAGCCGCCGCCGCCACCGTAGGGGTACGGCAGTTGATAGATCGTCCCGGTCAAGACCTGGCCAGGATACTGGGAGAGCACTATCTGTGCGATCATGCCCTCTGCCATCTTGTCCAGTTGCGCGGTGGTGGGCTCGGCGGTAATCTCCAGCTCGCTCTCGTCAGAGATAACCATGACGGTCTTGAAAGCCTGCGCGTCGGTGCCCTCGGTGACTGAGGCGGTGGTGATGCGCCCTGTAAAAGGCGCAACAATCCGTGTCGCGGCGATCTGCGCCTCGAGACGCTGGACAGAGAGCTTGTTCTGCTCTACAGCGGCCGACACCTGAGGATCCACCTCAGTGGCCATCAGCGCCAGGTTCTCCACAGCCATCTCGATCTGGCGCTGCAAAACGGCGATGTCGATATCGGCGTTGCGCCGGCTTTGCAATGCGCGCTCATAGGCCGCCCGCAGCGAGAGGATCTCCAGCGCCGTTGCCCCGGCCTTGACCGTCTCGAGGTTCAGTTCGGCCATTCGGACTGTCTCTTGAGCGCGCAACACATTGGCCTCGGCCCCATCGCACTGCGCACTCGGCTGGCCGCACACGGAGTCACGGCTCGCCTGCGCAGCCCAGAGCGAATTCCGTGCCTGATCGACGCTGCTCTGCGCGGCGGCCAACTCCTGCGCCGTAGGCCCTGCCAGAGCGGCGTCCAGCCTGGCCTTGGCCAGCTGCACTTCGAGATTCAGCGCTCCCAGGCTGCCCTCCAGCTTTTGCAGCTGCAGCCGCTGGATGTCCAACTGGCCCTCGGCGCCAGAACTCTGTTTCTGTACGGCCTCCAGGGCGCTGTCCAGATTGCTCTGCGCTGTATTCAACGATATCCGGGCCTGCTCCAGCTGCCGGTTCAGGTCCGTATTGTCCAGCTCGGCCAGCAACTGCCCCTCTTCGACGATGTCATTGCGCTTGATCAGTACATTGATCACGCGCCCGTTTGTCTGAAAGTAAAGTTCTTCCTCAATAGTCGGCGAAACACGCCCATTGAACGTCACCGTATCGATGACATCACCGCGCTGCACCCTGTAGGTAGGCCGCTCGGCAACTTCGGGCGGGGGCAGTGGGGTAGGCGTGGGCTCCTGGTCAGTGGACGATGACGTACCGGTACAGCCGCCGGTCGCCAGGATAGCGAGCACCAGCAGCACTGCCAACAGCATGCGCAATCGTTGCGACATCACATCTCTCCTGCAATGGTATCTCTGCCTGCCGCCGGACGATCATCGATGCCGCGGTCTCTCCTTGGCAGCGACCACACGTCTCTTGGTTTCAGGCAGGCAGCGTCAACAAACGTGCGACTATCCTACCGCATTTCAGTGCCGCCGACAAGAAAGGGCATAACGAGTCAATCGGACGACCCGACTCGCTGCGCCGCGGCAGTAATAGAAAAGGGCGCCTGCTGCACCACGCCGCGCAGGCGCCCAGACATCACCACAAACGGTAGTTAGGCTTCCCGATCCACGTTTACCTTGACCACAATGTGGACATCACTGTGCAGCCTGACCGGCACCTCGAAACTGCCGAGCTCGCGCAGTGGATCCTCCAGAGCTACCTTGCGCTTGTCGACCTCATCTCCAATGACCTGCGATAGCTTCTCGGCGATGTCAGCTGCCGTGATCGACCCATATAGCTTGTCGTTCTCGCCCACGCGGGCAGTGAACGTCAATTCGATATGCTCCAGCATCTGGGCGTGCCTTTGAGCCGCCTCGCGCTCGGCCGCCTCATGGCGCGCCTCTGTCGCAGCCCGGTTCGCCAGGTCTTTGCGCACGGCGTCGGTGGCAGCAACGGCCAGCCCGCGCACGAACAGGTAGTTGCGGGCATAACCATCGGCAACGTTCACCACGTCCCCGGTATGGCCCAGCTTTTTTACATCCTTGAGCAATATAACCTGCATCCTGATCCCTCCAAACGGTACCTTCTGTACCGTGGATAATACCGCATCAGCGGATGCTCGCCAACTGTGCGATCCCGCCCTGTACGGCAATCGGGCCGGAGGAATACCCCCGGCCCGACTCACGGACAACTGTCGAACGCTACAGGCGCTTGAGGATTTCCTGGCGCTTGGTGTCGTACTCCTCTTGCGAGATGAGTCCGTTATCCAGCAGCGTCTTGAGCGTGCTGAGCGCCGCGACAGGATCTGCTGGCGCTGCCGTGCCACCGCCAGCCGCGGGCTGCGCGGGCGCCTGCTGGCCCGACGCAAAGGAACTGGCCATCGCCTGCGCCGCCGCCATGCCGGCCCCCAGGCCGAGCCCCATCTGCGCCGTGCCGCCCGCCACGCCGCCCTCGGCGGTCGCAGCATCGCCCACAGCACGCGCCGTCTTGAACTTCATATAGCGGTCCATGTCGCCGATAGCACCCATGGAGGCCGCCTCGTCGATCGCCGCGCTGGTCTCTTCCGTGGGGCTGATCGACAGAATGTAGAGCTGCTTGAGCGACATGCCGATCGCGGCAAAGTCGTCTCGCAGCTTGATCCTCGCCGCGGCGGAGACCTCCTCGAACATCGCGGGCAGATCGAGGATCGAGCTCATGTTGGTGCCCAGCAGATCCGTCAGCCTGTTGATAATCATGCTGCGGAGATAGTTGGACACATCCTCGGTGCTATAGTAACCGCGAGCCCCCACCATCTGTCCGACAAACAACTGCGCATCATCCACAGCCATGTTGTAGGTGCCATGCGCCCGCACGCGCACCATGCGCAGCACCTCGTCACGGAGCGTAATCGGCTCCGGCGTGCCCCAGCGCATATCGATAAAGTCACGGGTGTTGACGAAATAGACCTCTGCGGTAAAGGGTGTATCCCCGCTGAACACCGCGGAGACGAGGTTGACCAGCAGCGGAATATTGGCCGTGCTGATGGTATGCCGGCCCGGGCCAAAGGCGTCCAGAGCCTTGCCGTCCCGGAAAAAGACGGCGACCTGTCCCTCACGGACGATCACCTGGGTACCGATGCGGAAATCGCCAGCGCCCGTCTGTGGTACACGACGCACCAGATCGCGGGGTCCCATATCGGGGGCCTGAACAACATCCAGAATCCTCGCCATCGTTCTCACTCCTTTGTATCGACGCGCCTCTGCGCAGTTAGCTCAGAATCACCTGCTGCCGCTCACTGAACGAACGATGCAGCGCCTCCAGTTCGGCCATGAGAGCAGCTCCCAGCTCCTGGACGGACTGGCCCTCGGCGATCACCGCGGCGATCTGGTCGAGCGTGTCGCTCAGCGTCGCCACACCGTCCAGCATCGAGTGATCGAAATCGTACAGCCTGTCGAGGGCATTGTCATCGACCTTGATGGCATCGAACAGCCCGGCATAGCCGTAACTGGCCGTGCGGATGCGATCCACGAGCAACTGCAGACGGCTGACCGCCCGCTCCAGCAGCATCATCCCCGTGAGGTCGCCCGCGCTCACCAGGTCGTACTGCACCCTGTTGAGCCGGTCGAGCACCTGATCATACTGCTCGGCAACATACATACGCAGAATCTTGTCCGCATCACGACGCTGCTCTTTGGCACGATAGCCAGAATACCCAGGAATCTTGTTGATCAGCTCCTCCAGTTTGTTCTGAGAAGACTGAATCTTTTCGGTCAGATCACCCAACATGGCGCCTCTCCTTATGTTGCACAGGCCCGCCCGACCATCACGCATACATACTCAGTACGAAAGAATCGGTGCTTTGTTGCACCGGTCCCATTGTATGCGATGACGTACGCTTTGTAAACGGCTCTAGCCCTTTCCCTGCTCATCCTGCGAACGCTCTGTGTGGGCGTGCGGGCAGATGTCGAGCAGGGGGCAGGCTTCGCACTGTGGGCGCTGCGCACTGCACAGCGTCCGGCCATGCTGGATCAAGAGCAAGTGGAAAGGGTAGTACAGTTCCTGCGGGATCAACGCCTCGAGCAACGTATGCGCCTGCTCGGCGCTTGCCTTGACCGGTACGAGACCCAGGCGCTGCGACACCCGGTAGACATGGGTGTCCACCGGCAGGGCCGGCTTGTGCAGGGAAAAGAGCAGCACGCAGGCCGCCGTCTTGGGCCCCACACCCGGCAGGGAGAGCAGATACTGGCGCGCCTCGTCCACGGCCATGGGCCCGAGGAAATCCAGCGTCGCCGCACCCCGCTCGGCCTCCAGGTGTGCGATCACCTGCTGAATGCGCGGCGCCTTGACCCGCGCCAACCCGCCTGAGCGGATCGCCTCCGCCACCGCGCCGGTATCCGCCTCGCGGACAGACTCCCACGTGGGAAAGGCTTCGCGCAGAGAGGCATAGGCCCGCCCGGAGTTCACGTCTGACGTGTTCTGCGAGAGGATCGTCTGTATGAGCTCATCCAGCGGGGGTTGCTGCGGCTTGACGGGCGGCTGGCCGTAATAGGCCAGCAACCTGTCATGGACCAGCAGCGCCTGAGCCGTGCTATCGTATTCCCTCACGGATCCC
>CAZMAI010000161.1:3149-6005 GCA_964564195.1 uncultured Anaerolineales bacterium | reverse complement strand
TAGCAGCCGAGATCGCTGTAGCCCATATCATCGTTCAGAATCAGCAGAATATTGGGTTTCACTGGCATGACGGCACACCTCCTCGCTCGGGACTGAACCTGACTGACGTTACGGCGCGGCGCGCGAGTCGTCAAGGGAATGGGGAGCTGCGCCGGCAAGACGATTCTCCTCTGGAAGGTCAGCCCCCGGCTGACCACTGAAGGAGGCGGACTGTACGTCGCGGTCCAAGACCGGGGGCGTCGACCATCCGACGACCCACTGCTGCCGCGGTCCAACTGTGACTTTAGTCATTGCGCACGAGCGCCGGAATCGATACACTGTGACCGTGGCCGCTGAACAGGCTGCCGCGCGGTCGGGTTGCGACGCGCCACTATCAGAGCGAGGTGACCATGAAGCCAAGTGAGAAACGTCTCGGTATCCTCTGGATCGTGCTGTACATCCTCTTTGCCATCGCTCCGCTGCTGCTGATGCTCACGGGCGAGCGCCCCATGGGCCGCGAGTTCGTCCGTGAACTCTCGGTGGCTTTTGGGTTTGTGGGGATCGGGCTGATGGCGCTCCACTTTGTGCTCACCGCCCGCATCACGGCGGTCAAGGCGCCCTACGGCAGCGATGTGGTGTACCACTTTCACCACAAGATCTCGTTCATCACTCTGTTTCTCTGGCTGGCGCACCCGATTATCCTGTTCCTCAAATACGACTGGGCAATCGCGCTGCTGAATGTCTTTACGGCCCCCTGGCGCGCCCGCTGGGGCGTGCTCTCGGTGGCCGCCATCCTGGGGCTGATGGTCTGGGCACTGATCCGCAAGCGACTCAGGCTGGAATACGTGCGCTGGCGCATCTGGCATGGCGTCCTGGCCTCACTGGCGATGCTAGCGGTGATGGTGCATGCCTTTATGGTGGGGCGCTATATTGGCACCCCGCTCAAGCAGGGGCTCTGGCTGGGCTATGGCGTGCTCTGCCTGTTCCTGGTGGCATACCTGCGCGTGTACAAGCCCTGGCAGATGCTGCGCCGCCCTTACAAGGTGGTTGCGGTCAAGCCCGAGCGGGGCGCGCTGTACTCGCTGGTGCTGGAGCCTGTGGGCCACGCCGGCCTGCGCTTTCAGCCGGGCCAGTTCGCCTGGCTCACCGCACAACACTCGCCTTTTGCGGCCCATGAGCATCCGTTCTCCTTCTCTTCCAGCAGCGAGCAGACCGGTACGCTCGAGTTCGCGATCAAAGAGCTGGGCGATTTCACCGGTACGATCAAGGACCTGCCTCTGGGCCAGCATGTATATGTCGATGGCCCCTACGGCGCCTTTAGCCCCGACCGGCACGCCGAGGCCGATCACTATGTGCTCATTGCCGGTGGCTCGGGGATCGGCCCGATGATGTCGATCCTGCGGACCATGGCGGACCGGAGCGACAAGCGACCGGTGACGCTGCTCTATGGCAACCGCACCTGGGAGGATGCGCACTTTCGCGAGGAACTGGAGACGCTAACGGACCAGATGAACCTCAAGGTGGTGCACACCCTCGAAATGCCTCCGCCGGAGTGGGAGGGCGAGACCGGCTTTGTGACGCGCGAGATGCTGTCGCGTTATCTGCCGCCGAAGGACGTCCGCTTCCGGGTGCTGATCTGCGGCCCGCTGGGGATGCTGAACGCCGTGGAAAAGGCGCTGGAATCGCTGGGTGTGCCCGAGTCGGTCATCGATCTCGAACGATTCGACCTGGCATAGCGGGAGGAGGGTACCATGAGACACCGTATCGCCAACCTGCTGGCCGTCGCCGTGTCGGCCATCGTCCTCATCGTAGCCGCCGTCGTGGCCTACCTGCAGAGCATCGCGGGGTAATCCGGGAGCGCGGAGATAGTTCGAGGGGCAGGCCCTTGAAGGGCCTGCCCCTCGAATTGCTCCGCTCCGGATCGCTGCCCATATGCCACTTTCGCACTTGAGCTGCCCGCCTCGGGCAGTCACGTGTCAGCTCTGGAGTGAACCAAGCAAGAAATGGCGACGGGACAGCGGAGCGGAGCAATCCCAGGCTGACACCCTGCAGGGTGTCAGCCTGGGACTATCTCCACGCTCCCGATCAGGGGTAGCAGGTCACCGGCAGCGCACCCGTGCGGGAGACGTTGCCATAGATGTCCTCGGCCAGGATTTCGTAACTCATCGCCGATTGGTAGCGCACCTGGTAATACCACTCGTTGGTGGTCTCCGGCAGACAGCACTGCATATCCACCCAGTACGCGAGCGAGGGCCTCTCACCGATCCAGTAGGTCACCTGCACCCGCCGCAATGGGCTGGCATCGGTGATGCGGGCCTGCAGCGACACCGGATACGGGCAGTAATCCGGCGCTGTTCTGGTCGTCACCGTGATACTGGGCGGCGTGCGGTCGCCCAGCACCGTGACCGGTATCTGTCGGATCTCCTCTCCGCAGGCCCACACCACCCGCAGGGTGTATGTGTGATTCTCTTTCGGCGTCACGGTACGCGAGTCGTGCCCGCCCACACCCTCGCCCTCAAAGTACACGGCCTGCACCCCCTCCATGTCCCAGCGGAACGTCACGGACTCGCCCAGCTTGATCTCGGTCCTATCCGCGACAAAGCTGATCGCCGGCGCCGGCCGCGCCTCGACCGTAACCCGCGCCTCCACGGGATCGCAGCAGCCCGCCTCAGCCCTCAGGGTATAGGTCCGCGTCTCTTTGGGGCAGATCTCGCGGGCGCCGCTGCGCTCCACAGGGTCCCCATCCAGATAGACGGCGCCCGCCGACGGCACGTCCCAGCGCAGGGCCGTGCACTGGCAGGCGTAGACCGAGGCAGCATCGGCCCCAAAGGCGACCTTGAGCGCCGCCACATTCACAGTGATGCTGCGCACGATCTC
>CAZMAI010000161.1:0-3049 GCA_964564195.1 uncultured Anaerolineales bacterium | reverse complement strand
GCAGCATCCGGCAACGATCCGCGGAGGATCAGCGCTCAGTGTTGCCGTAGCCGGACACGCCATATAGATGCGGGAAAGAACCGGCGGGAACTCGACATTGCCTTCCGCATCCATGGCGCGGGCGAGCACGACACGCTCGCCCGGCTCGGGCTGCACCGAGTCTTCGGTGTCGGTGGCCAGGGTGGGAGTGATCACTGCCGGCGCCTGGTAAGCCACCTCAAAGGGCGCATCATAGTCCAGCCAGGTGGCGCCAAAGTCCACCGAGTACTGGATGCCAGCCACGCCGGCGTCTCCCTCATCCTCCGCACTCAAGGTGACCGTTACTGGCTCGCAATAGTAGCCGCTCTCATCGGGGTCGCCCTGCAGCGCGATGGTGCTCCGCGGAGGCAGCACGTCGACGGTGGGGACGCCCCGCAGCGCGCAGCGTCCTGGCCGCGGAAAGTCAGCCATGGCCAGGCCGCGCTCCTTATCGATGCGGGTAGGCAGAGGGTCCCAAGTGCCCGCGGCGCTGTCGTACAGGTAGATCGTCAACGTGTCCGGATCCACGTGATCGATCTGCTCAGGGGTAAAGGGGATCGTCACAGGCAGGCCCGGCTCGAAGGCCGTGATGGGCTCTCCCGCGGGACCCTGGGCGTAGACCACGCAGCCGTTGCCGGTGCCCATCTGGTCCGCGCCCGGCGCAGTGTCTGGCGCCCATGAGACCAGCAGCGTGGACCCGGGGGCAAAGATACCCGGCTCGATGCAGGCCTCCATGGCACCGCCCGACAAAGCCTCCTGCGGCAGATCGCCCCCTCCCTGGCCCGCCGAGACCCAGGCGCCGTCCGAACCTACCGACGCTGTTGTGCCCAGCGGCTGCCGCCAGAGGTAGCGGCTGGCGATGCCCGGGTGCGAGATCGCCCGCCCGGCTTGGTCCAGCCAGGAGCCGGGCCGCGCCCAGGGATCGGGCCCCTCCAGGGGAATGTAACCAAAGGGGTCCACCCGCTCCTGCCGGTCAAAGGCACCATCGCCGTTGGCATCATGGCGCACCTCGAAATGCAGATGGGTGCCCGTGCTCTTGCCCGTGCTGCCCATGGTACCGATGCGCTCGCCCAGGGTCACCGCGTCGCCCACGCGCATCCGCATCGCCTGGAAATGCGCGTCCTCCTGCAGGTGCATATAGATGGTGAGAAACTCGCCCAGACCCGGGACGGTGTGACGCAACTCGACCAGGTGGTTACCATCCGACAGCACAGCCGCGCGCTCGACAACGCCATCGGCCGCGGCGAGTATGGGCGTATCGCCCGGTCGGTCAGGCAGGGGGGCGATATCAAAGCCCGTATGGCCCGTGTACCAGTCCTCCGGCAGGCGCGTGCCATCGAAAGCCAGCACGCTGCCGCCCGCCGGCGCCGCGCCCGGCTCACTGCCCCCAAAAAAGTAGCCGTGCCAGGAGTAGGGATAGAGCGGGTACTCGTGGTCGAAATAGCTGGTGATCAGACCACCCAGCGTGGAGCGATTCACGATAGCCCGGAACCCGGCCGCAGTGCCATCATAGGGGATGGGAAACTCAAGAAAGCCGCCGGCCACCAGCGGCGCCGGGGGCGGCGTGAGGGTGGGCTGCGGCGCCGGTGCGGGGTCGCCCTCGCGCACCGCCAGCGCTGCCAGGGTGGGCACCGGAGGGACAGACGCCGGGGCCTGGGCGCAGCCGGGCGTGGCGGTGGGCGTGAGGGTAGGCTCGCCCGGGCGCGTGGGGGCAAGGGTGACGCTGGCCGCGGGCGTGGGCCGCGCCTTGGCGGACTCCGCCTCAGGGGCCTCCGGCAACATCCAGATCGCCAGCGCAGCCACCGCGGCCAGCCCGGCCGCCAGCAGGGGCCAGCCCCTGCGAATCCAACTACCCGCGCCACCCGGCAGGGGTGCCGGAGCAGCGCCGGGGCCATCTACCGCGCGAGAGGCTCGGCGGCTCTGTCGACGAGCAGGGCTGAATCTGGCGTGCATGCGGGCCTCCTCTCCGCCCCGGCTGCACCGTGCGGGGTCCGCCGTGCGCCGGGCCTAGTCTTCGGGCACCTGATAAGGCTGGCAACGGATGTCGGCATAGCAAGAGCCAGTGGCCGCGCGCGCCTCCTGCTCGGCGATCCAGGCCTCCAGCCCGATCTCGCGCATGCGGCGGCCGTCGGCGATCAGCATCGGGTAGCCCTTGCCCAGCGCCTCGATCCGATGGCAGGGATAGTCGGGGCACAGCGCGCACACCTCGACGTCGCGGGCCAGCGCGCACTTGCGGATCCCGCAAAAGCCAGGCCCGCAGCCGGCGACGCGACAGTTGCAGCGCCCGCCGGCGACGGTGAGGTCCTCCAGGAAAGACCAAAAGGGCTCGAAACCAGGCATCTCGCGGCCCCAGTGGTCCCATCCGTCGCGGCGCATGGCATCGCGTAAGGCGACAGCGGCGGGCGGGATGCGGGCGCGTTGCGAGCAAAGCGCGCAGTAAAGGCCGCAGTACGTCACCAGAGTGAGGTCGGTCATGGCTGCTCCTCTCACGAACGGACCGGGCCATATCCGCAGACCCGACGGAAACAACGACAGCGCCGGTGGTGCGACTGCCCGGTCGGGAAGGAATCATCAGGCAAACACCACCGAACACAAGCACGCTCTGACATAATCATAGCACACTCGGAGGTCTTCGGGGCACCGGATTTGTGACGGATCTCGTCTGGGGCGCGCGGCCTCGAATCCGCCTCTCACGCCGAGCACGCGACAGGCAAAAGGCCCGTGACGATGCGCAGCCTTTGGCCGACCACCGCATTAGCGGACTGTAAGCTCGCGGTCCGGAGTGAGAAGCCCTGGCCCGTTTTGACGCCTGCCGCTGCTGTGCGCATAGTACATCTATATCCAAAAGGCCCCGCACCACCGCCCGACGGGAGGAAATCATCACCGCCACAGTTCAGTCCACTCGTTCTCCCTACAGCCGCGATGCCTGGCTGTTGATCACCGGCTCGGCCCTGGGGTCGGGCGTCTTTCTCGGTTCGGTGCAACTCCTCAACCCGCTCTATGCGCTGCGGCTGGGTTACGGACCCACCGA
>CAZMAI010000160.1:2820-6005 GCA_964564195.1 uncultured Anaerolineales bacterium | reverse complement strand
GACATGATCCGTATCGATACGCGCACCGGCGAGTATCTTACGCGCGTCTAATTTCAGCAAGCTCAATTTGGGCCCCAATCCCTGGTGGTTGGGGCCCTTTTACATTCGCTTTTTACGTCCGGGCAAGAGGTCGCGTTGCCGGAGGAGCGAGGTTTGTGTATTATGGAGATGTCATAGAGCTGTGGGCGACAGGCTCGGCAGTGGCTACTGGGGCCGCGAGGGAGGGGATCCAATGAATAGCGCGAATCGAACCGGGATGGTAGCTCTGGTCCTCGCCATTCTCGCGACCCTGATGTGGCCAGCAGTTGCCGCGGCGGCGCCACTGTCCGCTGCAGAGTGGACCTATGTGGTGGACGCCCCTCTCGGTTTACGTCTGCACGAGCAGGCCGGCTTGCTGACAGATATTCTCCTCGTGCTGTACGAGGGGGAAGACGTGCGCGTGGAGGGGGACCCGGTCTATCGAGACGGCCTGTGGTGGCGGCAGGTGCTTGTAGAGCGGCGCGCAGGCGATTTCACGGGATGGGTGGCCTCTGCGTACCTTGCGAACGGCAGTGCGGAGATAACGACGGAGGGCCCGGAATCCGGCGAGGTGTACGTTGTGACCGCCCGCCTGGGGCTCAAACTGCGCACAGCGGCAGGGTTGTATGCCAAGGTTCTGTCGAGGGTTCCCGAGGGCACCAGGCTGCAGGCCACCGGGGCGCAGACGAGACGCGTTGATGGTCTGGTTTGGAGGCAGTTCTCTCTCGGAGATACCACAGTGTGGGCCGCGGACGCCTATGTGGAACCAGTGCAGGCCGAGTAGCCAGGGTCTGTCAAGGCTTGATTGTGCAGGGCCGCGCCGCGATGGCGCGGCCTTGGTATTTTGGCACGTTGGAGATCATGCTTGGTATCCCTGCCAGGCCGGACTATAATCGTGTGTTGACGCAATCGAACTGCGTTCCATGGGTCTGGCCATGATGGTTGGGCTCGGGCGATGGACGACGGGATGCACAGCATGGATGATCAAGTACGACGGCTGAGGCGCTGGGCAAGTCATGCGTCGATGCCGCGACTGTACACCGAGTTGGCTCTTCACCTTGCCGGTGATGGCTACGAGATGGAGCTCCAGGGTGAGGAGTTGACGATTTTCGGCCAGCGCAGGCCACCGGGGCTCAAGGGCTGGTTTAGCAAGCCCGATCGTGTTGCCCTGCTGCGCCTGATCCGTCAGGGCGGGCAGGTAACGGTTTCCGACGAACCCGCAGATCCCGCTCTTGTGGCCCTATTGTTGCATCGGCTCAATATGTGAGCCGATGATGTATCAGGGCACGGCACTCTGATATTGCCGCTCACCCTGACAGGGTGGTTGGCCCGATCCATACATGTCAGGACCTCCGTCCCTCAGGGGGATGTAAGATGGCAACGCTGTCCACTGGCTCTCTCCAACTTGACGCGCTCATCGAGGAGCTGCAACCCCAGGACAATGTTGTCTTTTTCACCGAGACGCACAGCGACTATGCGCCCTTTGTTTCCACGCTGGTCCGGCATGTCGCCCAGAGCAATGCACGCCTGATCTATGTGCGCGGTAACGGGTCGCTGGATGAGGCCGTGGCACAGCATCCGGCGCCTGTACGGCTGGATATACGTGAGTATGGTCTGGGAGCACTGCTGGCACGCGTCGAGTCCATCGGTGCAGATGCCTATTACGTGTTTGATTCACTGGCGTTGCTCGCGCCATCGATCGGGGGGGAGCGAGGCCTTCGCGAGCTCTTTCTGACGGTCTGTCCGCGGCTATTTGAACTGCGTTCGGTGGCGTACTGGGATCTGGCACAGCATCAGTTTGCCGCATCCACGGTGGCCGCGATACGGGATTGCACACAGGTCTTTATTCGCGTGGACAGGCATCAGCATGAAGGATGGGTCATTACCCCGCTCAAGGTCTGGGGCCGCTATTCGGATGCCATGTTTCAGCCGCATCTTGCACGGCTCGCAGGGGATGGGCTCGAGATCACCCCGATCGAGTCTGAGGTCCTCCAGGACAACCGGTATGTGGTCGCGCTCGCGGACAAGAACCGCGAGCTGGCCGAGGTGCGTGACAGCCTGAATCGCAGAAACCTGGAGTTGCAGCAGCGCAATCTGGAGCTGGCTGCGCTTAACGATCGGGTTGCGGAGCAGAGCCGGCTCTATGAGTCCCTGCGCAGCAACCTGGATCACCTGACCTGGCTGTTCCAGGCGGGCTGGGACATCAGCGGGACCCTCGTGCAGGACCAGGTGTTCGAGGCCGTCCTCATGGCCTGCGCCCGGCTGTTTTCTGGCTGCACCTGCCGTCTCTATCTGCCGTCGGTGGGCGGCAAGCCAGTCGATCTCGTCGGCGGAGCCAGCACGCGGGCATACCCCGGAGCCGGTGACGATCCTGCCGTGGCAGAGCAGCGACGCCGTGCTATGGAGGAGCAGGCGACCGTGTCGGTGAGATTGGGGAATGACGGCGTAACCGGAGGGCGAAGCATGGCGCTCTCGTCTATCTGGATCCGAGGCCGCGCCGTGGGAACGCTCGAGATCTATGCCGATGACGGGCGCCTGAACGATCAGGAGAGTCGCATGCTGCTGAGCTATCTGGCGTCTGAGGGCAGCATCGCCATGGACAATGCAAGTCTGTATCAGGAGACTGATCTCCAAAGGGAACAGCTGCGTACCTTTGTGAGCGACGTGATCCGCAACGACGAGCGCGAGAGCCGGCAGCTGGCCCTCGATCTCCATGACGGCCTGGTTCAGATGATCGTGGGCTCCTACCAGCACTTTCAAGCCGCTCAGGCCTGGCGCGGGCGCGATGCGCATACCGAAGAGGTCGAACTTGGGAGAGGGGTTCAGATACTCAAGGACGCGATCGTCGAGGCGCGCCGGCTCATCTCGCAGCTGCGGCCCGCAGGGCTGGATGACTTTGGTCTGGAACAGGCGCTTCGCGTTTATCTCGGTGAAGCGCGCAACCTGGCTGCCTGGGATGTGAGTCTGACGGTAGAGGGGACGTTGCCGGCGTTGCTTCCAGAGGTAGAGGCGTCCCTCTTTCGCATTGTTCAGGAAGCTACCACGAACGCACTCAAGTATGCGCGGTCGGAATTGCTAGAAGTCCGCCTGGAGTCTCGGCAGGGTGACCTGGTGCTCTCGATTCGCGATGCGGGTTGCGGCTTTGTGCCCGAGGGAGTGCAATCGCA
>CAZMAI010000160.1:0-2720 GCA_964564195.1 uncultured Anaerolineales bacterium | reverse complement strand
GTGGGGCAGGCCGGCGGTGGGGCTGAGGCACTGTACCAAGTGCCACAGGTCATGCCCGACGTGGTGCTGCTGGATGTGCGCATGCCGGATATGGACGGACTCACCACGCTCGCGCGGCTCAAGAGTGCTCACCCGGCATTAAGCGTGATCATGGTGACGCTCTATGATGACCCCGACTATTTGTACCGTGCTGTGTCGAACGGTGCAGCCGGCTATATCCTCAAGGATGCAAGCCGCGCGGAGCTTGTCAACGCTGTCCGGACCATTGCCGCAGGCGGCGCGATCATCTCGCCGGCGATGCTGCGCGATCTGCTCGGCCATATCAGCGAGTTGATCGACACGGGAGGTTCAGACCAGCCCTGCCCGCCCGAGATGAGCCTGACGCCTCGGGAGATCGAGGTGCTCGGTCTGATGGCCGAGGGCATGACGAACCAGCAGATAGCCGAGCGACTCATCGTCAGCCCCACCACCGTCAAGACGCATGTTCAGAATATCCTGCAAAAGCTGGGCGTTTCCGACCGTACGCAGGCGGCGGTCTATGCCGTGCGCTGCGGGCTGATCAACTAGCTAGCTGCACCCTCGTGATTGCCCCGTAAATCCTCCGTTCGGAGGATGCCCGCGAGCCAGATATGGTCTGGCTGGCGGATGGTGTCGCCAGTTTCCTCATGTTACGATGCATCAAGCTATCCGGCTGCGTGCCGGATATGTGCACTTTGCACGCCTTGTGCTGTGCAACACTGCCGTTGATGCGCCCCCAGGGCCGAGGGCTCGCCATTGTTGGCACTGTCCATCGGTCCTTTTCTATGCCGGCCCGAAAAAACGAGGAGATGTGCCCCTATGGCGAACCTGCAGCGTCCCAACTCCAATGATGTGTCTCAGACGACCAATCGCTCCCGCGACGTTGTTCCCAGCTCCGGAATCTGCTCGCGCTGTATTGACGGCTGCACGGGCAACTGCGAAGTCTTCAAGTCGACCTTTCGCGGACGTGAAGTGCTCTACCCGGGTCCCTTTGGGACGGTCACTGCCGGAGGAGACAAGGACTATCCGGTCGACTATTCACACTTTAACATCATGGGCTATGCCCTGGGCGCGGAAGGCCTCCCTGAGGGCGTGCAGGCGACGCCCGATAATACCTTGTTTACGATGGTGGACACCGAGAGTGTCATCGGGAACCAGAACAAGGAACGCTTGCGCATGCCGATCATCAGCGGCGCGTTGGGCTCCACCGAGATTGCCCGCGCCAACTGGGAGCACTTTGCGGCCGGAGCGGCCATCAGCGGCGTTGTCCTGACCTGTGGCGAGAACGTAGCAGGAATCGACCCGGGTCTCAAGCTGGACAGCAACGGCAAGATCGTAGACTCCCCCGAATTGCGGCGGCGCGTGGAGACCTACAGGCGCTGGTATGACGGCTATGGCGACATCCATGTCCAGATGAACGTGGAGGATACGGCTTTTGGCGTCGCAGAGTACGCTGTGAGCCAGCTCGGGGTAGAGACCATCGAGCTCAAGTGGGGCCAGGGGGCCAAGTGCATCGGTGGCGAGATCAAGGTCGACTCACTGGAGCGGGCGCTGGAACTGCAAAGACGTGGCTATCTGGTGACGCCGGATCCGTCCAACGAGGCTGTCCAGAAGGCATTCCAGGATGGCGCTCTCAAGCAGTTTGAGCGGCATTCTCGCCTGGGCTTTGTCGACCAAGAGTCCTTTGTGCGTGAGATCGAATACCTGCGCGGCCTCGGGGCCAAGCGGGTGACGCTCAAGACGGGTGCATATCCCATGCGCGAGCTTGCGATGGCGCTGCGCTGGTCGTCGGACGTGGGCATCGATCTGTTGACCATCGACGGTGCCCCGGGCGGGACGGGTATGAGCCCCTGGCGCATGATGGTCGAGTGGGGTGTCCCGACGGTGTATCTCGAGGCGATGACCTATGAGCTGTGCCAGGCTCTGGACAAACAGGGTGCATACATCCCCGCTATCGCCATCGGCGGCGGGATGTCGGCGGAGGATCACATCTTTAAGGCGATCGCCCTCGGGGCTCCGTATGTCAAGGGCGTGTGCCTGGGACGCGCTATCATGATCCCGGGCATGGTGGGTAAGAATATCGGCGAGTGGCTCGCGTCCGGCAACCTGCCGCGCACCGTTTCCCAGTTTGGCAGCACGGTAGAAGAGATCTTTGTGAGCTACGAGACGCTCAAAGACCGGTTTGGCTCCGAGATCGATCAGCTTCCTCTGGGTGCAATCGGCTGGTATACCTATGTCGACAAGTTGCGCGTGGGCCTGCAGCAACTTATGGCGGGGAGCCGCAACTTCCGCCTGGATACGATCAGCCGCAACGATGTTGCAGCGCTAACACGCGAGGCAGCGGATGTGACCGGTGTGAGCTATATCATGGATGCCTATCGTGATCAGGCGATGGACATTATCGCTGGGCACTGACGCAACACATCGCCCATCCCGGACAAACAACAGGCGCCTCCAGTCACACTGGAGGCGCCTGTTGCCATCTGCAAGAATCGTCTACTTTTCCATGGCCTTCAGCGCGAGGTACGCAGGGCGCGGCTTGAACTCTGGATAGCTGGGGTCCGTGATGGCCCACCAGTACTGCTCATCGGCCTCCGTCCAGTCCGGATCGGAGACATAGATCAGGCTCATCACGCCAATCCAGGGCGACCAGTTGTCCCTGGCGAATTGATAAGCACGGACCATATAGTCAGCCTTGGTTT
>CAZMAI010000159.1:0-6011 GCA_964564195.1 uncultured Anaerolineales bacterium | reverse complement strand
GGCGCTGGACGCCCGGCTGGACGCGGCGCTGGCGCACACCTACGGCGTGAACCCGGCACATGAGGACGCCTATGCCCGCTGGTGCGCCAGCCACAAACCCTTCCACTGGCTCACGGCGTTCTACGGAATTATGGAGCGCGGCGGATTCGACGTGATCATAGGGAACCCGCCGTATGTGGAATACAGCAAGGTGTACGGCGACTATACCATCAAAGGTTACGCTACGGCACCGTGCGGCAACCTGTACGCGTTCGTACTTGAGAGGTGCGACCACATTACCAGTCGAGACGCGTATACATCGATGATCGTGCCCTTGAGCGGGCACAGCACTGAACGCATGCGTAGCCTTATCGAGTACTACTATGCGTTATCTCGTAACCTGTGGCTGACTAATCTTAGTGGTGATGCACATCCGAGCAGGCTCTTCGAGGAGGTCAAATTCCGGCTCGCGATATTCGTGCGTGCGGGGCGCGGTAACAAGCCGAATGCCGCAATTCACTCCACGCGCTACATACGGTGGTATTCGACGGAACGCAGCACGCTGTTCTCGAGCCTGGTATTCGCCATCACGCACATCGGGACTACCGGCTCCATTGCCAAGGCATCAAGTGCGACTCATGACGAGTTAGTCAAGCGATTCAGCACAGCTAGGCATCAGATCGGGGATCCGGCTGGAAAGGCCACTACCTACTATCATAACGCTCCCGTGAACTGGATTCGCGCACACTCATTTATACCTTACTTCGAGAGCGAACGGGACGGCGTTAAGACAAGCACTCAACTCAAGTCTATAGGCTTCCAGGCTGAGCCACATGCGTTGGCGTTTGCGGCTCTTATGGGTAGTAGCGCGTTTTTTCTGCACTGGTTGACTTACTCAGACTGCTACCACCTCAACCTCGGAGATATCGAGAGCTTTCAGGCTTGTGGCGATGTGCAAGCCTTGTGCTCAGATCTCGCGCCCGTTGCTGAGCGCCTCATGTTGGACCTCCGGGCAAAATCGCGGCGGCGGATATACACATATAGGACAAGTGGAAGGGTTGAGTACGACGAGTTCTACCCCAAGCTCTCCAAGCCCATCATCGACGAGATCGACACGGTGCTGGCGCGGCACTATGGCTTTACCGAGGAGGAGCTGGATTTCATCATCAATTATGACATCAAGTACCGGATGGGGGATGCGTTGGCCGAGGCGGCCTCAAACGAGGAGGAGGGCGAGGGATGAACCAAAACAGCATGTTGGAGGCCTGCGATAGGCTGCTGGATGAACTGCACGCGGAGGCGAGTGTCGCCAACCACGCCGGGGCGGCGGCCCTCGCAGCGGGTGATTATGCCGGCGCCCGCGAGGCCATGGCTTTGGGTGAGGCACTGAGCGCCATACGTGCGGACGTGGCGGGCATCATGGAGAGGCTGGAGTCGCTGATCGGGGAGCCGGCGCCCGCTCAAGAGCGAGGCATCCACGAGGGACGCGCGCCGGATGGCAGCCTGCTGCCTGAGGACGCGTATCGGGTGCCCATCCTGAGCGCTCTGGTGGAACTCGGCGGTTCGGCGCCACTTCCCGACGTGCTGGAACGGGTGTGGGTGGCGCTGCAGGGGCGCCTGACGCCCCTGGACCTCGGGGCACTCCCCTCCAACCCGCGCTATACGCGCTGGCGGAACCGCGCCCAATGGTGCCGGAACACCATGCGCGAAGAGGGGCTGATCGCCGCGGACTCGCCCCACGGCATTTGGGAGATCACTGACGCGGGGAGAAGGTGGCTGGAGGAGCAGGAGAAGGCATCGTAGGATCGCCCGGGCGTACTGGGTAGCATGCTGTGAGACACAGCAATAATGAGCAGCGAGGCATTCATGGAGAACTCATCGTACCCGCCTCTGTGGCCTGACGCGTCCGTGCTGTCTGGCAGTACTTCCCTCAAGAGCAAGATCCCGCCGTGGGGGCAACTCGTTGGCAGCGCCAGGTCGGTGTCCGGCGTGCTCCCCGCTGTCAGCGGCACCGGCGTGACGCTGCTAGAGGACTGGGTAGCCAAGTACCCGACCCTCAAGCTCAGGCTGGTCATCCCGGTGTACCCGACATGCGCTACCGTGCAGAGAGACCTCGTTCGCTTGCTCGATCTGCAGACACGCACATCAGAGAGAGTGTCGTTCTCGCTATTGCCGTTGAGAGACGTGACAGATCGGGTTTCTCTACTCCTTTGCTTTGTGCCTGCCGACGGAGACGCTCCCATGCTGTTGTGCGGGGCGTCCGAGAGCCCTCGTGCTACAGAAGATACGAGCTTTGGACCCGTTCTGGCTCTCGTCGCCGACTCGGAGCACTGCCGCGCGTTTCTCGCGTACCTGAGTGCATTGTCCGCGCAGAGCCTTCCGCTTGGGGCGCCGGGAGTCGTCAACATTCCAGAGCTGGAGTTGCCAAAAGGCCCTTCGGCAGGCGCTGCCATGTGGTCACAGTACCGCGGCCTGGCTGTTCTCGGATTCACGCAGGATGAAACAGGCGGCGCGGCCGAACTTGAGCAGCAGGCGCAGTCTCTGGCGAACGAGTTGGGGGTGCCTGTAATTGACGCAGTGTCTCGTGCACTTTCAGATCTGTACAAGAAGGGCAGTGTCACGTCCATTGACAAAGCGTCCAGGATGCCGCCGCTGGACGCACCTATCAACCCGGAGTGGTTCAGCCTATCGTCTACCACGTATGCGGGTGCCCTCCAGGCCAAACTGAACATGCGGGTGAGTCCTTTTGACGAACATGACCTCAGGCGCGTAGAGAAGGTGCGCAGCAGCCTGCGCGAGACTCTGACCCGTTTCACGTACAGGATGGCCGATAACATTCGCTGGATGCCTGAGAGCGCTACAGCGCTATTTCAAGCGGAGGTGGCGCGCCTGGAGCTTGAGGGTCATGCGGTCATTGATCAGCTAATACCCGGGGACATCCAGCAGCTTCTCGCAACAAAGCGGAACTCGCTCTCAGCCGACGCGACCACCCTGTACCAGAAACTCGGTGGGCAGGGAGTGCCTCCCGAAGTTGCGATCCACGAGATTATGGGTGTGTTGCATGCCAGGCTAACAAAGGCCACGAGCGTGAACGTTATCCCTACTGTGAGCCGTGTCGGCCTGCGATTTGACCCACGGGAGCAGGCGGGGTTGTCGCCTTGGGGACAGGCGTTGAGTCTTCTGCTCGACATTGCCAGGTTCGCACGCAAGTCTAGGGCCGATGCGTTCTATTTCTATCGCGGTCTGCGAATTGATGGTGACGAGTACCTGCGCTGCATGGACGTCGCGGAAGATGCGGTATATAAACTCGATCTAAGCGCTGAAGAATGCCGGTCTCAGCTACAGGCACTGGGCGTGGTCGAAGCAGCAGATCTTGAAGCAAAGGACAAGTGCGAGCGGGTCTTGGCCGTGATACACGGCGATATGTCAAAGGCCATGGCGGGTCTCAGCTGGCAGCCAACCATGCCCACGTAAGATTAGGCGTTTGCGAGTGCGTGCAGGTCGACGCTATCCTCACGGCGAGGTAGAGGGCGGTCGATGATGGCCCGCCTGTTAGTGAATGGTGGCGGCCTCAAGGCTAAGCAAGCCGGCGGTGGTTGGAGGAGCAGGAGCGAGGCGAGTGGGGTCTTGACCGGCTGCGCCATTGTGGTATACTGTCGCCACAAGAGAAGTATGGCCTTACCGTGGTATTTCAATACCTTCGCGCAGGCCATCCCAGGAGGTATCGCATGACCTCGACCAAGCAAACGGCACAAAAGCTCACAATCACCGTCCCAGCGGACCTGCTGGCCTACGCGGACGGCGAGTCGGAGCGGCTGCGGATCAGCCGCAGCCAGGTGATCGCGCGGGCGCTGGCGGCGCAACGCAAGCGTGAGCAGGACGCGCTGGCCGCGGAGGGGTACCGGCTGTATTCGGCGGAGGCGGCGGAGTTCGCGGAGGCTTCGGCAGGAGCGGTCTCGGAGGCGGTCGCAGGAGCGAGTGGCGATGAGCGTTAGGCGGGGCGAGATCTACTGGTTAGAGTTCGACCCCGTCAAGGGCAGCGAGCAGGCCGGGCTGCGGCCCGCGCTGGTGGTCCAGAACGATCTGGGCAATGAGTATAGCGCCACCACCGTCGTCGCGGCGATCTCGCGCACCGTGCCCCCGCGCCCCTATCCCTTTGTGGTGACGATCACACCCTCGCAGTCCGGCCTGCCGGAAACCAGCGCCGTCAACTGCGCCCAACTCGCCACCGTGCAGCAGTCGGGTCCCGCCTCGCGTTTCCGGCCGCCCAGGGGCGAGGCGCAGTTACGTCCGGTGGGTCGGCTGGACGAGGAGACCATGCGGCAGGTGGATGCCGCCCTCAGGTACAACCTCGGGTTGGAATAGGTGAACACCGTCCTACAACTGGACCCGTCCTTATCTCCTCGCCTTTCGCAGGCTTGCACCCGGATGGGCCAGGCGGCACCAGCCAGCCTCACGGCCATCGGCGACACGGCGCTGCTCGATCTCCCCAACCTCACGGCGCTCCTCTGCTCGCACCGGCTGCCCGGCGACCTGATCCTGGCGACCTACGACCTCGCGCGGGAGCTTCGTGACAGCGGCGTGCCGGTCATCGGGGGATTCCACGCGCCCATGGAGCGGGAGGCGCTGCGGCTGCTGATGCGCGGGGAGCAGCCCATCATCCACGTGCCAGCGCGCGGGCTGGAGGGGATGCGCCTGAGCAGGGAGCAGCGCACGGCCATCGACGCCGGACGCTTGCTGTTGCTGTCACCGTTCCCGGCGCGCGAGTCGCGCCTCACCGCGCCCCTGGCCGCGGCGCGCAACCGGCTCGTGGCGGTGCTGGCGGACCGCGTCCTGATCATCCACGCCTCCCCCGGCGGTCAGGTCGAGGCCCTCTGCGAGGAGTGCCTCGGCTGGGGCCAGCCTGTGTACGCCTTGCCGGGCGACGGCAACGCGCACCTGTTTGCGCGCGGTGCCACGATCTGGCGTGCAGCGGAACCCGCTGCTTGACAACTGGCCCACTGTCGCGACACACTGCGTCTCAGTTGCGGCAACGGGAGGTGCTCGATGCGATTCGCGGGTTGGTACGGCGTGGTGGTCGGCGGTCTGATGCTGGCGCAGTGGGCCTTTTTTCTGATCACGGGCAACGTGCCCGAGTTGCAGTCAGAGCCGCTGCGCATCGCCTTTCACCTGGCGGCTGAGCTGCTCACGGCCGCCGCGCTGATCGTCGCGGGCGCTGGGCTCCTGCGGGCGCGCAGCAGGACCGGCACCGGGGGGTGGGCACGGACGCTTTATCTGCTGGCGGCAGGCATGGTGATCTACTCCGAGATCGTGAGCCCGGGGTACTTTGCACAGCAGGGGCAGTGGTTTATGGTGGGGATGTTCGCAGTGGTGCTCGGTCTAGCCATTGCCAGCGTTGTGTGCCTGGTCCGAGACGACACATAGCATGCCCGGGCAGGAACGGACATTCACATCGATGAACAGGATATACAGGATTAGGGCAAAGCGTCACAGCGTTCGCACGTTCGCACGTTCACACGTTCACACGTTCACACGTTCGCACGTCCTGACCTTGGGCCGCGACCGGCCTCGACCTTTGGACGTTCAGACGTTCAGACGATCCTACGCCCCCAGCACCCCCTCGAAGGCCTCCAGGTGCCCCACCTCGTCCTTGCGGATGTACTCGAATAGCCCCGCGGTGCGCTCGTCGTCGGCCGCGCGGGCGGCGTCGATGATCTCGCCGTAGAACGCGATAGCGTGGCGCTCCAGGTCGGCGTCGGCCGCCAGCATCTCGGCGATCGAGGCCTGCAGGCTAAAGGGGTTGGCTGTCGTCACGGGCTCACCGCCCAGCTGCACAATGCGCTCCGAGATCGACTCGGCGTGGCGCATCTCGGTAATGGCGATCTTTTTCAGGGTGACGGGACGCGGGAAGAAATAGTACGAGTGGCTGCCGGCAAAGCGGACACGCTGCGCGTCGGGCGTCTTGTCCTTGCGGTCCGGCAACTGCGCGGCGCCCACGGCGTGCTGCAGCATGTACTCCAGGCAGACGGTCA
>CAZMAI010000158.1:0-6027 GCA_964564195.1 uncultured Anaerolineales bacterium | reverse complement strand
TTTCACTGCCCATCGAGCCCAACTGGCAAGGTTTCATCAACTGCATCACACGCTCTGAGGCCCCCGACCGCGTGTACAACATCGAGCTGTACCTGGACGCTGAGAACAATGACTATGTAGCTCGCGAGTTTGACCTGCTGGAAGGGTTGGACGAGGACGATCCGCACTTTCGCTTGGCCAAGTACATGCGCATCCAGCAGTTCCTGGGCTATGACTATGTCGTGTGCGGGCAGGACGATCCGGACATTAGTTTCACTCACGTGCTGACCACGGATACGGCCGATCTCGCGCGCAGCGGGGGTCGGGCGTATATGGAGGAGCACAAGGGCCCGATCACCAACTGGCAAGAGTTCGAGGTCTTTCCCTGGCCCGACCCGGAAAAGATGACCTACCATGCGCTGGAGTGGTACCAGGAGCACCTGCCCGAGGGGATGTGCATCATCGGCGGGCAGACGGGCCACTTTTGTGAGTGGCTCACCTGGCTCATGGGCTATGAGACGCTGTGCTATGCGCTGTACGACCAGCGCGATCTGGTGCAGGCCATCTATGACCGGCTCATGACCTATTTCGATGTCACCCTGCGCAAGATCCTGACCTATGACCGGGTCAAGGCCGTGTGGGGCAGCGACGACATGGGTTTCAACTCGGCCACGCTGATTAGTCCCGCGGACATGCGGGCCTTTGTGCTGCCCGGCCACAAGGTCTGCGCCGCGCTGAGCCACGAGGCGGGCCTGCCCTACCTGCTGCATTCCTGCGGCAACCTGAGCCAGATCCTGCCTGACCTGCTGGATGACGTCCAGGTCGATGGCAAGCACTCTTACGAGGACACGATCGAATCCGTGATCGATGCCCATGCCGAGTATGGCCACCGGATGGCCTGCCTGGGCGGGATCGACATGGATTTCCTGTGCCGCGCGGATGAGACGGCAGTACGCGAGCGCGTGCGCCACACACTCGATGCGCTCCAGCACAAGGGGCGATATTGCCTGGGGACCGGGAACACGGTGGCGAACTATGTGCCGATGCGTAACTATCTGGCTATGCTGGACGAGGGCAGGCGATACCGCGCTTAACCGTACAAAGGGCTAACTACCGCTGAAAGGAAGATAGGATGAGCTCTGCACTCGGGTTCGGTATCGTCGGCTGGAATGATCAAGGGCAAGCGGCGTTTCGGGCGCTCAGCGCCGTGGACGGGGCCGAGGTGCGCGTTGTAGGAGCCCCCGATGCGGGCGACACCAGCGCGCTGCAAGAGATGTTCAGTGCCCGCTTTGTGCATACGCCTGACGCCGTGGTCGACAGCGACGATACCGAGGCGATCTATGTGGCCTTCGCTGCGGGCAAAAGGGAGGATTTGGTCCTCAGGGCCCTGGGCGCTGGCAAGCATGTGCTGATGGCAGCCCCGCTGGCGCTCGATGCAGAGACGGCCCTGCGTCTGGTGGAGGCTGCCTCAAAGGCTGGCGTTGCCCTCTGCCTCACGACGCCCTGGCCGGCGGATCCGGCCCTGGTCGTGGTTCGCAGACAGCTCCGGGCCGATCTCTTTGGCCAGCCGCTTCTATGGCAGTCTGCCTGTATGGATAGCGGTGAGATCGCTGACTGGCGGATCGCGGTGGCGACCGACCTGGGCTTGTTCCACTATCTCGCGGGCACCCCGGCGACTGGCGCGATGGCGCGGAAGGTGAGCGGCTCCGACGGCGCGGAGGTCATCATGCTCAACGTGGCTTATGAGCATGGTGCCGCCGGGGTCTATGCGGTGGGATCGCGCGTGGTCGGGGCGCAAGAAATGACAGCCGTGCGCGGTCTGGTGGCGAGTCGCGGGCAGGTCGACCTGTCAGGTGAGCCGCGGGGAGTTCGCGGATTCTCAAGCGAGGATGCACCGGCAGGGGCCTGGCAGCCGATCGGCTACCTCGGGCGTCGCGCCGATCTGGAGGACATCATCGCCGGCTTTGTGCGGCAGGTGCGCTCAGGGGACACGTCCTGTGACCCGGAGGCGTTGCTGGAGGTCCCGCGGATTCTCGCTGCCGCCCAACGCTCCCTCGATGAGGGCCGAACAGCGATCGTCTCGATCTAGCGCGGATACGCAAAGAGAGGCGGGCGTTCACCCGCCTCTCGCCTTATGACCACGCTCAGGTGACCGAGACCACCGCCACGACCACCGGGCTGCGACCGGTCTCACTCCGGAAAAAGCTGCCCAGACGCCGCTCGACGATCAAGCTCATCTGGTTGGCGTCGTACCCCTGTCCGTTACCCTGATAGCTCTCAACGACTCGGGCCACTGCCTTGTTGGCCGCCTCAATCAAGTCCCCGGCCTCGGGCAGATATACGAACCCGTGAGCCACGATCTCGGGATCGCGCGTGACGTTCCCCGTGCGGGCATCCACCGACACTTTGGCGACCACGATGCCGTCTTGTGCCAGCGTCATGCGGTCGCGCAAAATCGTCGGACCCACGTCGCCCACGGTCGAGCCATCCACCATGATCCCTTCAGCGGGGATAGACTCTCCGCGATGTGCCCCGTCGATGCTGACCTCGAGGGTGTCGCCATTGTCCAGCACAAAGACATTGTCCGGGCTCATGCCGAGCTCGTAAGCCAGACGAGCGTGCTGGTGGAGCATACGATAGGCGCCGTGGACCGGGACAAAGTACACCGGGCGCAGCAGGTTGAGGATCATCTTGAGCTCTTCCTGTGCCGCGTGCCCGGAGACGTGCAGGCCGGCCGGTGTGCCGTAGATCACCTCAGCGCCTCTGCGGAACAAGTTATCGATGTTGCGGTGGATCGCGGTCTCGTTGCCCGGTATCGCCTTGGCCGAGATCAGGATGGTGTCGCCCTCGCGTATCTTGACCTCGCGGAAGCGTCCTGAGGCCATCCTCGCCAGAGCAGAGTTGACCTCGCCCTGCGACCCGGTGGCGACGATGACGACCTGCTCATCGGGCAGATCGCCGACCTGGCTGAGCGGGATGCGCGTGTTCTCCGGCCACTGCAGATAACCCAGTTCCTCCGCGATGGCTGTGTTCTGCTCCATGCTGCGTCCGGCAAAAGCCACCTTGCGCCCGAACTGGGCGGCGGTCTCGATGACCAGCTGGATGCGGGAGAGCAATGAGGCAAAGGTCGTGACGATGATGCGGCCATCGGCGTGCGCAAACACCTGCTCAAAGGTGTCCCGCAAGCGACTCTCCGACACCGTGTAGCCTGGCGACTCGGCATTGGTGCTGTCTGAGAGCAGGAGCAGCACGCCCTCCGCCGAGAGCAGCGCCAGCTGACCCAGGTCAGCGGGATCGCCCTCAATCGGAGTGTGATCGATCTTAAAGTCGCCGGTGTGCACCACCAGCCCGGCTGGCGTGCGGATCGCAAGCCCGACGGCATCCGGGATAGAGTGGTTTACGTGAAAAGGCGTCACCTCAAAGCTGCCCAGTTTGATCGCACGGCCTGGCGCGATCGTCTGCAGGCGCGCGCGCTTTTTCTGGTTGGCGTTCAGCTTGACCTCGATCAACCCGCGTGTGAGGGTGGTGGCGTACACCGGGACCGAGATGTCTTCCAGCAGATAGGGCAGCCCGCCGATGTGGTCTTCATGCCCGTGCGTGATCACGATCCCCCGGATGCGTTCCTGGTTCTCAACCAGGTAGCTGAAATCGGGTATCACGACGTCGACGCCGAGCATCTCCTCGCTGGGAAACTCGATACCCGCATCGATCACAAGGATCTGATCCCCGTATTCGAGGACGGTGCAGTTCTTGCCGATGCCGCTCAGTCCCCCAAGTGGCAACAGCCTAAGTGTGTTCTCTGTCATTTGTTCTATTCTATTTAACCTTTCAGTAGTTTATCTCAAACATAGAAACAACCGCCCGGTCGCTGCGCGAGGGGCGGAAAAGCGCATATATCATCTGGCACGCTGTCTACCTCGTACGTTGATGGGCCCACCAAACGTGGCTTTTGCGACCTCAGCCCATCCGCACAAAAGGATAGCACACATGTTCGCGCGATCCAAACAGAGTGCCTGGCCCTCAGGTAGCCAGGCTGAGGCGCTCCCTTAGCTTGGCTGGTGATGGGATGTGACGGCCGGGGCTCCGCCCGCCTTGCGCAGCGTCTTGGAAAATCCAAAGGCGCCCAGCAGCGAGATGCCACCGCACACTGCAAACATGGGCTGCGGCCCCAGGCTCTCATAGCCGGCGCCGCCCGCCATTCCGCCCGTGGCCCGCCCGAGGCCCGCGATCAGGCTGTTGGCCAGCGCCTGCGCTGTGGCCTCCATCCCCGGCGGCGCATGCCGGCCGGCGAATTCCACCGTTGCGACCAGCGCCGCACCAAACGAGAGCCCGAGAAAAGCGCTGTTCAGCGAAGCCACCCAGGCGATGGGGAACAACGCAAAGAGGGCGAAACGGAGCACGTAGGTGCCAAAGGACAGCAGCAGCAGGCGCTCGCTGCTCCAGCGCCGCAGCAGGGCGGGGAGGGCGGCCAGCATCAGCAGTGTCTGTGTGCCCGATCCCAGGGCGCCCGTGAAGCCGATCATCCCTTCCGTGGCTCCGAGCGTATCCAGGTACAGCCCCGTGTAGCTATTGAGCACCTCCTGCAGGGCCATGGCGAGAAACACAGCCGCCATGAACCGCTGCCAGGTCCGGTTCTTGAGCAGCGCGATGATGCCAGACACGTTGGCGCGATAGAGTGCTCCCTGGCCGGCACGCATGCGCAGCGATAGCAGCGCCGCGCCCGCCATGAGCACAGCGTAGGCGGCAAAAACCCACCGGATGTCGC
This sequence comes from uncultured Anaerolineales bacterium, assembly GCA_964564195.1. GTDB lineage: Bacteria > Chloroflexota > Anaerolineae > UBA1429 > UBA1429 > JAAYED01. The sequence continues at coordinate 1,283 of CAZMAI010000158.1, read as the reverse complement.
GTCCCTGGATCAGCAGGCCGGTGAGCCAGGCCGCCGGCGCATAGCCCAGCGATCCGAACCCGCGGATGACGGCATAGCGATGTGGTTCCTCGCCCAGCGAACCCAGCGCAATGCTGTCCATCAGGGGTTGGATCGGGCTCCAAAAGAGCGCGTACAAGACGTTCAATGCAATCAGCCAGCCAAAGCTGTTTAGCCAGACCATGGCCACCATGGGCACAATGCTCAGCGCGATGACGATGGTCAGCAGCCGCGCGCGGATCCCCAGCCGGTCCGCGAGCAGGCTCCAGAGCGGGCCGGCTGCGATGGCGATCAGCGGTTGCAGGCCGACCAGGAGACCGATGGCGGCATTGTCGAGCCCGATGCGGCGCCAGTAGAGCGTCCGGTAGAGTTGTGTAGCGCCGTAACTGCTAAAGACCAGCAGGTAAAGCAGTTTCAGGCGTGCCACAGGGGTCGCCGTAGAGCGCACTCGGGCCAGGGCCTGGGTAAACGGCATGCTAGTCCACCTCGAGCGTCTGCCCGTCATAGCCAAAGGCTGCCCAATCTGGCAACAGGGCGGAATCCACTTCGTAATCAATGTCATGCGTCATGTGCGTGAACACACACCGCCGCGGCGCCACCCGGCCGGCGTACGCCAGGCTCTCGTCCAGCGAGAGATGCGCCGCGTGCGGCGTGAGCCTGAGGCAGTTGATGATCAATAACTCGACGCCGCGCATGCGCTCCAGCGTGGCGGCGGGGACGACTTTGGCGTCGGGGATGTAGGCCACCGTGCCCAGCCGGTAGCCCTGGCAGCCCTGCAGGCCGCTGTGCTCCACGGGCAACGTCTCTATGGTGATGCCGTCCAGCGCCAGGCCGTCCTCCAGCAGGTGCGGCGCCAGTGCCGGTATCCCGCCCCCTCGAAAGGCGGGCGGATGGAACACATAGTCAAAGGCCTGCTGCAGATTGCCCAGCGTCTCGCTCGAGCCGAAGATGTCGATCTCGCTGGCCTGACGGTGCGAGTAGGAGCGCAGATCGGGCAGGCCAAAGACGTGGTCGGCGTGACAGTGGGTGTACAGCACGGCATCGATCCGCCGCACTTGGTTGTCCAGCATCTGCTGGCGAAAGTCCTGCGACGTGTCGATCAGGATGCTCCGGTCGCCGGTCTCGACCAGCAGCGAGGCGCGCGTGCGCCGGTGGCGCGGGTTGGTGCGTGCCTTGGCACACACCCCGCGGGGGCAGGTGGCGTAATCGCTGATGATGCAATCGATGGGCGGGACGCCGTGTGACGTGCCCGAGCCGAGGATGGT
>CAZMAI010000157.1:2861-6098 GCA_964564195.1 uncultured Anaerolineales bacterium | reverse complement strand
TCTCTGTGCCATGGATCACATCGCCGCGCATGATCCCTGTCGGCGCGCGTTCATCGCGCGCGCGGTGAACGAGGGCGACTGCATCGTCTGCGAGACGGAGGACGGCCTTGTGGGCTATGCCGTGCTCGCGTACACCTTCTTTGAACTCGGATTCGTCAGCATGTTGTATGTGCATGCCGATCACCGGCGTCAGGGCGTTGGCGCGGCGCTGATGCGCGACCTCGAAACGCGCTGCACCACCCCAAAGCTCTTTACGTCGACAAACCTGTCAAACCTGCCGATGCAGAAGTTGCTCAATCGCCTCGGCTATGTGCTCGCCGGCGTGGTGCACCACCTGGACGAGGCCGATCCCGAGTTGTTCTATGTGCGCTACCTGGACCCAAATGCTGCGGACAATGACGACGAGTCGGGCTGACAGGCCGGGCGCTGCCGGCCCATCGATCGTGCCCGCAGTACGCTACCACACCTGGCAGAGCAGGTGAATATCCTCCGGTTCCTCGGCATACAGCGCAGGATCGGGATGCGGGTTCAGCCGGCAGCCATGCGCCATGTAGAAGCGGATCGTGTGCTCGGAGGGCGTCGCTGACACGTACAGGTCGCGGGCGCCCAGGCGGCGCGCCTCGGCGCGGGCCACCTCAAACAGGCGCCCCCCCACCCCCTGATCGCGATAGTCGCGGCTGACGTGGAGCAACCGCAGCTGAAGCTGGTCTCCCTGCGGCCCCAGCGAAACATTGTCGAGCGCGGCGATCCCGACAATCCGGCCGGCATCCCAGGCGCTCACGACAAAGGCGCCGCGCGCCTGCCGAACGCATAGATCCTCCGTCATGCGCTGCAGTTCATCGCGTGATTGGAACCAGCCCTGTACGTCATGGCGCTCCGGGTGCAGCACCAACGCACCATCCTCGAGGTAATAGACGCCCTCGATCAACTCGCGACGATCGATCTCCAGCCAGCGCGCGAGCTCCTCGGGAGGCAGCGGGCGCAGTCGCACGCCCGCCGTGTCGGCAACGTGCCCCGGCAGCGGAGCGCTGCCGCGGGCCAGGTACTCGTCGCGCAGCAAGCCATAGATATAGTCGCCGCTCACCGGACGGTTCCCGGCGCGATGGTTGGCCCGCAGGTGCGCCTCACGAACAAAGCCACAGCGCTCCGCAACCCGTGCGCTGCGGGTGTTGGTGTCGTCACAATAGATCGCGATGCGTGTGCCCTGCATTGGGCCAAAGATGATCCGCAGTGCCCCTTGAACGGCTTCGGTCACATACCCCTGGCCGACGTGGTTCACATCGCAAATGTACCCCACCGCAAAGCAGCCGACCTCCCAGTTCTGCGGGCCGATGTACACCTGCGCGACGAACTCGCCATTGGTGCGCAGGAATGCGCCCAGGAAAAAGGCACTACGCGCGGTCCAATCGGCAACAAACTGCCGCACGGCAATCTCGCCGTCCTCTGGCGTTTGAATGGACATCATGGCATTGCCCGACTCGTAGCGCGACAGGTGCTCGCGGTTGCGCAGGCTTGCGGCACAGTACCAGTCCCCATCGCCAGGGGCATAGGGCCGCAGCAACAGCCGGTCGGTCTCCAGGCGCGTCGGAAGATCCAGCAACAATCGGTGCATCGCTCCCCCATCTGTGCGAATTCGTACGGGCACCATCATGCCCGAGCCGCCGGCATCCGTCAATAGTGAGCCACGACGCGCTCTTGACACACGTCGCTCACTGCCGCAATATGCCCCCTAGCAACCGTCAAAGGAGGCACTCTTATGCGCGTACTTGTGATCTGTGACGACTATTACCATCCTGCCAGCGTGGTTCACGCCGGACTGGACCTGCTGGAGGGCTACGAACTGGATTACATCGAGGACGCTGCTGACTGGTCCCCGGAGAAGATGGCGGATTACGCCGTCGTCGTATTCGCCAAGTCCAACAACATCACCGCCGACAACCGCGATCCCTGGGTTACGCTCGAGGCGCAGCAGGCTTTTGTCGACTATGTCCGAACCGGGCGGGGGCTGTTGGCGGTGCATTCGGGGACGGTCTACAAGGACCTGGCAACGATGCGCGCCCTGCTGGGGGGCGTGTTCGACTTTCATCCCAAGCAGTGCCCGGTGACCGTACAGCCCGTGACTGGGCACCCCCTCACGGAGGGTGTTGCCCCCTTTACCGTGACCGACGAGCACTACCACATGATCATCGATGATCCCGCGCTTGACGTCTTTGCCACGGCGGTCTCGGAGCACAGCGAGCAGCCGGGCGGGTGGACTCGCACCGAAGGCGCGGGACGCGTATGTGTGCTCACGCCCGGCCACACCGTCGAGGCCTTTTCTCACCCCTCATTCCTGCGCCTGGTGACCAACTGTCTCGCCTGGTGCGCCGGAAACTAGACGCTGGCATCGGGATCGTATTCCAGGTTGAATGGAGCAGTACATGGATCAAGTGGCCTTAATCACAGGCGCTGATCGCGGCCTGGGCCTCGCCCTGACGGCGGGGCTGTTGCAGGCCGGATGGCGCGTGTTTGCCGGGAGGTACCTGGCGGACTGGCCGGAGTTGGACCGGCTCAGGGAACAATACGGCGACGCCCTGGAGCTCGTCCCGCTGGACGTCAGCGACACGGTATCGGTGCGTGTGGCCGGCGCGGAGGTCGCCCGGCAGACCGACCACATCGATTTGTTGATCAGCAACGCCGGCATCGGTGGCGGCGGCGGCGATATCGAATCCGGGCTGGACTATACCGTCATTGAAAAGACCTATGACACGAACACGCTCGGCCTGCTACGCATCGTCGAGGCCTTTCTGCCGTTGCTGGAGCAAGGCACACTCAAGCGCATCGCGGTCGTGTCGTCCGAGGCAGGTTGCATTACGCTGGCGCATCGCGACAGTGGCTATGGCTATGGCATGAGCAAGGCGGCGCTCAATATGGTGACCAAGCTGCTATTTAACGACCTGCATCCACAGGGCTACACCTTCCGGCTCTATCATCCCGGCTGGATGAACGGCTACATGTCGGGCAACAAGGGGACCCGTGGCGACATGGAGCCTGAGGAGGCCGCAGTCCCTGCCCTGTCGTACTTTCTCAGCGATCGTGAGGACGAGGGCCGCCTGGCGCTGATCGACTATATGGGAAGCGAGTGGCCATTCTGATGGACATGAATATCACACCGACCAGAACCGCACTCGTGACCGGCGCCGACCGTGGGCTGGGTCATGCGCTGACCGCCTCGCTCCTGGCCAAGGGTTGGCGCGT
>CAZMAI010000157.1:0-2761 GCA_964564195.1 uncultured Anaerolineales bacterium | reverse complement strand
ATGCACCGCCTGTTCCGCGTGAACGCACTGGGCCCGCTGCGCGTCGTGGAGGCGTTCCTGCCCCTGCTGGAGGCAAGCGAACTCAAGCGCCTTTGTTTCGTCTCCTCCGAGGCAGGCAGCGTCAATCGGGCCGAGCGTAAGTCGTGGTTCGGTTACTGCGCCTCCAAGACGGCGCTCAACATGGGAGTCCGATTGCTGTTCAACCGGCTGCGGCCCCGGGGGTTCACCTTCCGCCTGTATCATCCGGGATGGATGAGGACCTACATGAGCGGCGACAAGAACACCGTGGCGGATCTCGAGCCGGAGCAGGCGGCCGTGCCTGCGCTGGCGTACTTTCTGCGCGATCGCGGACACGACCCGCATCTGGCTTCGCGCACCGACGAGGACCGGCTGGTGCTGCGCGACAACCGCGGCGTGGAGTGGCCCTTTTAGCCTCGCCCGGCGCTAATGCCGACGAGTAACAGGAGGGGTGTTGACCCCTCCTGTTCGTGTCTACCAGGCACGCGTGCGCCTGTCAGCAGCAGGAGGCCGCAGAGGGTGCTCCCGGCTTGATCGCCTGAATCGTTGCCGAAAGGACATGGTCCTCCGCGCGCGAGCCTGGCGCCCACGTGGCGATCAGCGCGCGGCTGCTCTCTTTTGGCACCACCCGAATCTCCACAAAGCCCGCCTCGGCGAGAAGCGCGTGCCACTCGTCTACTGTGCTGGCTCCGGCGATGCAGCAGGACCACAATGCCAGATCCTGACGCGCCTGCTCGGGAAGCGTGCCTGTAGCAACCGTGTCAGCGATCGCCAGTCGCCCTCCGGCTCGCAGGACACGATATGCCTCGCGCATCACCGCCGGTTTGTCGGGCGAAAGATTGACCACGCAGTTGGACATGATCAGGTCGACGGATGTGTCCGCCACCGGCAAGTGCTCGATCTCACCGAGACGAAAGTCCACCCAGGGCAAGTCTGCCTTTTGCGCGTTCGCGCGTGCTCTGGCCACCATGTCGGGCGTCATATCCACGCCGATCACATGCCCATCAGGCCCCACCCGGCGTGCAGCCAGAAAACAGTCGAACCCAGCGCCGCTGCCGAGATCCAGAACGGTCTCGCCGGGCTGTAGAGAGGCAATGGCGACCGGGTTTCCGCACCCCAGACCAAGATTGGCCCCCTCCGGTATGGAAACGGCGTCCGCCTCAGCGTAGCCCAGCATGATGGCATGCTCGCTGACGTCGGTCGCTGAACCGCAGCAGCCTGGGCCACAACCGCCCTGCCCCGGTGCACCCGGCCCGCAACACGAACTGGATGTGCGCACCAGCGAACCATAGTGCTGCCTGACCTGCGCTCGCACACGCTCCGCTCGCTCTGGATGCTTTGCCTCTGGTGGCATGGCATCTCCTTGTGTCGGATATTAGTTCAACGCTTCTTGAAGTATAGCAATGCGATGAATCCTGTCAAGGACGCGCGGGCGGTCAAGGACTTTGCGGGGCCACGCCCCTGCAGGGCCACGGCACCGAAATTCTTGACCGCTTCTATAAAGTAAGGTATCATTAGCATCGAGGTGACATTGTGGTGATTACTTTGCGCCAGACGTTTGATCGGTTCGTGGCCTGGCTGCGCGGGCGCTCCGCCTCCAAGCCCACGCCGGTGTATCTGAACCACCGGGGTGAGAAACCTTACTATCAGAAACTGACCTGTGAGAACCAGGCGCGGTCCAGCACGGGACCGATGGCCCGGCACAGCCGCCCGCGGCGGTGAGCCGGCTTTTCCGGCCGCGCGTGCCCGTTCTTACCGACACGGGTGGTCCGTCAGGTTGCCCGGCGCCACCACTGGCGCCATGCGGGATGGTCACATCCTGGGCGGCCGGGAACGGGGATCGGTCAGGTCTCAAGACAACAAGGAGTGTGCACATGACCCATAGAGGGTATAGCGCAAGATATTCGCGTCTTTTGCTGCTCGTACTGGTTGCAGCCCTGCTGCTCGCCGGCTGTACCGCTGCTGCCATGCCCGACGACAGTCCGGACCCTGTGATATCCGAAGCTGCCTCGCGGCGGGTCGTGCAGCGTGTCGTGGCCATTGGCGAGTCGACGGCCTCAGGCCAGACGTTCACCGCAACGGCAACACAGGATGAGGTCACATCATTCCTGGCGCTGGGCGCTGCCGTTCTGTCACACTACCAGGCCGCGCATGCCGCGGGGATTGACGCGGAACCGCGTCAGATCCCTGGCATTGACGAGGTGATGAGCGACGATCAATGGCAGCAGGCCATGACTGCCCTTTTTGAGAGGCCAACCAGCGCCGGGGCGCTACTTCTGAGACTGCATGGCTACGTCATCGACCCGCGCGTGCATCTCAAGCAGGATGGCACCCTGGTGCTCCGCGGCACGGCCATAGCGCTGGGCACACGCGTCCCAGTCCGCGCCGTGTTCGCGCCATATCAGACACCGAGCGGCTACAGCCTGCGACTCATGGACATCCGTGCCGGCTCGATCCGGGCACCAGAGTGGGCTTTTGCGCTCCTGCAGGACGGCATCGACCAGGGGCTGGCTCTGGCCAGCCAGAGCGTCACCATCCAGCAGATTGCCATCACTCAGGCAGAGATCAGCATCAGTGGTGTGATGCGGTAGCCTGCTGACGAAGGTCGCTACTCATAGTGTGACAGAATCAACTCCGGGTGGCGGGCCAGCGCCATGGCGACATCGATCTCGTCGCCCGGCGTGAGGTCGTCCGGAAAGACAGGTTTGGGCTGGCGATACAGGACGACGATCAGGATCGGCGC
>CAZMAI010000156.1:0-6111 GCA_964564195.1 uncultured Anaerolineales bacterium | reverse complement strand
GATGGCGGCGACCTGATCGCGGCCTGCGAGTCGGGCGGCGTGCCCCACCCCTCCGGCTATCCCACTTACTGTCTGCTGGCGCGCCCCTGGGTTGGGCTTGTCCCTGGCGACCTGGCGCGTCGCTATACTCTGCTCTCAGCGCTGGCCGCGGCTGCGTCCGCCGGTCTGGTCACCGCGTTGGCGCGACGGCTCTGGCTGCGTGCAGGGGGCGGGGCAGGTTCCGAGGCTATCGCGATAGCAGCGGCTTGCGGTTTGATCTGGGGGCTGGGACCGGCGCTCTGGTCCCTGGCGGTCATCACCGAGGTCTATGCCCTGCATGCCCTCTTTGCCGCACTGCTGCTCTGGCGCACTCTGACCCTGCACGAGGATAGCCCCCGTATGGCATGGCTGGCGCTGGGGCTTGTCGCAGGGCTGGGGCTGGGGAACCATCTCACGCTGGCGCTCCTGCTGCCGGGCCTGTTGCTCTACCTCCGGCCGCTGGTCAGGCGGCGCCGGGCCCTGGTCGCCCTTGCGGGCCTGGCACTCGGCCTCTGCAGCTACCTGTACCTGCCGCTGGCAGCGCGCGGCGACCCTCCCGTGGTCTGGGGGGACCCGGACACCTGGGCGGGCTTCTTCTGGCTGGTGAGTGGCCAGATGTACCGTGGCTATGTGCTGGCCACGCCGCTGGCCCATTGGCCGGTTCGGATCGCTGACCTGGCCGCGCGCGCCATGCGGCAGTTCACGCTCCCTGGGCTGGCTCTGGTGCTGCTGGGGCTTGAGTCGTCGATCCGCCGGTCGCCGCTTCGCCAGCGCTGGGCCGGGGCCCTGCTGGCGGGCCTCCCCGCGCTGTATGCACTGGGATACAACACCAGCGACTCGCACGTCTACCTGCTACCGGTCTGGATGCTGGGCGCACTGGCGCTGGAGGCCGGCGCTCTGGCGGCATTGGGGGCGCTGGCCGGGCGTCCCCGGCTGAGGGTGCTCGTGCCCGGGGGACTGCTGGTCGTGGCCCTGTGGCTGGGGGTCACAGGGTACAGGGCCCAGGATCTCAGCGATGATTGGATCGCGCAGGACTGGCTCAAGGCGGCCGACGCAGCGGCGCCCGAGGGGGCGCTGGTGATCACCGGCGAGGACGGCCAGACCTTTGCGCTGGACTATCTGCAGTGGGCGCGAGGGGAGCGACTCGATCTGGTGGCGCTGGACGGCGAGTTGTGGGCCTATCCCTGGTACCGGCGCCAGTTCAGCGTCCGGCATCCCGATGTGGTGCTCCCCTGGGAGGGGTCGCTGGATGAGGTCGTGTCCGCCGGCCTGGCGCGGGGGCCCGTGTATCTGGCGACGCGCCGGCCCGCCGTGGAGGCCGGCCATGATGTGCGCGCGGCAGGCGTCCTCTGGGAGCTCCGCGCGACCCCTCAGTAGGCGCCGCGCCTGCGCAGCACCGCCCCCACGGTCCGCCAGAGGATCTCCAGGTCCAGCAGCAGGCTATAGTCGCGGATATAGTGCAGGTCGTCCTCTACATGCAGCGCCTTGGGCCGGTCGCTCCGGCCAGAGACTTGCCACCAGCCGGTCATGCCCTGGGGCACGCTGAACCGGCGGCGCTGCCAGGGCGCATAGTGCGCCGCCAGCTCGGGCAGTTCGGGCCGCGGTCCTACCAGGCTCATCTCGCCGCGCAGTACATTGAGCAGCTGCGGCAGCTCGTCCAGGCTCCAACGGCGCAGCACGCGGCCCACCCGCGTCACCCTCGGATCGTCCGGTCGCTTGGCAAATGTGATCTCGCCCAGCGGGTCGCTGCCGATCAAGTGCTCCTGCTGCCGGTCCGCGCCGGGGAGCATGGTGCGGAACTTGAGCATCTCAAAGGGTCGCTCGCCCTCCCCCAGGCGGGTACTGCGATACAGCACGGGCCGGCCCGAGTCCAGCAGGATCGCCAGGGCGATGGCCCCCAGCCCCGGGGCGCACAGCAGCAGCAGACCGGCCGCGAGGACCAGGTCCACAGCTCGCTTGATGGCGCGGTCCAGGGGCGCGATCACCGGCGCGTTCAGGCCGATCAGCACCAGATCGCCCAGGGGCTCGATGCGTGCCCGCGACAGGACCAGCTGCGCCGTCTGGGGCACCAGCGTGAACGCCACGGGCAGCGCCTGCAGCGTCTGCAGCAGGGCCTCCATCTCTTTCGATGGGCGCGCATCGCTGATGACCAGCTCATCGATCCCGTGGGTCTTGACGATCCTCTCCACGTCGGCGAGGTCCCCCAGCAGCGGCGGTGCCCCGGCAGGCAGCGGTGTGGGATCCTCAGCCTCGGAGATCAGGCCGGCGACGGCGACTCTTTCTCCGCCCGCGCGCGTGAGGATCGTCGCCAGGCTCAGCGTCTCCGCGGACGTGCCCAGCAGCGCCATGTGCCGCCGGTCGAGTCCCCGCCGGCGATCGTAGCGCCGCCAGAGCAGGTGAGCGCCGCCTGTCAGGAGCAGGTTGAGGAGGTAAAAGTAGCCATAGAGCAAGCGGGAGAGGCCGCGATAGGAGAGGTACAGCAAGCCCGCATAGACCAGCGTGGCCACCGATACGGCCGCGGCGAGCGCCTGAAGTTCGGCGATCGTGTCCCGCCTGTGTGGCACGCCATAGACGTGGGCCGCGGACAGGCAGATCGACCAGACCGCCAGGGCCAGGAGCAGCATGGGTGGATATAGCGCCGTGCCCTCGGCATTGAGCGGGCGGCCGAGGGGCACTGTCAAGCGAAGCCAGCGCGCCAGCGTCAGCGCGACGAGGACGATGGCCAGGTCCAGCAGGTGCCTGCCCAGGATATGCCGAGGGCCGAGGCGCGCAATTCTCACGGCGCCCATCCGGGGATGACTATCTCCGGAGCTGGACTCGAATTGCACGCCTCGGCCCTTTCAGGTCCTATCGGACACAGGGCGACTAGAATACCAGGCCAAGTACCAGGTTGATCACCCAGCCGATGATGATCGTCAGAATGGTCTTTTCGGTCGTCAGGTCCATGGTTTCGCGGATGGCAAAGAACGCGAGCACCAGGGACAGGATCCCACCGACCAGCGCGCCGATGACGGGGATGATGCCTAGCACCAGGGGGGCAGTGACATAGCCCAGCACGCGCAGGATGTGCATAAAGGTGCCGTTGCCCGCGAAAAGCTTGGTGCCCACAACCCACACGATGGCGCTCCAGAGCACCCAGCCGATAGCGATCTGTTGGATGAAGGTGAGTATGAACGCGCCAAAGTTGCTGATGAACAGCGTGCCCAGCGCTCCCAGCAGCGCTGTGATGGCCACGATGATGGCGGCTTCGACGGTGGCGTCCTCGTCTACCGCAATCTCGTCATACACGGTGTGGTCCATCTTGATCATGCGGGTCAGTCTGGCGATGATTTTCTCGAACATGCTTGCCTCCCTGTGTCTGTGTCCCATTGGATCCGATTCCGCTATCTATACGGCGTTCTCGGCGTCAAGGTGCGGTTTTGCGCGCAGTATCTTTGTCGCACCTCGCTGCCGCGACCGGCCGTCAGGCGGCGCTTGCCTGGTAGATCGCTCTCGGGCTGCCTATCTGCAGGCCCCGGTAGAGGCGCGCTCTGGCGTCCTCGTGCGACCAGAGCTCGCAGATCTCCTGTGCCCGAAAGAGGGTCTCTAGATCGGTATGGATGAATGTCACCCGGCGTAGCCGCCGGCTGTGTACCGGGTGCGGCAGCGCCTGGAGCGGTCCCAGGTCCAGCCGGTAGTAGAGCTCGCTGGCCCGGGGGTGATCCCCCTCCTCCGGCAGCAATGCGCGGCGCGGGGCGAGGCTGTAGCGCCGGATGGGGGCATAGCTGCGGATGCTCCAGCGCAGATCGCCGAAACAGCCCGGATGGTAAAAGGCGAGATACTCGGCGCCGATCTGCCGCGGAGCGCGCTTGAGCGGGATGCGATACCACCCCTCGTGCTGGACGCGCTCCCAGTCCTTGAGGGTGGGCACCACTGCCACCAGCACGCTGGCTGGCGCCGGTCCGGCCTGCTCCTCGAGAACTTCCAGATCATCCCACAGCATCGTGCTTACTCCGCCGTCAGCTCGGCGATATACTCGCGGGCGAAAACCAGGTTGGCAGGGTCGACATCTCCAGGGACGGTGCAGCCGGCGCCCAGCATAAAGCCCAGGGCGCCCATCTCGGCGAGTGCGTCCTCGATCTCTCGCTGCAATGCCTCACGGGGACCGTACACCAGCGGCCCGCGCTCGTCAAGGCCCCCCAGGATGCTCACCCCGCCCAGGATGGCCTTGCCCTGGCGGAGCGAGGGGTTGTCCGACTGGTGGGCCCAGTTGGCCAGGTGTACGGGGTAGCCGGCAAAGCGCTCCAGATTGAGACCCTTGCCGCAGAAATGCCCCACCACATAGGCAGAGGCCGCCCCGAGCCTTTCCAGGACATGCAGATCGTAGGGCCGGACCCAGCGGGCGTGCTCCTCGTCGGTCATGTCGGCGCGCTCGCCGCCCTTGGCGGAAAAGTAGATGCCCTCGCAGCCGGCCTCGGTGAGGCAGGCCAGATTGAACCGGGCAATGTCCTCCGCGATCACCTGCAGCCCCTGCAGCACGGGTTCGGGATCCTGCCTCAGTTGCTCCAGATAGCCCACGCGGGCGTCAAATTCCGTCGGGTAGCGCGCCGGGTCGCTCTGCCACAGCACGCGGACCGCCTCGCGGAAGGGACCGAACACGGTGGTGATGATGGGCGCCTCGCCCTTGAGTGCCGCCACAATGCCCGCCAGCCCCTCCAGGTGGCTCTGAAAACGGGGGGCGGTCAGCGGCGTGGGCTCCAGGCTGAGCCAATCCGCCGGGCGCTGCACCACAAACTGGCCGATCGGCGGGTAGCCGCTGTCATTCATCACCTTGAGGATGTCCGGATCCACCTCGCGGTAATAGTCGATGTGCCTCTGCGCCATCGGCTGCCCGCCCTCGTAGGCGGCGTCAAAGTGGAACCAAAAGGCGGCCGGTACCCGATCCACCGGATGGCCCTGCAGCATGGCCCGAAAGCGCTCGGTCTTGATCATTTGTTCCTCCAGATAGTGGCATCGTGAGTATATCGCAGTAGACCGCCGTTGTACAGGCATTTGGGCATAAAAAGACAGGCCCTCGGAAGTCTTCCGTGGGCCTGTCAGGGAGAGCGTGGCGGACTCTAGATGTAGGCGTCGCTGGAAAAGAGTACGGCTCGGCCGACCATGTACACCACATACAGGACCATCAGATAGATCGCCCCATGTTTGCTGAGCCTGCCTTTGTTCAGGATCAGGATGATCAGCAGAGCCAGGCCCGTGAGGGTCTCCCAGGGGAGATCCCAATGGATCAGGGGCCGCGGCACCCAGTAGGTCGAGACCAGGGCCCCGCCGCCGATGGCGACCAGCGGATTGGTGATATTGCTGCCCACCAGCGTTCCCAGCGAGATGCCCTGCTCTCTCGAGCGCACGCCGGCCAGCGCCGTTGTGAGCTCGGGTAGGGCCGAGGCGATCCCCAGCGTCATGACGCCGATCAGCGAGCCGCCGATGCCAGTGGCATCGACCACAAACTCGGTGACGTGCAGCACGATGGAGGCGCTAAAGATGGTAATGACCATCCCCCCCACAGCGATCAGGGCATAGACGATAGCCTCCCTGCCTGACTGGGGCACGTTCTCCGTCTTGTGCTCTTGCTCTTCGGCGTTAAAGTACTTGCGCTCATCGATGTACAGATAGTAGGTGTAGCCGATAAAGGCGCCGAACAGGATCAGTCCGTCCAGCCGCGAGAAGGTCTGGTCCCAGCCCAGAATGAGGCACATGAGCGTCGTGACGATCATGGGGATGACGCTCTTCCACCAGAAATACCGCCTGAAACGCAGCCCGCCGCTGAGAAATACCACGATGCCCAGGATCAGTGTCTGCTGGATCACATCGGAGCCAATGTTGGCTCCCAGCACGATGGCTGAGGATTGCTGATAGTCCAGCGACCCGGTGAGGATGCCCACCGAGGCGGTCAGATGCGCAGAGATCTCGGGGATGCTTGTGGCGAGCGAGAGCACCGTCATGCCCATAAAGGTGGCCGAAAGGTTCAGGTACTCGGCCAGGCCCACCAGGCGCTTGACGACCTCGTTCGAGCTCAAAACGAGCAGCGCCATGGCCACCAGGCCCAGCGCGCTATTG
>CAZMAI010000155.1:1283-6131 GCA_964564195.1 uncultured Anaerolineales bacterium | reverse complement strand
CCCAGGTAATTCGGGTTGGGGGGTGGGTATGCCGTCGCGGTGGATTGTTGCTGTTGTGATAGGGGCGCTGCTTCTGGGCGCGCAGGGCTGTGGCTCGGGCACGCAGAGCGAGACGCTGGAGAGTCCCGCGGCAGTTACGCCGGCGCCGACCAGCACTATGGCGACGCAGGTCGCCGCGGCCGTAGCGACCGCCGCGCCGTCGAACACACGGCCGCCGGCCACGGCTACACCGTCCCCTTCGCAGACCCCGCCGCCGACGGCGACAACACCACCGACGCTCGCGATTGCGCCGCTGGGCGATGCACCGTTGGCCTGGGATGCACTCGGTCCCTGGCTGGCCGATGCCTGGCAGGAGCGTCGCGACCCAGCCGAGGTACGGGCCGCGCTGATGGCGGCGGGCTGGCAGGACGATCAGGCGCAATGGCGCAACCTCGAGCTCACTGGCGACCTGCGGGACGAGTGGGTCCTGCAACTCCTCGATATCGAGGCCGATCCAGAGTACGCGGGCATGTGGTTCTTTTCGCAGCCAGGCAACCTCTGGATCATCGGCGAAGGCGGTCCGCTCTATGGCCACCATGATGGTACCGACCTGCTGAGCCGCGAGCCGGGGCTGATGCCCGAGATCGCCGGCCTGGCGGACATGACGGGCGATGGCCTTCCCGAGCTCGTGCTCAAGGACACCGACTGCGGCGCGCACACCTGCTATGGTTATTTCACCGTCATCGGCCTGACGCGCGCCGGCTTTCGCAACCTTGTGGACAGCAGCGATCCGCAATTCGAGGCGATCAGCCTTTCCTATCCTGACGTACGCCTGGTGCCTGAGGGGGAGCGAGCCGTGCTGAAACTCCACGGGGGCGTCATCGGCTCGGCAGGGGCCGGGATCATGCGGGCCTACACCGAAGTTTGGGCCTGGGAGGGGGAGGACGACCTGGAGGGCGCGGTGCGCTGGCGTGAAACGGTGTGGGACCCGACGGAATACCGGCACCACCTGCTGTACGAGGCCATGGATCTGATGGATTCCGGCGAACTCGCGGAGGCAGAACGGTTGTTGGTGCGCGTGTTGGAGGACCCCGATCTCGTCGTGGAGCCTTTTGGCGCTACGCGGGGCGAGACCGAGGCGGCCATCGCCCAGTTCGCGGGCTTTAGGCTGGTGCTGGTGCACCTTCTGCGCGGCGATCGTATGGAGGCGGGCAGGCGGGCGGGCTGGCTCAACGCAGCCTATCCCGGCGCGCCGCTGACGATTTCGGCACGCCACGCCGTCGATGGCTGGCAGGGCCAAACCGGCATGCGCCTGTTGTGCGAGCGCCTTCAGGCAGAGCTGGCGGACTATCCTCAACCCACGGGGCCGTTGGAATACATGGGCTATGGCAACCCCAGTATCACCACAGCGCAGCTGTGCACCTGGGGCGGCGAGTAAAGCAGGCTTTCCAGCTAGCCGTTGTGGCGGCTATGATAAGGTCTATGCCGCCGGCAGGGGTGATGTGGTGTTCTAGACCGCCCCCTCAGCGCCGTGTAGCCAACGTGGGTCTGGAGACCCGCGCCCCACCGGCGTGCGGCCAAAGGCTGACAATGCGAACAGCGACGACGATATTTCCCCGTCCACACCATAGACATCGCCCCTGCGATACGCTATTCTGTGTGTGATGCGGCAGATTCTCGGATGCTTTTATCGTACCCGTTCGCGTTCCGGCCTGGAGCGTAGGTACATGGCAGAGACACCATCGGGCGAGCCGGGATCCAGCAACAGAACGTGTCTCATCCTCGCGCTGGCTGCGGCTGCGCTTTTGGCGCTGGCCTGCGTGATCGCCGTCGTGGTGCTTATCGCGCTGCTTCCTGCGCGTGTCACTCCGGGCGGCACGCCTCCTGGCCCGGGCACGCTGCCGGAGCTGATCCGGCCACAGCCCGCGCCCGCCGAGCCAGTGGCGCCCGACGCGCGCGTCTCGCTCGAGGTTCTCAGCGATGGTTGTGCCGTGGAGCGGGGTGACGTCACCGGCGGTGACGGGGTGAGCCGGCTCACCTGGGTCATCATGGACACCATGGGTGTGCCGGTGTTGGAACGCAACGCGCAAAACGAGTACCGCTACCGGTATTGGGTAGAGGGCACGTTCACGGCGAGCGTCAAGGCCTGGTACGCGGGGGCTTACTGGACGATCAGCGATGTCGTGGAAATTACCTGTCCCTAGTGCCGCCTGAGGAGGTGCCCCGCCTCGTGTTCGGGGCGCAATGGGAGAGTGACCATGAGTGCGGACTCGGGCACGGACGAGCAACTGCTCCGTCGCAGGCGCATGGTGGTGACCTATGCCGTGATCGGAGCCACGGTCGCCTGTCTGCTGATGGCCCTGGCGCTGGCCCTCGTGAACGATGTGGCGGATCCCTGGGCGGACGTG
Organism: uncultured Anaerolineales bacterium; assembly: GCA_964564195.1. Classification (GTDB taxonomy): domain Bacteria; phylum Chloroflexota; class Anaerolineae; order UBA1429; family UBA1429; genus JAAYED01. The sequence continues at coordinate 3,744 of CAZMAI010000155.1, read as the reverse complement.
CCCGCCGGCACCTGGCCCGGCGCCTGGGCCACCCTGACGGTGCTCGCCGATGGCTGTACCGTTGAGCACGGCGAGATCGGCGGTGGGAGCGAGGCGCGCAGGCTCACCTGGGTGGTAACTGACCTCAAGGACACCACTGTCTTTGAGGGTATGGCCCTCGAGTCGCGTTTCCGCTACAGCGGTGCCGGGAGCTACCGCGTCTATCTTAAAGCCTGGGTTGATGATGCGTACTATGCCATCACCCCCACGGTGACGATTCGCTGCCCTTAGGGCGCTGCGTGCGGGCACCCTAACCTGGGAGGAAGCCAATGAATACGCCGGAGCAGGGCACAAAGCCAACTAACGGCAGCAACAGGAACTGTCTGATCATTACCATCATTGTGGCCGTAATCGGGCTGCTGGCCTGCATTCTTTCGGTGGTTCTGATCCTTGTGGTAGCCCGCAACTATCGCGGACTGCCGCCGGGTGCGCTGGAGGCACCTGAGCCGGCGGTGTACCTGGAGGTGCTTCCCGACGGATGCTCCGTTCAACGCGGGGAGGTTGTCATCCCCGAGATCCGCGAGTTGACCTGGGTGCTGCTCGATCGCCATGACAATCCGGTCGCGCAAATCAGCGCTGAGGCGTCCACGGTCTACCGGCATCCTGTGCCCGGCAAGTACGTCGTCTTCCTCCAGGCCCGGGTGGGCGACCGCACCATGCGCGTGAGCCGCGAGGTTCTGACCACGTGCCCGTGAGCGCTTTGTGAGTCTCTCGCAGTACGCTCTGGCGTAAGGGCCGTCAGCATGGGGCACGGGCTATCGCCGCGAGGGCAGTGCCCCACGCCACAGCACCAGCAAAGGGCTTCGCCCTCCATGCCAACGCGGTGCACTACTGTCACCCGAGCGCAACTTCTCGCAGACCTGCGTATTCTGGGCATCTCCCCCGGGTCCGTTCTCGCTGTCCACGCCTCGCTCAGCAGCCTCGGCTATGTGCAGGGCGGCGCGGAGACCGTTATCGCCGCGCTGATGGAGGCCGTCGGGCCGGAGGGCGCCCTTGTGATGCTGCACGACCGTTTTTCGCCGCCTGTGCCCCGCGATGAGGCCGATCGTACCGCCGGCCTGGCCTGGAAGGTCCGCAAGCTCCCCTGGTCCGACCTGCAGGGCCGTACAGGCATGGGGCGCATCGCGGACACCTTTGCGCAACGTCCAGATGTGGCCCGCGGGCCTCAGCGCCAGCACGTGCTCGTGGCCTGGGGTCGCAGGGCAGGCTGGCTCTGCCAGGGGTGGCAGTCGATCATGGACGCAGGCGGGCGCATTCTGATGCTGGGGGTCCAGATGGATCGCTGTTCGGTGCTGCACCTCGTGGAGCAACGCGTGTCGCTCCCCCCGGCGCTGGCCCAGCGTCTGTATCACGACTTGCCGGCATCGATCCTCGTCCGCTATCCCAGAGAGCAGTGGGCCGTCGGCGTATCCGGGGCCTATCTGGACTTTCTCAAAGTGCAGCGTGCCGTAGAGGATGCGGGGCTTTTGCATCGCGGCAGAGTGGGGCAGGCGCAGGCTCTGTTGTTAGAACCCGTGCCGGTCCTGGAGCTGTACGAGCGGCTGCTGCGTGCCGACCCCCAGCGGTTTGTAACCTTTACTGAGATTGTGTGACGCTGCGCAGGAGGTGATCCATGGTCGATCTCGAGGCAGCCATCACCTTTGTCTGGTGCAACGGCCGTCTCCTGGAGCGGGCGGTACTTGCCCAGGTGCTCGGGCTCGAGCCCTCCGGGCGGGTTGCCAACGTGCTGCGCGGCTATCGACGAGGGGATGGCGGTTTTGGCTATGCGCTGGAGGCCGATTGTTGCACCCCTGAGAGCCAGCCCCTCTTTGTCGAGTTCGCGCTGGACACGCTCTATCGCTGCAATCTGCGCTCGCCCGATCTGGCGCTGGGCGCCTGCGAATTCGTGTCCCAGCACGCCGATTTGGACCGCGGCATCGTGACGCTTTTCCCCTCCGCACTGGAAGCACCGCACGCCGCGCACTGGGACAACCCCGGCGCGCTACAGCCCGACATCGGCCGGCTGATCGGGATCGTCGGGCTGCTGGCCTGGCAACGGGTGGCGCACCGCTGGCTGTCCAGCGCGATCGAGGCCTGCCTGCAACGTGTGACCACCTTTGAGACCGATGACGCGCACACGCTGCGCAACGCCTTTGTGTTGCTGGAGAGTGTCTCCCACTTGAGAGACGTGAGCGGCCTATATGAGCGTCTGGCCACCCTCCTCTCACGTGCGCGGTACCTGATCCCCGATGCTCCGGTGACCGGTTACGGCCTGACTCCCCTCCACTTTGCGCCCGCGCCGGATGCCTACTGCCGTACGCTGTTCACCGATGCCCAGTATGACGGTCACCTGGACGATCTCGCAGCGCGGCAGCAGCCCGATGGCGGCTGGCCCATTAGCTGGACGCCCCCGAGCGAGGCCGCGGGCTGGGCCTGGCGTGCC
>CAZMAI010000155.1:0-1183 GCA_964564195.1 uncultured Anaerolineales bacterium | reverse complement strand
ACGGCGGCGACAGCAACTCTAGCGCCCAAGGGCTCTATCTCTATGTTCCTGGGCGTGATATGCTCCCCTTCCGCCGATTTCGCCAGTAGCCTATGGATCATGCCTCCGCCACCTGCTACAATGTGAGCGGATGCAGAACGCTTTCATAGCTGCGGATCGGAGGTAGCCCATGCTGCGTGCCGGTCGATCCTCCTCTCGTCGCGCGCTTGGGCCTGCCAGTGCGCGCCTACCTCTCGTAGCGTGTGTCCTCTCGCTGGTCACTCTACTCTTGATTCTCGCCCCGCTCGCGGCCTGCGGTAAGAGTTCTCCGGCCGCGTCGTCCTCGGGGGACTCTGCAGGCCCTTCCCATCAGGCCACGGGGGCGCCCTCTGACACGGTCGCCGAGGCGGGCTCTGTGGCATCCGTGGGCTTGGGAGAGACGGAGTTCAAGGCGCCGCCGACCTCGCAGGTGGTCGCTTTTCGTTGGGATGACGCCGAGCCGGACCCCGGCTGGACCGTGGCCCGTGGCACTGCGACGGTCGAGAGCGGGCGCTACTGCCTGACTCCGGCCGGCACTGAGCCCGTCATCGCGTTGGTGCCCGTGGCGGCCAGCACAATGGCGGACGACTCCCGTGCCATCGTGTTGTCGCAGGAGGTTCTAGCCACCGCTCCCGATGTCGCGGGTGCCTCCGTGGGGCTGGCAGGCTGCGGCGTCTTGCTGGAGATTGATGACCAGGGCCGCTGGCGTCAGGCAACGTTTGGGCCCGATCCCGCCGTGGGACAGCCTGGCGACTGGACGGCTGATGCTCGCCTTGTCACCGGCGGGCAACACGCCCTGGGTATCCTGTGCGAAGCGGGCGTCGTCACTCTGGTGGGCGATGGTGCGATACTGGCGCAGATCGATGCCATTCCCGACCTTTCTGCGCCGCTTGCGCTGGTGGCCACGGTGCCAGGCGGTGGCGGCGGAGCGTGCTTTGGCGAAATGCGCGTGGAGGTGTGGCCGGAGGCGTCTGGCGGGGATGACCGTCTCGCCATTCTGGCGGAGATGGGCACCCCGGACGCCTTTTCCATCGCCTTTGAGCAGGATCCGGCGGGCCACTCCTATCGCATAGAGACCTGGAGCTATGCCGTCACGGGCATGACGCTGACCTTTGCCGATGGCGTGTTGATCGAGACCGGCGGCATCGATGCCAGCAGCGAGGAT
>CAZMAI010000154.1:0-6191 GCA_964564195.1 uncultured Anaerolineales bacterium | reverse complement strand
AGGCTGCGCAGGGCGTCCACATCCTGGGCGGGCACCTCGGCCGCCAGGGTAGCGACACCACCAATGGTGCGGGCGCGCTCCGCGAGTCCCTCCGAACCCTGAGCTGCCAGTCGCGCCTGGAGTTGCTGGATCGTGCGCCGCTGCTCGCGCAGCTGAGCGGCCACAGCCTCCGCCCGAGCCAGCACCTGGTCGCCGCGGGCGTCGAGCACGTCGGCCACCTGCCGGAGCAGCGCTGCCTGCTCGCGCCGGTACTCGTCCGCTCCGCGCCCGGTAACAGCCTCGATGCGCCGGAGTCCCGCCCCCACGCTGGACTCGCCGGTAATGATAAAGGACCCGATCTGACCGCTCGACTGCAGGTGGGTTCCTCCGCACAGCTCTGTGCTGAATCCGCTGACACTCACGACCCGTACTTGATCGCCATACTTTTCGCCGAACAGCGCGACGGCACCCTGTTTGCGCGCCTCCTCGTAGCCCATCACCTGCGTCGTCACAGGCCGGTTTGCGCGGATCTGCTCGTTGACGATCCTCTCCACGTGCTTTAGCTCGTCGTCGGAGAGTCCTGCCAGATGCGTAAAGTCAAAGCGCAGATGGTCCGGCGATACATAGGAGCCAGACTGCGCCGCATGCTCGCCTAGCACCTGGCGCAGCGCCCGGTGTAGGAGGTGGGTTGCCGTGTGGTTGCGCGCAATATCCAGACGACGTTCGCCATCCACCCTGGCGAGTATCGCGTCACCGACCGACAATGTGCCCTCATCCACGCGAACGAGGTGTACGATCATCTCAACAGTCGGACGGACGGTGTCGGTGACGACACCCCGGACCTGGTCCGAGATCAGGACGCCCTGATCGCCAATCTGGCCGCCCGCCTCGCCGTAGAAAGGCGTACGATCGAGCACTACCTCGACAGACTGTCCTGCGCTGGCGCTCGACACGCTCTCGCCCTGCTGCGCGATGGCCAGCACCCGTGCAGGGGATTCGGTCATCTCGTAGCCGAGGAACTCGGTGGCAGGCAGGCCGAGGCTCAGCAGCGGGCCAGACTGCCCCCCATGGGACTGCTGGGCCGCCCGCGCGCGTTCGCGCTGCTCTTCCATGGCGACGCGGAAACCGCCCTCGTCAATGGCCAGTCCCATCTCTCCCGCGGCATCGCGGCTCAGTTCCAGCGGAAACCCATAGGTATCATAGAGCCGGAAAACTTCGCGCCCGGGGATGACCGTCTCGCCGCTCTGGGCCATCTGAGCCGCGATCTCTGACAGCCGCGACAGGCCTTGATCGAGGGTCGCGAGAAAACGCTCCTCTTCACGGGTGATCGCCTCACAGATAAAGTCGGCACGCTCCTGGAGCTCCGTATAGTGATGCCCCATTGTGTCGATCACCACCCGCGCGGTCTCCCCCAGGAACGGCTGCCTGAACCCCAGGAACCAGCCAAAGCGGGCGGCACGCCTGAGGACCATACGGGCGACATAGCTGCGCCCTTCGTTGCCAGGGAGCACGCCATCAGCGATCAGAAACGCAATCGCGCGGCTGTGGTCGGCGATGACACGATAGGCGGTCCGGTTCGCCAGGCGGGCAGCATCATCGTGCCCTAGCAGCTCCTGTGTCCGCTGCATGATGGGCAAAAACAGGTCCGTGTCATAGTTGTTGTCTGCGCCCTGGAGAATGGACGTGATCCGCTCGAACCCGGCACCGGTGTCGATACTGGGCCTTGGCAGAGGCACCATGCTGCCATCGGCACGCTTTTCGTACTGCATAAAGACCAGGTTCCAGATCTCCAGCCAGCGATCGCAGTCGCTGGCGGGTCCGCAATCCGGTTGGCCGCAGGAGCACGCCGCCGGTCCGCGATCATAGAGGATCTCGGAGCACGGGCCGCAGGGCCCGGTGTCCCCCATCTCCCAGAAATTGGTCTTGGCGCCCAGACGCGTGATCCTGTTCGACCCCTGGCCCAGATGGCCTTCCCAGAGGGCAAAGGCCTCGTCGTCATCGGTGTAAACAGTGGGATAGAGCTTTTCCGCTGGCAGGCCGATCGCGTCGGTCAGGAACTCCCAGGCGTAGGTGATGGCATCGGCCTTGAAATAGTCGCCAAAGGAAAAGTTGCCCAGCATCTCAAAGAACGTGTGATGGCGCGGTGAAGGCCCCACTTGCTCCAGGTCGTTGTGCTTGCCGCTCACGCGCATGCACTTCTGTACCGTGGTCGCGCGCCGGTAGGGCCGCGCTTCGAGGCCAGTGAACACGTCCTTGAACTGGACCATGCCGGCATTGGCGAACAGCAGCGTCGGGTCGTTACCCGGGATGAGCGATGAACTGGGCACGACAGTATGGCCACGCTCCTGGAAAAACGCCAGAAAGCGAGAACGTATGTCTGCGCTGCTGAGCATGGGTCCTCCTGAGGCTCTATCTTTACCGCAAGATTCTAGCGGAAGGGGAGAGGGGTGTCAAAGAAATCCAGGGCGGCAGGCAAATCAGGTAGACGCGGCGCCCGCCGTGGCGGGCGCCTATCCAACTGACCTCTATCGCTCAGGCAGCGGGGCGCCGCCTCTGCAATGCCGAACCGGGCATGGACCGCTCCAGGATATCCTCGGCGGTCACCACCCAGCGCCGTATCTCAGGATTGGAGGGAAGCTCGAACATGACCTCGTTGAGCGTCTCCTCCAGGATCGTGCGGAGTCCGCGGGCGCCCATGTTCGATCGCATAGCCTCCCGCGCCGCCACAAGCAGGGCCTCATCGGTGAACTCGAGCGTGACGTCATCCAGCTCGAACAATCGCTGGAACTGCCTCACGAGTGCGTTGCGCGGCTCGGTGAGGATGCGCACCATGTCCCCTTCGCTGAGCGGATCGACAGACACCACCACGGGCAGCCGACCCACAAACTCAGGGATCAGCCCGTACTCGAGTAGATCCTCCGGAGAGACCTGGCTCAGCAACTCGGCATCGGTCGGCTCAACCCGGCGCTCGCCCTGCGCAAAGCCCATCGGGCTCTTGAGGCGCGTACGTTCGCGAATGATGTCCACAAGCCCGTCAAAGGCACCACCACAGATGAACAGGATGTCGCTGGTGTCGACCTGGATGAACTCTTGCTGCGGATGCTTGCGCCCACCCTGGGGCGGGACATTCGCCACAGTGCCTTCCAGAATCTTGAGCAGCGCCTGCTGAACGCCCTCACCGGAGACGTCTCTGGTTATGGAGGCGTTGTCGCCACTCTTGCGGGCAATCTTGTCGATCTCATCGATGTAGATGATGCCCTGAGAGGCACGCTTGACGTCGAAATCGGCGTTGTAGAGCAAGCGCAGGAGGATGTTCTCCACGTCCTCGCCCACGTACCCGGCCTCAGTCAGGGCGGTGGCGTCCGAGATGCTAAAAGGGACATCCAGGCTGTGCGCCAGCGTCTGCGCAAGGAGCGTCTTGCCGCAGCCGGTCGGCCCGATGAGCAGAACGTTGCTCTTTTGGAGCTCCACCTCATCGTCCTCGTGGCCGCTATCGAGTACGCGCTTGTAGTGATTGTAGACCGCGACCGAAAGCGTACGCTTGGCGCGCTCCTGCCCGATGACATAGCCGCTCAGAGAATCAAAGATCTCACGTGGCGCGGGGATATCCTCCCGACGCAGCGCGTGCTCCTCCTTGCCTTCGCCGCCCGAGTCCAGGATCTGTTTACACAGATTGACACAACTGTCGCAGATGTGAACGCCATTGGGCCCGGCAATCAGACGACGACCAGGCCCTTCGGGCTGCCCGCAGAACGAACATCCGGGGCGTTGCATGGACTGGCTCACTCTTCTTTGGCCTCGCGTGCCTGTGATGGCGTAATCACTTCGTCGACCAGACCGTACTCCACAGCCTGCTGTGCATCCAGATAATAGTCCCGATCGGTGTCCTTCTCGATGCGCTCCAGGGGCTGACCCGTATGCTGCACCAGGATGTTGTTGAGCATCCTGCGTAGCCGGAGGATCTCCTCGGCCTGGATCTGGATATCGCTGGCCTGGCCACGGGCACCGCCAGCGGGCTGATGGATGTGGATCGTGGCATGGGGCAGCGCGAAGCGGCGCCCGGGCGTGCCAGCCGCCAGCAGCACGGTACCGAAACTGGCAGTGCTGCCCACAGCGATGGTCGAAACTGGCGCGCGAATCACCTGCATCGTGTCATAGATCGCCAGACCGGCATAGACAACGCCGCCCGGGGATTGGATATACAGGCTGATCTCCCGCTCGGGATCCTCGCGGTCCAGATACAGCATCTGCGCCACGATCAAGCCAGCGATCTGATCGTCAATCGCCGTGCCCAGGAAGATAATCCTCTCCCTCAGGAGCAGCGAGTAGATATCATAGGCGCGCTCGCCGCGCCCCGTACTCTCGATAACCATGGGAACAAGGGCGTCTGTAAACATATGGTTCCTCCCGCGCCGCCCCACCCTGCGACGTGGCGACGCACAACGGGCCAAAGCAGTTGGCCCCGACTATGATTCTTCTTCGGCGGCGGTCTCGGCAGCGTCGCCCTCAGCGTGACCCGCGTGCTCATGGGCTGCGTGGTCGTGACCGGCGTGGTCGTGACCGGCATGATCGTGACCGGCATGATCGTGCGCTGCATGCTCGTCTTCTTCAGAGGGCTCCTCAACCGGCAACGGGCGACCGGCCATTCGGTCCGCCAGCCACTGCGCGGCCTTCATCACCATCGCGTCTTCGATGGCCAGGCTGAGCGCGCCGTTCTGGACCGCCTGCTGGAGGATCTCCTCTGCCTTATCGCCATAAGACATGGCGATGTTGTTGGCATAGTTGTTGATCGCGGCGTTGGCCTCGTCATCGGTCAAACGGACATCCTCATGCCGGAGATACTCCAGGAGCACGAGTCGCTGCAAGAGCCCCTTTTCGGCATCCGGACGGATCTCGTCGCGCAAGTCCTGCTCGGTGCGGTTGGTGATGCGTAGATACGAGTCCAGCGAAAAGCCCATCCGCTGTGCGCGCGCGCGCTGATTGGCAACAGCGCGATCGATCTCCCGCTCCAGGGCTGCCTGGGGATAGGATATCTCTGAACTGTTGATCAGCATTTCGACGGCTTCGAGCCGCTCGGCGGCCCGGTTCTGCGCCTCACGCTGCTCTTTGAGGTCGTCCGCGATTGCCTCACGCAGATCGGCGATCGTCTCAAAGTCGCCGACAGTCTTGGCAAAGGAATCATCGGCTTCGGCGAGCGCCACCTCGCGGACCTCACCCACGACGACCCTATAGTCCACCTTTTTGCCCGCGAGATCCTCGTTCGGCTCATCCTCGGGGTACGTCAGGCTAAACTCGCGCGTGTCGCCCATCTCGGCACCCAGCAACGCTTCGGCAAAGCCCTCCGGGCGCATATACTCGGTGAGATCCAGCGTGGCATTCTCCTCGCGCTGCACTTGCTCGCCGTCGACGGTGCCCCAGATGCCGGCCATGACCTGGTCACCCATCTGCAGCGGGCGCTTGACGGGCGTGATCTCGGCATGCTGGCGACGCAACATCTCGATCTGCTCATCGATGTCGGCCTCAGCGATCGCTACCTCGGGCCGAGCCTCGATGGTCATCTCGGCGTATGCCCCAAGCTCAACGACAGGCACGAGAGGCACATTGACCTTGAGCACGAGGGGGTCCTCGGCCTCGATCTCCATCTGCGTCTGCTCATAGGGCTGAACATCGGCCTCGCGAATCGCCTCACGATAGATGTCGGGAGCGATGCGGTTGAGGGCCTCATTGAGAATCATCTCACGGCCAAAGGTGCGCTCCACCATGGCATAAGGCGCCCGTCCAGGGCGGTAGCCGCGCAGCGGGCGGTAGCGCGAGATGTCGCGAGCGGCCTGCCGCATCGCGCTGTCGATGGTCTCTGCATCTGGAACGATAGTGAGCACCACCTCACGGGGCGCTACGGTTTCACTGGTGACTTGCACGCTCGGTCCTCCTCACAATTCTCGTTCGCTGGCCCGGCTCGCGGGCAACCTCTCGATTATACCATATCCCTGATACAGCCGAAATTGCGGCCCCAACACAAGAATGCTGGCCCCGCACGCGCCTGGGCCAGCATCCCTACAGACTGCACTCTGAGCGGAAGACGAGATTCGAACTCGCGACCCTCTCCTTGGCAAGGAGATGCTCTACCACTGAGCCACTTCCGCACGCCAAACTACCTACCAGATGGGGAAGGAGAGATTTGAACTCGCGGATTTCCCCACGAGAGCACAAGT
>CAZMAI010000153.1:0-6223 GCA_964564195.1 uncultured Anaerolineales bacterium | reverse complement strand
GCGTAGCACATACCGCCGCACAGGCCGTAGGAGACGCGCTTGGCGGTCCACTGCCAGGGGCCAATGGTGCGGGCGCGGCTCTCCCAGGCGTAGCGGTTGCCAAAGGGCAGCCCATGGCGCGCCGCGACCATCGGGCTGCGCACGCCCGCTGTGCTTGCCTCCGGCCGGTTGGCGGCGCGCTCTGGCATCGTTTGCTGGCTGCCTCAGGCGTCCAGGAGCACTTCGCGGCCGGTGCTGGCGGATTCGTAGATCGCGTCCAGGATGGCCTGCACGTCCAGCACCTGGTCGTTGCGGACCATGCACTCGGTCTCGCCGCGGATGCAGGAGATAAAGTGCACGATCTCGGCCGCGTGGCCCTCCACCGGGACCAGGCCGGTAGGCGTGACGTCCACCATGCTCCCGTGCATATCCTTGTGGATGCGCAGCGGCGACATGAACGCGCCCGCCTCGGTGCCCAGGATGCGCGTGCCGACGATGTTGCCCTCGATGTGCGCGGCCCAGCAGGCGCGCAGGATCAGTGTGGCGCCGTCCGCAAAGCGGATCAGGGCCACGCCCATGTCGTCAACATCGAACTTGTCCACGTCCCACAGGCCGCGCGGCGTGGCCAGGTCGGTGCGCTTGCCAAAGTTGGCATAGGTCATACCCGAGACGGATACCGGTTTGGGATTGCCCATCAGCCAGAGGGCGCGATCCAGCGCGTGCACGCCGATATCGATGAGCGCGCCGCCGCCCTGGAACTTGTTCTGGGTGAACACGCCCCAGGTGGGGATGCCACGGCGCCGCATGTAGGTGGCCTCGCCGTGGTAGATCTGGCCCATCTCGCCGGCCTCGACGAATTTGCGCAGGGCCATGGCCTCCGCCTCAAAGCGCATGTGCACGCCGATCTGCAGCAGTTTGCCCGCCTTGTCCGCGGCGGCGACCATCTCACGCCCCTCGGCCAGGTTCATGGCGATAGGCTTTTCGCAGAGCACGTGGGCGCCCGCCTCCAGCGCGGCTACCGTGGCGTCGCGATGGGCAAAGTTAGGCGTGGTCACGGAGACCGCGTCCAGTTCCTCACGCTCGAGCATCTCGCGGAAATCCTCATAGGCGCCCGCGCCGGGGACCCCTTTGGCGACCTCGGCCGCCCGTCCGGGGACCACGTCGCACAATGCCGCGATCTCTACCCCCGGCACGGCCTGGTAGCCCGGAATGTGTTGCTGGGTGGCGATGCCGCCGGTACCGATCACACCGACTCGAATGGTCTTCACTGTTGCTCTCCTGCTCCAATATTGGGCGTACAATACTAGTATGTGACGGCGGCGCCGTCATTGCGCGGCTCAGCCCCGGCCAGCAGTGCGCCGCTCTCGGGATCCACCATGATCACCTGCCCCCCACCATAGTAGCCCTCGTCCTCGGGGATCGCGTGGCCATAGCCTCGCAGCGTCTCGATGACCTCCGGGCCGGCATAGGGCTCGACGTGGAAGGTGGCGCCCGACTCGTAGGAAAAGCGCGGGGCGTCCAGCGCCTCCTGCGGGCTCAAGCCGTGGTCCACGATATTGCTCAGCACCTGCACCTGCCCCTGCGGCTGCATGAACCCGCCCATCACGCCATAGCTCAGGGCCAGCCGGTCCTCTTTGGTGACCATGGCGGGGATGATCGTATGGTAGGGACGCTTGTGCGGCGCCAGGCAGTTGGGGTGTGCCGGGTCCAGCGTGAACAGGGCCCCGCGGTTCTGCAGCACGACGCCGGTGCCGGGCACAGTGATGCCCGACCCGAACCCGTTGTACAGGCTGTTGATGAACGAGCAGGCGTTGCCCTCGCTATCCACGGCGGTGAGATAGACCGTGTCGGGCGACGTAGGCAACGGCCAGGGTTTCGGCACCGCGATGGCGCGCCCCGGCGCGATCTCGGCGCGGCGCTCTGCGGCATAGGCCTCGGACAGGAGCGCCTCCACCGGCACGTCGGCCAGCGCCGGGTCGGCCACATAGCGCCCGGCGTCCACCATGGCCAGCTTGACCGCCTCCATCTTCAAATGGAGGGTGGACGCATCTTCCCGTGGCATGGATGCCAGGTCGTAGCCCGAGAGGATGTTGAGCGCCAGGAGCGTGGCGATGCCCTGCCCATTGGGCGGGCACTCCCACACGCGATAGCCGCGGTAGACCGTCGAGATCGGGTCCACCCAGGTGGAGCGGTGATCGGCCAGATCCTGCAGGCTTACCAGGCCGCCCAGGGCCCGCGACGTGGCCACGATGGCCTGGGCCACCGGCCCCCGGTAGTAGGCCTCGGGGCCGCCCTCGGCCAGCAGGCCCAGCGTGTGCCCCAGGTCGGGCAGGCGCATGCGTTCGCCGGCCCGCGGGGCGCGGCCGTCCGGCAGGAACACCCGGGCGCTCTCGGCATCGCGCTGCAGCAGGGGCACGGCGCGTCCCCACAGGCTGGCAATGTACTCAGAGACGGGATAGCCACTCTCGGCATAGTCGATGGCCGGGGCGAGCACGCGCTCCATCCCCAGCCGGCCGAAGCGCGCTGAGAGGTCGCACCAGGCCGCGGGCGCGCCCGGCACGGTCACCGCGAGGATGCCCCGCTGCGGCACGGCATCGAGCCCGCGTTCGGCGTAGGCCTCAGGCGTGGCCGCCCAGGGCGCCCTGCCGCTGCCGTTGATGGCGTATACCTTCCGATGGGCGGCCCAGTACACCAGGCAAAAGACGTCGCCGCCCAGGCCGGTGGACATCGGCTCCACGACGTTCAGGGTGGCCGCCGTGGCCAGGGCCGCATCGACGGCGTTGCCGCCCCCCTGCAGGATGCTCAGGCCCACCTGCGCCGCCAGCGGCTGGCTGGTGGCCACGGCCCCGTTAAAGCCGGCGACCGTCGAGCGGCGCGCGGCGTCCGTGCGGCGCTCCGCCTGACTGGCCGGCATTAGGCGTACCCCTGATCGGTGGCCGAGATATCTGAAAAGGCCGGCTCCAGGGCGTGGTAGAGCGTCTGGTAGACGGGATAGTACTCGTTGTAGACCGTCTCGTTTGCCGCGATGGGCTCGATGCGATCGGTGATGCGGATGCTCGCCGCGCAGGCCTCGGGCACCGAGGCATACACGTTCGAACCCACGCCAGCCAAAAGTGCCGCGCCATAGGCCGTGCTGTCGGTGACATTGATGGTCACCAGCTCGGTGCCAAAGACGTCGGCCATGATCTGGCGCCAGACGTCGCTGCGGGCCCCGCCGCCCACTGCGCGCACCTGCTGGATGGGGATCGCCATGTCACGGAAGAGCTCGATGCAGTCGCGCAGGCTGTAGGCCACGCCCTCCAGCACCGAACGCACCATGTGCCGCTTGTCGTGGCGCAGGGTCAGCCCCACAAAGGCGCCGCGGGCGTCAGGGTCGGCATAGGGCGTGCGCTCGCCGGTGAGATAGGGCAGGAACAAGAGCCCCTCGCTGCCGGCCGGAGCGCGCTGCGCTTCTGACGTGAGAATGACGTAGGGATCGACGCGGCTCAGCATGGCCACGTTCTTTTCCTCGAGGCCGAGGGTGTCGCGGAACCACCGGAAAGAGCCGCCGGCGGAGAGCGTCACACCCATCACGTGCCACTTGTTCGGTACCGCGTGGCAGAAGGTGTGCAGGCGCCCCTCCACGTCGCGGCTGGGTTTTTCGGTATAGGCAAAGACCACGCCCGAGGTGCCCATCGTGACCGAGACCAGCCCGGGCTCGACCACGCCGGTGCCCACGGCGCTGGCCGCCTGGTCACCGCCGCCGCCTACCACGGGCGTGCCCTTCTTGAGGCCTGTCAGCTCGGCGACCTCGCCCGTGATCTCGCCGGTGACCTCGATGGACTCGAAGCATTCCGGCATCCACTCGCGGGGGATCCCCAACTCGCTGAGGACCTCGTCGCTCCAGTTGCGATTCTGGACGTCTAGCAGCACGGTCCCCGACGCGTCCGACACCTCCGTGGCATAGACGCCCGTGAGCCGGTAGCGCAGGTAGTCTTTGGGCAGCAGCACCTTGGCCGCCTGCGCATATACAGCGGGTTCGTTCTCGCGGGTCCAGATGATCTTGGGCGCCGTAAAGCCCGGCAGCGCCCGGTTCAGTGTCAGGTCCAGGAAGCGCTCACGGCCGATGGTGTTCATAATCCAGTCGCACTGCGCGGCGGTGCGCTGATCATTCCACATGATACAGGGACGCAGGACCTTGCCTGCGGCATCGAGCATCACCATACCGTGCATCTGGCCGGTCAAGCCGATGCCGGCGATCTCGGCGGCGTCGATGCCCGACTGCTGCAGCACCTGCCGGATGGAATACACCGCGGCCTGCCACCAGTCCTCCGGGTCCTGCTCAGCCCACAGCGGGCGCGGGGTGTGCATCGGGTATTCGCTGGTGACACTGGCCACGACCTCGCCGGTGTCGTTGATCAGGAGTGTCTTGGTACCGGTCGTCCCGACATCGATTCCCATCAAGTAGGCCATCGCCATCATCCTCCATCGCTAGATCCATCTGCCAGTGAGGCTAGTCTAGTGCGCAGGGGCGCTTTGGGCAAGTGACGCTGAACACAGGCGCGGCGGTGCGCGCCCACTTGCAGCCCAGGGATTGCGAAAGATGGCGTTTTGGTGTATGATGCGGCTCGCAGGTCAGTATGGAGCCTGAGAGTTGTAATAGTGTGCGGAAGGAGACCACTGATGGTCAAAGTGACAATCGATCGTGACGAATGCATTTCCTGTGGCGCTTGCTGGTCGAGCTGCCCCGAAGTCTATGCCGAGTGCGATGACGACGGCCTCACCATGGTCGCGGAAGAGTACCAGGTAGACGGCGATCTGGGCACTGGCGAGATCCCCGATGACCTCGAGGACTGCGCTGTGGACGGCGCGGACAGCTGCCCCGTGGAGATCATTCACGTCGGCTAGGCTGGCCATCAGGTCTGCCTCAGTTTGAACCCAAGGGCCCCCGCCATCCGGTCGGGGCCCTTTCCGTATGGCCTCAACCGGGCAGGTCCGCTGCTGGCCGTTTGCGCGCTCTGCGCCTGTTGAGCGAGGGGCGAAGAGACACGGGCCGCAGCCGCGCTAGCGATGCTCCGTGCGGAAGCAGCCGAGCAGTGCGCTGCATATAGGCGGCGTATTCCGGAAACCGGCCCTGCAGCATCCTTTCCTCACGGTCTACCCGGTAAACGTACACAGGCAGAAAGGTGGCCAGCATGCTGAGGCCTGCCACGGCGTTGTGGATCAGAAAGGGTTGGGCCAGCCCCCAGAGGATGTAGCCTGCGTACAGCGGGTGCCGCATCAGCCCATACACGCCCTCGTCGATCACCGGCTGCCCGCGCCGGATCTGCAGGCCGGCCGACCAGTAGCGCCCCAGGTCTCGGTGCGATCGCCAGAGGAGCCACAGCCCTACGGTAAAGAGCAGCGCCCCGGGAGTGACGCTCCAGAGGCCGAGCCGGTAGTCGGCCCAGGCCAGCCAGGGTGTGGCGACATGCAGCAGCGGCAGGACGGCCATCCCCAGCCCGGAGAGGCCGGTGAGCAGCCGGTCGGCGCGGGTGGTGCGATCTTCCAGCACGGGCACATACGCACGCCGGCGCGCGTGGCGGCAGAGGATGGCCGAGCCTGTGGCCAGCCCGGCAAAGTAGATCAGGTGAGACCAGGATTCCGCTGTCATGGCGCCAGTGTAGCAGCAATGCGTTGCCGGGTCACCCCGAACTGGCCGGTTGTGCGCCGCCGTCAACCGCCTGGCTCAAGCAGGCTACATACTGCTGCAGGACCTCAGGGCCTTGCGCTGCCCGTTCCACGATGGCGCTTCCCACGATCACGCCATCGGCGCCGGTAGCGGCCACGCTTCGGGCCTGCGCCGGTGTCGATACGCCAAAGCCCACGGCGATGGGAGTCTGGGCCACCGGCCGCAGGGCCGCGATCTGGGCCCGCAGTTCGTCCAGCGGGAGCGTGCCGCCCCCGGTGGTGCCCAGCCGGGAGACCAGGTAGAGAAAGCCCTGCGTGCGCGCAGCGATCAGCGCCCTACGCGGGGCATCCGTGGTCGGGGCGACCAGCAGGATCAACGCGACGTTGTGCTCCTGGCAGGCACTGGCCAGCAGGCCGGCCTCCTCGGGAGGCAGGTCGGGGACGATCAGGCCGTCTACGCCGTTTTGGTGACAGCGCCGGGCATAGGCGTCCGGGCCGATGGCCAGAATCGGGTTGGTGTAGCCCATGAGCACCAGTGGCTGCCGGATGCCGGCAGACCGGATCTCCCCGGCCAGATCCAGGCACCCCGCTGTCG
>CAZMAI010000152.1:0-6226 GCA_964564195.1 uncultured Anaerolineales bacterium | reverse complement strand
TGAGGGCCTTTTGAATGGTGAGGTCCCAGAACCGCCATTCGTGGGCAAAGCCCTCTATTTCCTCAAAGGTAAAGTCAGCGCCGAGCTCCTGCGCATAGGCCTGGAACTCGCGGAACCGCTCGTACCCAAAGTCCTTCGTGCCGCAGGCGCAATAGATCCGCGGGAGGTCCACCTTGCCGACCATCTCACCGAGCATGCGCCAGGTATTCTCATTCGAGTCGAGGAAATTCTCCTTGCCCCCATAGTTTCGTAGCCTGTTTGCCAGGCGCCGGTCCTGGGCTGCCTCCGGGCTCGCGAGCATGCGTTCATAGTTGCGCGCCGAAGAGGAGAGCACGGCCGCGGCGGCGAACTTGTCCGGGTGGGCCAGAGCGTATTTGAGTGTGCCGCCGCCGCCCATGGAGAGGCCGGCGATAAAGTTGTCCTCGCGGCGATCCGATACGGGGAACCAGTTGTAGATGACGGGCATGAGTTCCTGGGTGAGAAAATCGAACATGCCATAGCCCATCATGCAGTCGTCCCAGTTGGAATAGTCGCTATTCAGCGCACTGGGCATGACCACGACGAGGTTCTGCTCACGGGCATAGATCTCGACCATCGACTTGCGGACCCAGTCGCTGTGGTCGCCAAAGGTCCCATGTAATAGCCAGAGGACCGGGTACCTGGCACCAGAGCCATAGAACGCGTCTGGAGACACGTCACGCGTCTTGTCGGGCAGGATGATGCTCACCGTGGTGTTGCCGTTGAGGAACTGACTCTCAAAGTTCAGCGTTGCCAATGCCATTACCTGATCTCCTTCCGAAAGGTGCGGTCTCTGCCGCCGGCGTGCTGGCAGAGTCCATTGAATGTCCGCGTCGACATCAACTCACTGCTCGCGAACATTATGGCAAAAGTGTGCGCTGGCGACCAGTGTGCTGGACAGCCCGGATCGAGGCGCTTGCGGAGACAATAGGCATTGGCCCTAGTAGCAGGGCCTGCAGCAGGGTAAGGATCTGTCCGAGTCGGGGAAAAGAAAAGAGCCACCCTCGAGAGTTGAACTCGAAACCTGACGCTTACGAAGCGCCTGCTCTGCCGATTGAGCTAGGGTGGCGGGAACGAGCGGCAGTATAACACGCCGACCCGAGAGCGTCAAATAGTTGGCCGTCTGGCTCTGGACAATGAAGTGCGCCTTGCATACACTTTGGCCATGCTGGGGAAACGAATTCCGGTGTTCGCCCTGGGAGGCTTGCGGGGTCTGGCCTGTCTGCTGGCCCTGGCGTTGGCGCTTGCTTGCAATCGCTCACCGGAGGTTAGGCCGGTTGCCACGCCCGCCCAGACACCGGTGCCGACAGGCACCCCCTGCGCGGCCGTGCTGAATGTGCGACCGGACCCGGCGGGCGCCAGTGTCAGTATCGATGGCCAGCCCTCTGGCCAGGCCCCGCTCCAATCAGATGTCGCGGAAGGACGGCACCTGCTCGAGCTCAGCGCGGATGGCTATGCCTCCTATACACTTTCAGTCGATGTCACCTGTGGCCAGGTTGCCGTGATCGCTCCGCGGCTGTATGACATCCGGCCCCCTGACATTATCGTGGATGAGATTCCCCAGACCGTTCTCCCGGACGACGGGCTCAAGATCACTGCCGCCGGCGATGACAATCGCGCCGTGGAGAGTATGGCGCTGTACGTCGATGGCCGGCTGATCTATCAGCTGGTGGGAGACCGGCTCCGTCACAACCTCGATACACGTGCGCTCGCCGCGGGGCCCCACGCCATGCGGATCGTCGCTGCGGATCCTTCGGGCAACATGCAAGAGGTGGTGAGGTTTTTTGTGATCGGCTCGGAGGATCTCGCCAGCGCGAACCTGGTGACGCTGCCCACGACAACGCCCGTAACGCCCGTGCGAGAAGCGACCATTTCGCCAACGGCAGTCGCCGCAACGCCGACCGTTTCGCTGGCACCCTCTCCGGCCACCACAAACACAGCGGCACCGACGCCGGTGCCCGCGGTATCCGCCTACGAGGATCAGGTGACCCTCATGATGTACGACTATGAGCCCGCGCTCTATACCGACGAAGGGGCAGGACACCCCTATCCGCTCCTCGATCACGACCGCGTGGGCGCGCCCATTAGCCGAGCCTTTCGGACGATCGTGCTGCAGAACGACTATCTGCAGTTGGTGATCATTCCCGATCTGGGCGGGCGCGTCTACCAGTGCCGTTTCCTGCCGACCGGTCAGCCTCTGCTCTACAACAGCCGTGTGGCCAAGCCGACGCGCTGGGGGCCCACAGATCAGGGTTGGTGGCTTGCCCTGGGCGGCATCGAGTGGGCGTTGCCCGTCGATGAGCATGGCTATCTCTCAGCGCAACCCTGGGGCGGATCCATCGTTCGAGAGTCCGATGGTTCAGCCACCGCCGTGATGCAAATCCTCGAGGCAACGCGCGGGCTGCTCACGCGTGTGTACATCACGCTGAGACCAGGTGAGGCTGCCATACGCCTGCGCGTCTCCATCACCAACACCAGTGGCTCTACCCAGCAGTTTCAGTATTGGACCAATGCCATGCTCTCGCCCGGTCGCCATGGTGTGGGGCCCGAGCTCCAAATCACCTATCCGGCCGAAAGAGTCGTCGTGCATAGCACGGGAGATAACAGCCTGCCGCCCGCAGGGGTCAGCATGACGTGGCCGCTGTATGGCGGTCGCGATCTGAGTTCGTATGGGGAGTGGCGCAACTGGCTCGGCTTTTTCGGAACGCAGCGCTCAGCACCCTTTGCGGGAGTCTATGACCGTGCCACCCAGATCGGCATGGTGCAGGCTTCACAGGCCCCCGTGCTGACGGGCTCCAAGCTCTTTGGCTTTGGGCGCGACTTTGATGACAGCGCCTATTCCGATGACGGTGCCCAGTACCTGGAGCTCTGGTCGGGGGTGACGCCGACGTTCTGGGACAACACCAGCCTTACGGCAGGGGCGTCGCTGGTTTGGACCGAATCGTGGTATGTTGTGTCCCAGAGTGGAGGGATCACTTTCGCCAATGAGCACGCTTCGCTGTATGCTTGGCGCGATGGTGATGCCGTTCGCGTCACGGTCGCCGCGCCGGGGGAGCATCGCTGGCGTCTGGTGGCCGCCCAGAACGGAATCATCCTGAGCGATCAGGTCTTTGATGTGCGCCCGGATTTTCCCTATCGCGCAGCCCTCTCACCTGATGATGGCAGTGCGCAGATAGAACTTCAGATTCTTGACCTGGAAGACACGCCTGTTCTGGAGTATGTCTTCTAGCCCCGAAAAGGAGATCTCATGGACTGTCCTCGCTGCGGCACTCCCCTGGAAGCAGATGCCGCTTTCTGTTCCAACTGCGGGCTCAAGATCGAGCAACCGACGCGCGTTCTAGAGTCTGCGCCTCCAGATTCGTCCACGGACGTGCCAACGCCACCCGGATCGCGACAGGGTTGCCGTACCGCGCTTACCGTGGGGGGCATTGCCCTTTTGGTCGTCGTCATCGTGGGCCTCATTGCGGTGGCGGCGGTCTATTTCGGTCTGCGGGATCGCGAACAGGTGCAGGCACGCCAGGCCGAGAGCTATTACGAACAGGGCGAGGCCTACATGCTGGACGGGCAGTATGAACTGGCCATTGCGGCGTACGACCAGGCGCTGATGCTGAGTCCCGATCACCCGTTCGCTGCGCTGCGTCGTGAAGAGGCCACGGCTCTCCTAAGCGGGGTTCCCACGCCGACGTCGGCTCCTGAAGAGGTATCCGTGGAGGAGCTCTGGAAAGAGCATCTGGGTTACGTTGGCGCCGCGGACTGGCTTCAGGTGGTGGCGAGCGCCGAACAGATCATGCTGCGAGATCCCGCGTACCAGCGCCAGGCGCTCGACGACAATCTATACGATGCCTTTGTGGCGTTGGCCCAGGAGGCGATCGAAGAGGATCGTATGGAGGAGGCGCAGCGCTACCTCAGTCGTGCGCTCGATCTCCGCCCCGACGATTCGCAGGCCATCCATCTGCAGAATCTGGCGAGACTCTATGCGGATGGCTTGCGCTTTTACGGAGCCGATTGGGCCGATGCTATCGATCGCTTTGGGGCCCTGTATGCGATCGATCCGCAGTTCAAGGACGTGAGCACGCGGCTGCGCTCCGCCTATATCGCCTACGGCCAGCAGCTTGCTGATGACAGCGCCTGGTGTGAGGCCGCCACGCAGTTTGAGCAGGCGCTCGATCTGGCAGCAGATACCTCGCTTGAAGCTCTCGCGGACAACGCTGCCACCGAGTGCCTGGCTGCCCAGACAGAGGAAACGGAGACGCCCGGCGCAGTCGTTGACGCCCCGTCGGGGACGTACGCAGGGCGCGAAGTGCAGGCTGAGGTCGTTGGACCCGATAAGATGTTCATCCGTGGCCATGTCTATGACGCCTCGGGAGCGCCCGTGGTGGGCACTCGGGTCAAGATACAGGCCTGGGATTTCAGCGTATTCGCCACGACCGACGGCACAGGCCAATTCTCGTTCGATGGCCTGGCCAATCCTGTGACCTACACGCTTACCCTCGCCGAGTTGCCCTCGTTGCCGCTGGATGTCGAGACGGCGTGGGGGCGTTTGAGCTGGGTGGTGTTCGAGCAGGCCAAGTAGGGGTTGAGGAGGTCAGTCGATGCCGGATCTCGAGACGATTGTGCAGCAAATCCGCGAAGAATGGACTGAGCAGAATCATGTGCGTGATCTGACGCTGCAGCGTTCGCGGATGTTGATCCGCTTGTGCGCAAACTCTATCCGTGCGACGCACCGGCGGGATTGGGGAGAGGCTCAGTCGCTCCTGAGCCAGGCGCAGGAGGAGGCTGCTCTAATGGTGGCCGAGGCGGCGCCGTTCGGGGATATTCTGGGTTCGGGCTATCTGCTGGACGCGCTCAAGGAGATGGCCGAGGCAGCTCTCACCCTGGCCCTCGTTACCGGCGACGATCTGCCCACACCTGCCAGCCTGAACGTCCCCGGTGCTCCCTATCTCAACGGGCTGGGGGAAGCGGCCGGCGAGCTGCGTCGCTTTGCTCTCGATGCGATGCGCCGTGACGACCTGGTCGAGGCCGAGCGGACGCTGGGCTACATGGACGATATCTACAGCCTTCTGGTGACGATGGACTTTCCGGATACATTGACTCGCGGGCTGCGGCGCACGACAGATATGGTGCGGGGTGTGACGGAGCGAACGCGCGGCGATCTCACAACCGCAGTGCGCGAGAACATGTTGCAGCGTGCCCTCAAGGACTTTGAGGATCGCCTGCAGTCGCAGCTCTAGTGGCTCTGCTCTGCTTACCTGGACAGCCTAGATTGGTATCGGGCGCCGCTCCGTTGGATTGCTATCACGGGCGGTGCCCTTTATTCTGACCCGGTGACAGCGGCGCTCTCGCGTTTTCGGGTCGCCTTGCATGACGCGAGAGCCGTCAGGCAGGTGATAGACGCTCCAGGGCCTTTGGGCTATAATCAGCGCTGCATCAAGAGTGGAGGAGGCCATCGTGTATCTTGCTCCGCGGGGCACCATCGATATTCTGCCCGAGGACCAGCCCTACTGGCTTTATGTGTACGATCAGATCCGTCGCGTGGTGCAACTCTTTGACTACCAGCGGCTCGATATCCCCATTTTTGAAGACACGGGGCTGTATGTGCGCGGCGTCGGCCAGGGCACGGATATCGTGGACAAGGAGATGTACTCTTTTGTCGACAAGGGGGGACGCGATATCACCCTGCGGCCCGAATTCACCGCGGGTATCATGCGCTCGTACATTCAGAATGGCATGCGCACCTGGCCCCAGCCTGTCAAGGTGTACACCACCGGCCCTATTTTCCGCTATGAGCGGGTGCAGGCTGGCCGCTACCGGCAGCACACTCAGTTCGATATCGAATCTATAGGCTCCAGCGACCCAGCTGTCGACCTCGAGGTCATGTCCGTCGCCTGGCAGCTGTTCAGCGAGCTCGGATTCAGGCAGCTGTCATTTCAACTGAATAGCACGGGCTGTCCCAGGTGCCGGCCGGCCTACATACAAAAGCTGGTGAGCTACTATGAGGGGCAGCGCGAGCATATCTGCGAGGACTGCAAGCGACGTCTGGAGCGTAACCCGTTGCGCTTGCTGGACTGCAAGGTGGACACCTGCCAGCCGATCATCGCCGGCGCTCCCCAGATCCTGGACGACCTGTGTACTGAGTGTGCTGAGCATTTTGGCACGCTGCGGGGTTACCTGGATGCACTGGGCCGGACATACACCATCAACCACCGGC
>CAZMAI010000151.1:3172-6302 GCA_964564195.1 uncultured Anaerolineales bacterium | reverse complement strand
CGGTGCGTTCGCGAGCATGCTTCTCCTCCGTGAACAATCGATGGGTCGGCGGCGATAGAGACATCGCTCGGTCGGACCGCGGTCGACACACGTGCGGGTGTTGGTCTCGGTGGAGGTCAGCGTCCACGCTGACCTCCCAGATTGACCACGGTGCAAAGCTCCGCGCCCTTTTCGACTCGCGCTGTAGCCCGCGACTGCCGCTTTCAGTCCTGTATATCCTGTCCATCGATGTGAATTGCGTTCAGTGCCCCGTGCGCTGCACGTATTGCCACTGACTTGATCGTATCGTGCGGGGAGGCGAGAGTCAAGGGTTCTGGGCCCAGCGGTTCCATACCGTACTCACTCACCTGCATCCTGACTTTGGCGATATGGTTCTCTCAGATGATAGTCTAGCCGGAGGGAGCAGGTCTGTGTTGTGCTGCCGGCCAGAAGCCAAGCGCCGGAGTGTGACAGATGTCACAGGATGACTGGTGACTATCGACACTGGCCGCCTTGTGCGATATGTTGTACAGTCTTGCTGAGGGACGCTACGTTCTTAGGTCACCGGTCGAGGGGGGCTCAAGAGACTGAGTTGCGTCGGGCGCTGATGTTTGACGTTTCGTTACGTAGGCAGCATCGCCCGCACCGCAAGCGTTCCAAGCAGTTGCCACAGGACCGTTGCGCGCACAAGCGGTGTGGCACAGAAAGATGCAGTTGGCCCGGGGTGCTCTCCCTCCCCGGGTCACACTGTTTGTCAGGGCCTGCTATAATTGGAATATGCAACAAACCTGGCCGCAACGCGATGCAATCCGGGTGTTCCGTGTCATACTCGCCGTCGAGTTGGCTGTTGGGGTCGCCGGCCTGTTGATCGAGCTTCGGGCCGGCACGCCGTACACTAGCTGGGCTTGGCTATACCTGTTCACCCGTCTGGTCGTAGCCGTACTTGCGTACTCGGTGTTGGCCGAGCGCGTGCTGGGCCGCTCCCTACTAGCCGTTCTTCTCGGGATCCATATCACGCTGGGCGGGTTGGACACTGTCATCGCCCCACTGGGGCAAGTTGGCTTCTGGTCTGGTGCGTTTGGCTGGGACGGCTCAACCATTTCTCCTCTGCAGCAGGTGCCTGTTCAAGCCTATCTGTTGCTGATACCCACTACTCTTGCCGCATGGGGCTATGGCCGTCGCGGTGCGCTGTACGGGGGCACGCTGGCGATGCTCTTCGTGATGATAGGAACCGGTGTTGCGCTGACTGCCCAGCTGGTAGCGCCGGCCTATCTATTGAGCGTGGCTATTCTCGTTTTGGTGCTAAACGTGCTGCCGACGATTGTCAGCGTGCTGGCGGAGCGGGAGCGCCGGCAGCGTGCTGAGCTTGAGACGGCCTACCATAGCATGCGCCGGCATGCGGCCACTGTGGAGCAACTGGCTGTGAGTCGCGAGCGTAACCGCCTGGCAAGGGAGCTGCACGACACGGTGGCCCATTCTCTGTCGGCGATTGCTGTGCAACTAGAGGCACTGCGCACGCTGCTGGCGCACAACCCACAGGCTGCTGATGACACTGTCAAGTACATGACGGGGCTGGCACGAACCGGCCTCTCCGAGGTTCGCAGAGCAATCCAGCAACTTAGGAGCGATCCTGTCGAGACGATGGGACTGGAGGGCGCCCTCCGTGACATGGTGTCATCGGTCGAGGCTCGCTCTGGTATTCCGAGTTATCTGAGGGCCAGTGGCGAGAACGTGGATCTGACGGCAGAAGAGGCCACCGTGCTGTATCGCATTGCCGAAGAGGCACTGCACAACGCCGAACAGCACGCTGCGGCAAGCGAGTTGGTCATATCCCTCGAGCAGAACAGCGCCGGCGTACGCCTGATAGTCCAGGACGATGGCCGCGGCTTTGACGCCGATTCGATTGACCCGGATCGCTTTGGGATTCTCGGCATGCGCGAGCGCGCAGCCATTATTGGTGCTCGCCTGAGCGTCACCAGCGCGCCGGGCAGGGGAACACGCGTAACGTGTACACTGTCGAGGTAACGCGATGACAAAGGCTATCCGTGTGATGCTCGTGGATGACCAGCACATCGTACGCCAGGGGTTGGCGACGATCCTGCTATATGAAGACGATATCGAGGTAGTTGGGGAGGCCGCCGACGGGCAAGAGGGAGTAGCCGTCGCACGCCTGCTCCAGCCCGATGTCGTATTGATGGATCTCAAGATGCCAGTGTTGGGCGGCGTGCCTGCTACTCGACAGATCCGAGAGATCCTTCCTGCAACGCACGTCATCATTCTTACCACCTACGACACCGATGATCTTGTGTTTGAGGCCATTCGGGCCGGTGCAAGTGGATATCTCCTCAAGGACACGTCCAGGGAGAGGCTTACGGAGGCTATTCGCGGCGTGGTCTGTGGCGAGTCGCAACTGGATCCCACCGTGGCACGCAAGGTGCTCAACGAGTTCCAGCGTCTGGCGACAGAGGAGACTACGCGACGCCCGCCCCCGAGTGAGGATCTCGCCACCGAGCCGCTGACGCCCCGTGAGGAAGAAGTCCTGGAGTTGCTCGTGGAGGGACTCGCCAACCGCGAGATCGCCGCCCGGTTGCACCTCACCGAGGGCACCGTGCGCAACTATGTCAGCCGCATCATCGGCAAGCTGCAGGCCAACGACCGCACGCAGGCGGTGGTCGCCGCCCTGCGCCGTGGCCTCGTCGATCTCCCCTAACGTTCGCAGCACCAACCTTTCCCTGCTCGCCTCGCAACGCTGCGCCGACATGGGTATGATAGGCCCATCAATGGCGCAGCTTTGCCGTGCGTCCCGTGCAGCAGGACCTTACCTGTCCAAGGGGCATCTGGTGGCCCCAGGCGAGCAACAGGGCGCAGCAGGCACAAGCGAGAAAGAGGACAGCGTGAGCAAGAGAGCCGTCAGGGTGCATCTGGGTGACAGCGTGGCCACGGCGCTGGATCAGCTGGAGGCCGGTGATGTCGTGGCCGTGTCGGAGCGTGACGGGAGCAGCTTTGCCTTGCAGTTGCTCGAGCCCGTGCCCTTTGGCCACAAGGTCGCGCTGCGCGCGATCTCCCGGGGCGAGGATGTGATCAAGTACGGGGAGTCGATCGGCGAGGCAACCGATGACATCGTCCCGGGTGGCTATGTGCACACGCATAA
>CAZMAI010000151.1:0-3072 GCA_964564195.1 uncultured Anaerolineales bacterium | reverse complement strand
CGATCGGCGAGGCAACCGATGACATCGTCCCGGGTGGCTATGTGCACACGCATAACGTGGCCAGCAAGCGGGCACAGGCGGGGAGCGGCGAGAATGACTGACCGATCGTTCATGGGTTATGTCCGGGCCGATGGCCAGGTGGGCACGCGCAATCTGCTGGCCATCATCCCCACGGTGTTCTGTGTGAACGAGGCTGTGACAGCGCTGGCGGCCCGAGTGCCGGGCAGTAAGGCGCTGACCCACGACCACGGGTGTTGCGAGCTGAAGCCTACGCTGGACCGGATCACCTACCTGCTGGGCAGGCTGATCGCCAACCCGAACGTCGGCGGCGTGGTGCTCGTCTCGCTGGGATGCGAGGGGATTCAAGCCAGCGACCTGGTGGCGGTGGCAGAACAGGTGGCCAAGCCCGTACTGCAGCTGAATGTGCAACAGGAGGGGGGGCTGAACCGCTGCCTGGAGGCGCGCCTGCCCGAGGTGCGCGCGCTCAAGGCGGAACTCGACCGGGTACAGCGCACGCCCTGTGACCTGTCATCGCTGGTGCTGGGCATAAAGTGCGGCTCCTCCGACGCCACCAGCGGGCTGGCCGCCAACCCCGCCACAGGCGTGGCGGTGGACATGCTCATCGAGCGAGGCGGCTCGGTGATCTTTGGTGAGACCACCGAGTTCATCGGCGCGGAGCACATCCTCGCGGCCCGCTGCCGTACACCCGAGGTGCGCCAGCATCTGCTGGAGATCGTGGACCGTATCGAGCGCCGCGCAGCCAGCGTGGGTGTGGATATGCGGGGCAGCCAGCCTACGCCGGGCAACATCCGGGGCGGGCTCACCACCATCGAGGAAAAGTCCCTGGGGGCCATCAGCAAGGCAGGGACCCACATCATCGAGGACGTGCTCGAGTACGGCGAGCCCATTAAAGGGCGCGGGCTCTTTGCCATGGACTCGCCGGGCAAGGAGAATGAGATCATGACGGGGCTGGCGGCGGCCGGCGCCAACCTGATCGTGTTCACCACCGGCGGCGGCGCGCCACAGGGCCTGCCCCTGGTGCCCGTCATCAAGGTGGCCAGCAACCCGGGGATGTACGCGCAGATGCAGGATCATGTCGACGTCGATGTCTCCGGCATCATCGCGGGCAGCGATTCGGTGGACGCAGCAGGGCGGCGCATTCTCGAGACCGCCCTGGCGGTCGCCTCTGGCCAGGTCACCAAGGCCGAAGCGTTGGGGTACGACCGCACCATCGGGTTCTTTGATCCCAACGGGGCCAGCATCTGACTGTCGCGCCCCACGCACAACCACGCGCGGCGCGACTAGATACCGAATAGGCCTATCGCAGGAGTGCCGGCAGGTTTTGGCCGAGCCGGACGCGGCGATCTGCCGTCCGCGATCTGATATTTGAAATCTGCCATCTGCCATCAGCAATCTTTTCGGAGGACCATGGCCCGTAAGCATCATCGCCGGCCGGCCGGGTACGGTCGTGAGGTCTGGCTGCTCTGCATCGCCTCAGCGCTCGGCTCCGGATCCTATCTTGGCATGCACCAACTCCTGAGCGCTTTGTATGTGCTGCGTCTGGGCTACGGCCCGGAGACCGTTGGGTCGCTCTCGGCCACGGGGGCCATCGCCTTTTCCGCTTCCTGTCTGATCGGCGGGTACCTGGGCACGCGCCTGGGCACCCGGCGCACGCTGGGCGTGGGCGTGGTCATCTTTGCCCTGGGCATGGCGATGCCGCCCCTTGCGGTGGTCATCCCCGCGGCGGTACAGCTCGGCTGGCTGCTCGTTGCACAGGTGGTCATCTCGCTCGGTTGGTCGATGCAGGTGGTGAGCGTGATCGCGGCGATGGCCGCGGTGACGGACGTGCGCAGCCGTCGGTCCGCCTATGCGCTGCGCGAGGTGTTCGCCAGCGTGGGCATGCTCCTGGGCGCGCTGATCGGCGGCCTGCTGCCCGGTGCCATCGCGGGCCTGCAGGGGGGTACCACTGACCTGCCCGGCCCGTACGCGCTGGCGCTATGGGCCACTGTCGCCGGCGGGACCGCGACGCTTGCGCCGATCCTGCTGATGGGTCGGGTTGGCAGGGGAGGCGTGCCGCCAACCGCCGTCCCGGCAGCCGTTGAGCCGGCAGCCGTCGAGCCGACGGGCGCCGGGACGGATACACCGCGCCCGCGCTTTCGCGTGGGGCCGGCGCTGCTGCTGCTGGCCGCCTGTGGCTTTGCCACGAACGCAGGCCACGCCGCCTGCAAGACCTTTGCCGCGGTCTACATGGACACGATCTTTGGACTGCCCACCGCTGTGATCGGTTCGGTGACCAGTGCGGGGATGGGTGCCACGGCGTTGGCGGCGCTTGCCAGCGGGCGACTGGGGCGCGGACGATCAAGCGGGCATTTGATGTTGGCCGGCGCTCTGGGGATGGCCGCGGCGCTGGTGGTGATGGGTATGTTGCGAGCGCCTGCCGGTGCCATGCTGGGCGTGATCGGAGTCTATGGCGTGCTGGGCCTCTGGCGCCCCGCTTACCAGGCACTGCAGATGGAGATCGCCCGGCCTGAGGAGCGGTCGGTGGTCTCAGGGCTCAGCTCCATGGGCATGAGCCTGGGCTTTGGCAGCATGGGCATCGTCGGGGGCTACCTGGCCACGGGCGCCGGCTACCCGGTGGTGTTCTTTGCCGGGGCGGGCGCAGCCTTGCTCAGCGCAGCCCTGGCGAGCATCCTGGCGCGAAAGGCCGACCGGGCGGGGGAATCAAACATCGATTCACAGGATAGGTAGGATAGAGCGCGCGTGTGCACCCGTCAGGCGCGTCGAAGGAGGGCGCCGCGCCTCTTCTGGACCGCGGGCTTATAGCCCGCATCCTGGGTCGGGAGCGGTGGCCAACATCCATTGACAGGATGTATAGGATGCGTTTGATTCGTAGTCGGTAGCATCATTGCTGCATCGTCTGTGGTCTGTGGTCTGTGGCCCGTGGTCCGTGACCTGTGGTCCGTGGTCCATGGTCCCGTCATTCAACGTCCGCAAATTGCATTCGGAGGTTCGCCGCACATGCGTCGTTCTGCTTTCTGGATGGCCGTGGCCTCTGCGCTGCTCTTTGGCGCG
>CAZMAI010000150.1:2210-6302 GCA_964564195.1 uncultured Anaerolineales bacterium | reverse complement strand
AGCTTGGCATGACCAAGGCCTTTGAGTTCCGCCGTCCCGATGGCACCTGGCACGGGCAGTACATTCACGCCGGCGGCCGCAACTTTATCGAGTTGTTCGTGGGCACGCTGGGCGAGCCGGCCGAGGGGCAGTCCTACCGGCATATCTGTCTGGAGGTTGAGGACATTCAGCGTACCGTGTCGGTGCTGCGCGAGCGCGGCGTCGAGGTCGGTGAGATCAAGCTCGGCGGCGACGGCGCGTACCAGGCCTGGCTGGCGGATCCCGATGGCAACCGCATCGAGTTGCACCAGTACACGCCCGACGCCAAGCAGAGCGCATACCTGGCCTGAGCCCCGGTTTGGCTTGTCTTATCCACCGGCAGGACGTCCCTCCTGCCGGTGCTCCTCTCTGCCAGCAGCACAGGCTGCC
This sequence comes from uncultured Anaerolineales bacterium, assembly GCA_964564195.1. Lineage (GTDB taxonomy): Bacteria > Chloroflexota > Anaerolineae > UBA1429 > UBA1429 > JAAYED01. Next base: position 5,894 of record CAZMAI010000150.1, on the reverse strand, counting down.
CCAAGTTAGTCGGAGGTGCGTATGCCCACGGTATTGTTAGCCATGGATCCTCTTGCCCCGGAGACAGCGGAGCGGCTGCGCGCGCTGGCGACCGGCTACGACCTGTTGGTGACCCGGGACGCCAACGCCATCGCCGCGGCCATGCCTGAGATAGAGGTAGTATCGGGGCACATTCCCCTGGAGACCGTTCTGGCGATGCCGAACCTCCGCTGGTACCAGCAATGGGGCGCCGGCGCCGAGTGGATCATGGAACATCCCGAGATTCGTGAACGCGATCTCGTGGTTACCAATGTGTCCGGCGTCCACGCAGTGCCGATCAGCGAGCACCTGCTGGCGATGATGCTCGCCCTGGCCCGGCGGATCCCCGACGCGGTGCGGGCGCAGGACAGGCACGAGTGGCTGCGCGGCGGCTGGTCGCATCCAGTGTTCGAGCTGGCGGGCAAGACGCTGTTGTTGATCGGCGTGGGCGCAATCGGGCAACGCACGGCACACCTTGCGGCCGCCCTGGGGATGCATGTGATCGGGGTCCGGCGCGAGCCGGAGCGGCAGGTGCGCGGCATCGAGCGCATGGTGGGCCCGGAGGAGTTGGACGCTGTGCTGCCGGAGGCCGATCTCGTCGTGCTGACCGTCCCGCTGACGCCGGAGACGCGGCACCTGATCGGCGCGAGGCAGTTCGCGTTGATGAAGCGCACGGCTACGATCTACAACATCGGACGGGGCGGGACCATCGATCAGGAGGCGCTGATCGAGGCGCTGCGCAGCGGCCAGGTCGCCGGCGCCGGCCTGGACGTCACCGATCCCGAGCCGCTGCCCGCCGAGTCGCCCCTGTGGGACCTGGACAATGTCCTCATCACCGGCCACTATTCGGGCAGCACCCCCGCCTATGACGACCGGGCACTGGCGATCTTTGAGGAGAATCTCGGCCGCTTTGTGCGCGGCGAGCCGCTGCGCAACCGGCTCGATCTGACCCTGGGGATTCGCGTCAGCTAGCTTCTGAGATGGCGTGCCGGCGCGGGTCGTATCGGGTATACTCCGCGCATACTCTTGGCGCAGAAGGGGGACACAAATGCTTACGCTAAAGGAAAAGATTCGCGGTTCCATCGCTGGTTCGTGGGTAGGCTCCGCGATGGGGGCAGCGGTCGAGGGCTGGTCGCGTGAGCGCATCCAGCAGACCTACGGGACTTTTCAGGAACTGCGCTCCTACAAGCACTATACCTCCTACACCGACTGGCAGCGACTGCCCGGCACCACGGAGGATGGCATCGAACGCCAGAAGCTGATGAACCTGGCGGTCATTCGCAAGCAGGACCGGATCACCGCCGACGACTTTGTGGCCGTCTGGGTGGACGTGCTCGAACCGGACAGGATGCGCTACAAGCAGGAGCCCTTTGACAAGAGCTTGCTGGAGATGGCGCGTGCCGGCGTGCCCCCGCGCGAGTTGGGGCGTCTCTGGCCGTTCAACAACGTCGTCTCTATGGCGCGGGCCAGCCACACGCTGGGCATCATCAACGCCGGCGATCCGGCCGCTGCGGCGGCTGACGTCTATGACGTGGGCCTGGTGTATGCCAACGAGACGACCTTTGCGCTGCGTTGGGCGGCGCTGTACGACGCGGCCCTCGCGGCTGCGCTCAGCCCGAACGCTACCGTCGAGGCGGTGCTCGACACGGCGCGCGAGTTTGCGGCCTACCGCTCGCAAAAGAACACGCCCTATGGCGGCTATGATCGCGTCGAGCGCGAGGTTGAACGCGCGCTGGAGATCGCTGCGGGCCATCCCGGTGACCCCATGGGGATGTGGGACGAGTTGAACGCCTACTATTCGGGCGGCAACTATATCGTCTATGGCCAGTCACAGGCCAATGAGGTGGTTGCCAAGGGGCTGGCCATTGTGGCGGCCACAGGAGGACAGCTTCGTCCAGCCATGATCGCTGCGGTCAACTTTGGCCGTGACACAGACTGCCTCGCGGCGGTGGCCGCAGGGCTCGCCGGGGCGCTGTCGGGTGCCGGCGATCTGGAGCCCGAGTGGATCGCGCAGGTCAACGCGGCGACCAAGGCGGACCCCTATACCAACAGCCTGCTGGATATCGACGAGACGACCGAGGGATTGTATCGCGCGGTGCGCAACCGGATGGCACGCCAGCGGGCAGCGCTGGCCGTGCTTGAGGATGCTCCGCAGGCATACTGGGACTAGACAAAGTTGTCATTGATGCAGGAGGTGTGAGATGGCGCGTGTTGTGCTGGTAGGGGCGGGGAGCGCGCAGTTTGGGCTGGGCACGCTGGCGGATGTCTTTCGCAGCAAGGTGCTTGAGGGCAGCACGGTGGTGCTGCATGACATCAACCCGACGGCGCTGGCCCGGGTGTACGAGGTAGGCTCGGCGCACGTGCAAAAGCATAGCCTGCCCTACACGGTAGAGGCGACGGCCGATCGCGAGGCCGCGCTCAAGGGCGCGAACTATATCATCAGCTCGATCGAGGTGGGCGACCGGTTCAAGCTGTGGGAGCAGGACTGGACCATCCCGCAGCAGTACGGCTTCCGCCAGGTGTACGGCGAGAACGGCGGCCCCGGGGGGCTGTTTCACTCCCTGCGCATTATCCCTCCGATTCTCGCCATCTGCGATGATGTGATGCGTCTCTGCCCCGACGCCTGGTTGCTCAACTTTTCCAACCCGATGAGCCGTATCTGCACGACGGTGCTGCACAAGTACCCCGATCTGCACCTGGTGGGACTGTGCCACGAGATCGGATCGCTGGCCAAGCACCTGCCCACGATTCTGGGGCGTCCGATGGAGGACCTGGAGTTGGTGGCGGGCGGTCTCAACCACTTTTCCATGCTGCTGGAGGCGCGCTACAAGGATACCGGTGCCGATGCCTATCCGGACATCCGGGCGGCACTTCCTGCGTACTTTGAGGGCAGCGTTGAGCGTGGACTGTTTATGGAGTTGTTCAAGCGCTATGATCTGATGCCCATCACCACCGATAGCCACATGGGTGAGTATCTGCAGTGGGCGCACGATGTCGTCGACCACAAGGGCATCCTCGACTTTTACGCGCACTACAAAGAGTACTCCCATGGGCGCGCCCCGGCGGCCGTACCTAACCTGGACCAGTTCCACGAAGGCGAGCGGGTGATCCCCATCGTCGAGGCGATGGTCTCGGGCGAGGTGGCCCATGAGGGCGCGCTCAACCTGCCCAACCGCGGGTTGATCGATGGCTTGCCGAGTGACATCGCAGTCGAGGTGCCCGGCACTATCGACGGCTCTGGAGCGCACGGCACACCGCTGGGGAGACTCCCCGCCGGGTTCCTGGGGCTGTTGCAGAACCAGGTGGCCATCCACGAACTGACCGCGGAGGCGGTCCTGACGGGCTCCAAGAAGGTCGTTATGCAGGCGCTGCTCGCCGATATCAATGTGGACAAGGTCTCGGCCGCCGAGGCGATGCTCGAGACGATCCTGCAGCGCCAGAGCCAGTATCTGGGGTACATCCAGTAATGGCGGCCCGCAGACTGGTGGTGATCGGGGGCGACGCTGCGGGCATGAGCGCCGCCGCGCAGGCCCGCCGGCGGGACGCCGCGCTGGAGATCATCGTCTATGAGCGCGGAGAGCATGTCTCGTACGCCGCCTGCGGCATGCCGTATTTGGTCGGCGGGCAGGTGGGCGGGCCAGAGCGGCTGATCGCGCGCCGTCCGGA
>CAZMAI010000150.1:0-2110 GCA_964564195.1 uncultured Anaerolineales bacterium | reverse complement strand
CGGGCAGGCGACCTTCCCAGGTGTGGTCGGCACGGCGATCACCAAAGTGGGTGACACGGAGATCGCCCGGACGGGCCTGCGCGAGCAGGATTGCCAGGAGCTGGGCCTCGACTATGCCTGCACCACGATCGAGGATCGCACCCGGGCGGGCTATTATCCCGGCGCGGCCAAGATCACGGTCAAGTTGTGCGCCGAAAGGGGCAGCGGTCGCTTGCTGGGCGCGCAGATCGTGGGAGGACCCGGCTCGGGCAAGCGTATCGATACTGTCGCGGCCTGCCTGACGGCGCGCCTTACGGTGCTGGACCTTGTGGACATGGACCTGGCCTATGCGCCGCCTTTCTCGCCCGTGTGGGACCCGGTGCAGACCGCGGCGCGGGTGCTGTTAAGCGCAGTCCAGAACTGACCGTTTCGGAGTTGAGGGGAGAGGCTGTGTATGGATGAGATCGCGCTGCTGTTTGAGCCGCTGGAGGTGCGCGGGCGCTGCCTGCCCAACCGCATCGTCATGCCACCGATGGTCGTCAACCGCGGCATCGACACGCCGGAGGGGATCGCCTGGTATGGCGAGCACGCGCGGGGCGGGCCCGGCCTGGTGATCGTCGAGGCCACCAGCGTCGCAGGGTTCGCGAACCGCCACACCGCCGATGGGCTGCGTCCGCTGGCTACAGCAATTCAGGAGGCCCGCGCCCTGGCGGCGATCCAGCTCTTTCCTGGCACGCGGGGCCAGCGCGTTACGCCCGGCGAGATGGACCGGGCGGCGATCGATGCCTTGATCGGCGACTATGCCGAGGCCGCCGGGATCTGCGTCGCAGCATGTTTCGACGGCGTGGAGGTGCACGGTGCCCACGGCTTTTTGCTGAACCAGTTCTTTTCATCCACACAGAACACGCGCACGGATGCGTACGGGGCTACTTTGAACGGCCGGATGCTCCTGGCTGTTCAGATCGCGCGGGCGATCCGGGCCGTGCTGCCGGATGACCGCCTGCTCCTGTACCGGCACACGCCGGTGGGCCCCGGATACGGCATCGAAGAGAGCCTGACGCTGGCCCGGGCGCTCATCGATGCTGGTGTGGACATCCTCGATCTGTCCCCCTCTTCTATCGATGCCCCTGGCGACCGGTCGGCGCCCTTTCACATTCTGGGGGTGCCCGTCATCGCCGTTAACGGTCTCGATGACGTCAGCAGGGCCGTCGAGGTGCTGCGCGAGGCCCGGGCGGACCTGGTTGCCGTGGGTCGGGGGCTGATCGCGGATCCGTGCTGGCCCGAGCGTGTCCGGGCGGGTGTCGAGCCGGACCGCTGCAAGCAGTGTGATCTCTGCCATCGTCAACTGGGGCGGGGCGAGGCCGTGCACTGCGCACAACGGGAGCGAGACCGTGGAGTAGAAGGGGGCGCGGATGTTGCGTAGAACCGGTGGCAAGCGGATCTCGGCGGCTTGGGCGCTGACATTGCAGTCTTGTTTTTTCTCCTGGGCGGCCTGGCTGCCGGCATTACTGCTTGCGCCCAGAGAGGGGTACGTGCCCGTCACCGGGGCGCGCCTGCTCGTTGGTGCAGTGGATATGCGCGATAGCGTCCACCTCGTCGTCGTTATCCTGTTCCTGCTGGGAGCCTACGGGCCGCTGGTCAGTGGGCTGGGCGTCAGTGCGCGCCTGGGCGGCAAGGAGGGCGTGCGCACGCTGTGGGGCCGCGTCTCGTGCTGGCACCTGCCCGTGCGCTGGTATGGGGTTGCGCTGCTGCTGCCGGTCGCGATCATCATTCCGGCCATCGTCGTGGCGCTGGTCACTGGCGGAATTATGCCGGCTGCGACGGTCCGGCCCGACCGCCTGCTTCTGGTGCTGCTCTTTCACCTGCTGACGCTGGCGACGGCCGAGTTTGGCTGGCGCGGGGTAGCGCTGGCTCTGGCCCAGCGGCGCGCCACCGCTGAAGAGGCCTCGTATCTTGTCGCCATCATGTGGGTGCTCTGGATGCTGCCGTATCTTGCGGTGCTGTACGTCGGCACGGCCGTGGGTGCGACGTTGCCGCTGCATCTTATCGGGTGGGGCATCTATCTGGTGGGCGCATCGGTGATCCTGACGTGGCTCTATAACAACACTGCAAGCCTGTGGCTGTGCATGCT
>CAZMAI010000149.1:0-6363 GCA_964564195.1 uncultured Anaerolineales bacterium | reverse complement strand
ACTGTGTCTCGCCCCGAAGTCAGCCTGTCTGGCAGATTGGGCTGGCGGGGCAGGACGATGGTGAGGCCGCCGGGCCAGAATCGTCCGGCAAGCTCCTCAAATCTCTCGGGCATCCACCTGGCTACTGTGGCGACCTCTTCGGGCCCCGAGACCAGCACGGGGATCGCCAGCTCAGAGGGGCGCCCTTTCGCCGCAAAGAGGCGCTCCAGAGCGGATACGCTCCGCAGGTCGCAACCGACGCCGTAGACGGTGTCAGTGGGAAAAACCGCGAGCCCGCCGCGGCGCAGCACGCTCACGGCCCGGGCGACGGCTTGCGGGTCGTCTGCCGGCAACACGGCAGTGTCGTACTGCTCCGTCCGCGGGTCCGTCATCGTCACCTCCGCTCGCTCGATACGGATCAGCCGGTCCCATCCGGCCAGATCGCGCAGCACCTGCACATTGGCGTCCGGCAACGCGTTTCGGGCGGAGGCCGCGAGGGTCAGCGTCTGACGGGGATCGCACTCAAGCAGGGCCAGGCCCGGCATGGCGAGTGCCGAGGGGAGGTCTCCGAGGAGGCGCTCGATCAGCGCGGTACCCCCGGGCCCGCCATCCAAAGCCAGACGGGGCTCGTGTTTCTGGATGCTGGCTTGCAGCTCTGGCCACGTCTCGGGGTCGACGTAGGGCAGGTTAGCCACGATGAGGTCAAAGGGGCCTGGCAGGGCACTGAGCAGATCCGACTGCGCAAACTGGATGCGCTCCTGCAGCCCGTAGCGTTGCGCGTTCTGGCGGGCCACCGTCAGAGCCTGCTCTGAGATATCTACAGCGCAAACGGTAGCCGTAGACAGCTGCCGCGCCAGCACGATGGCGAGCGCGCCGCTGCCCGTGCCGACGTCGACGATCCGTAGCTGTCCATTGCGATTGCCCGCCCAGGCCAGCGCCTCCTCCGCGATCTGTTCCGTCTCGGGGCGCGGGATCAGGACCGCGGGCGTGACGTGCAGCGTAACGTCGTAAAAGGCGCGCTCGCCGGTCAGGTAGGGAATGGGGACGTCATCCAGCGCACGGCGAACCATGTCAGTGTAGCGCCGTGCCTGGTCAGCGGTGAGGCAGGTATCCCAATCGATCAGCAGCCGGGGACGGTCCACATGGAGCAAGTGGGCGAGCAGCAATTCGGCGTCCAGACGGGGAGAATCGGCCTGGTGGGCCACAAAGAGGCGGATGGCCCACTGCAGGGCCTCGCGAACGCGGCTGGGGCAGGGCTCGGCGGGGGTCAGTCCGCCCATGGGCCTCAGGCCACCTGCGCCAGCAGGCGCGTCTGCTCCTGGGCGGCGAGTTGCTCGATAAACTCGTCAATCTCGCCAGAGAGGACGCTCTCGATCTGGTAGCTGGAATAGCCGATGCGGTGATCGGTGACGCGGTTCTGCGGAAAGTTGTAGGTGCGTATTTTCTCGCTGCGCTCGCCGGTGCCCACCTGCGCGCGGCGCTCTTCATCGCGCTCGTTGAACAGCGTGCTGTACTGGAGATCGTACAGGCGCGCCCGTAGCACGTCCATGGCACGCGCCTTGTTCTGCAACTGCGAACGCTCGTTCTGGCATTGGACGACCAGGCCGGTGGGGAGATGTGTGATGCGCACGGCCGAGTCGGTCGTGTTGACGCCCTGGCCGCCATGGCCGCCCGCACGATAGATGTCGATGCGCAGGTCATCGTCGTTGATCTGCAGATCCAGTTCGTCCGCCTCGGGAAGCACGGCGACTGTGGCCGTCGATGTGTGGATGCGGCCGCTCGTCTCGGTCACCGGGACGCGTTGAACACGATGAACGCCGCTCTCGAACTTGAGCCGGGAATAGGCGTTGCGCCCTTTGACCTCAAAGACGACCTCCTTGTACCCGCCGATGCCCGTCTCGTTGGCACTCAGCAGGTTGGTCTTCCAACCCTGGGCGGCAGCGTACATGGTGTACATGCGGTACAGGTCCGCCGCAAAAAGCCCGGCCTCGTCACCGCCTGCGCCGGCGCGAATCTCGACAATCACGTTCTTGGCGTCACGCGGGTCTTTGGGCACGAGCAACTCCTGGAGCTCCGTCGAGATGGCCTCCAGTTCCTGCTCCGTTCGCGCGATCTCGTCATCGATCATGGCCAGCATGTCGGCGTCAACCTCCTCCTCGCGGAGGGCACGCGCATCCGTCAGTTCCTGATTTAGGGCCTGATAGCGGTGATAGACCTCGACGATGGCCGCGACTTCGGCTTGCTCCTGCCCGTAGGTGCGCAGCAGGTTGGGATCGCTGGCCACCTCCGGCGAAGACAACAGGCGATTCAGCTCATCGTATCGCGCGACAACAGCGCCGACCTTCTCAAACATCGTCTCAGGATCTCCCGGGTATAGCTCTTGCTCAACGCATGATTATACCAGCGATGGGGCCGCGGGGCGAAACACGGGCACTGGCGCTACGAGCGCGTTTGGGCCTGCCAGGGGCGCTGCGGGGCCTGCGGCGTCAGCGTGTCGCTGCCGGTCAGCTGCCACACGGCCCCGGACGCATCGATGGCGCCAGCCAGGGCGGTATCTACCCACAGGCCTGCCATCTGGCTGTCCGCCTGGACACGTGCATTGAGGAGCAGTTCGACGGCACCCTGCACGTGTGGGATCTGGCCCTGCCAACCATCCTGCAGCTCCATGGTGAAACTGAGCTTGGCCGAGTTGTCCGCCGATGAAAGGTGGAACTTGAGATGGGTGACAGGAATGTGGTGCTCGCGCAGTGTATTCACGACGCCTTCTATCATGCCGATCACCTCTGCCCGCCCATCCTCGGCGGCGACGTCGGCAATGAGCGACCGGTCCACCCAGGCCAGTTGCGTCTCTCCTGCGCCGTAGCGGTCATAGTCGATGCGGATCGGGAAGGCCGGAGGGGGTGCCTGGCCGCCGTCGATCAATCCCATCCAGCGCGAGACCTGACTCGGATCAAGCGAGTTTTGCAGAAGGAGCGGGGTGCCGGGGAGTCTCTCCGTGGCGAGTTGCTCGATCTCGGCTCTAGCTGCGGCTTCCAGCAGGTCTGCTTTGTTCAGTATCAGCACGCCCGCCTCGTCCAGCTGCCGGTCCAGGATGTAAAGCACCTGGTCGCTAAAGGGCAGGGGCTCGCCGCGCAGCCGTCGCAGCAACAGCCGGCTGTCGGCGAATACCGACAGACTCTCACAGGTCACCTCCAGCTCCGGGCGGCCACGCAGGGGGAGGACCACCGTGGCGATCAGATCGGCGCACGAGCCAACCGACTCGGCATAGATTACCTCGGGCCGGGCATTGGCATTCAGCTCGGTGAGCACGTCCAGTAGCTGGTCAAAAGAGCAGCAAAAGCAGCCGCCGGCCACCTGGACCACCGGGATGTGCTCGGCCCGCACAAAGGCCGTATCCACCAGAAAGCGGCCCTGGTCATTGGTCACGATGCCCACTCGCTCTCCGCGGGCGATGTGCTGGCGCGCCGCCTGCACGATGGCCGTGGTCTTGCCACTCCCGAGAAAGCCGTTGACGAGATGGATGCGGGTCATAGAGCGCCTTTGCCGTGCCGCGCGATGGCCTTTTGCAGCAGGGCCAGTAACTCGCGGTTGCCGGGGATTATGGAAGAGAACGCCAGGGTGCCGTCGATCAGGATGGAAGGCAGGTTGGTGATGCCCATCTTTTTCATGCGGGCGACGTTCTCTGGCACCGTAATCTTGTACTCGACCAGGTCCACCCGGCCGCCGAGCTCGGCGGTGGCACGCTGCGCGGTGCCCAGCATATAGCCGCAGGCCGGGCAGGTGTCAGAGTCCAGCGTAAAAACCTCCATCAAAGGCCGTTCCAGTGAGGCATAGTCGGGCAGCTCGATCTCGTAGTGGACCTGCGGGGCGTGATAGCGGGCCATTACCTCGCGGTATCGCGCGGGATCGCGTACGGCCTCCACCACGCCGATGACATTCTCCACCGGTGTGTCATAGGGCATATCGCAACCCGGTGCCAGGATCAGGTTGTGCGTATCCACCGCTGCCAGCGCATCGACCACCCACTTGATATTGTCCTGCTGCGAACCCAGCAGCATCACGGTGGTCAAAGGGATATTCCCGCCGATGGTGATCCCGTGCCGGTCGGTGATCTCCTTGGCCGCCACCAGATCGATGTTCTCATCAATGCAGATGGCGTCCGGCGCGGTGTGGCACATGACCTCCATATTCTTGGTGGCATCCCCACAGACAAAGAGCGAGGAGGGCACACCTCTCTGGCGCAGGTCCGCAAAGAGCGCGCTGAGGGGCGACTGGAGAAAAGTCGCAAAGGTGCGGGGCGATATCTGCGACACCAGTGGGTCCACGTAGGCGATGACGTCCATGCCTGCGTCGATGTACAGGTCCGACATGCGGCGGGCGACACGGGTGGCATAGTCCAGCAGCGCTGTCACATATTCCGGATCATCGAACATGTCCATGAAAATGTCTGTGCCGCGCAGGTGGGATGCGAGCGTCAAGGGGCCGCAGACCAGGCCATAGAGGGCTGTGCGCTCCCCGACTTTTGCCTTGAGGTGCGACATGGCCTCCAGGACCACAGGCAGGCGCCCCTGATGTCTCTCGGGCAGCAGGGTGGGGATATCCTTGCGAACCGCCAGCGGGTGGGTCGCCACGGAAGGGGGAGCCTTGGGTGCCCAGGCCAGCTCGCAGCCCAGAATCTCCGCCTCGAGCTGAAGATCAAAGACAACCGGCTGCCCATCGGGGTCGTATAGCGCATTGACCTGAAGTAGCGCCTCGACGAGGGCGTCCGCATCCCTCAGCAGAGTGGTAGCGTCCGTACCGGTGAGTTTGCCGGCATGAACGCCGGCAAAAGGCAGCCAGGGCACCGATGGGACCGGCTCGTGGGCCAGGGCGGCGAGCAGTAGCTCGCGGCCGCCAGTGTTCCGATCATGATGCATGGTATCTCCTCGGTGTGTCTGTGCGCGTGATGTCCGTAGGGCCCGCCCGGTGACTTGTCAGAGCGCGTGCGGGCCGCTATGTTTGCGATGCCCTGAGCGATATGGTAGAATATACTTTAGTCAGATGGTAGACTTTTGTGCGGATTTGAGACCATAGGCGAATGATGATGCAGGATCGCAGAGCGCCCGGATCGCGAAGCTATTATATCACACAGCGGCAACGCGAGTGGCGGCCTCCCACGGATGTTTACGAGACGGACAGGGCCATCGTCGTCAAGGTGGAGATTCCCGGCATGCACGAGGGCGATTTTAGCATCACCATGGCCGATCGCAGGCTGGTGATCAGCGGCAATCGCCCGGAGCCCGAGCACAAGGTTAGTTACCATAACATGGAAATACAGTACGGACCCTTTCGCACAGAGGTGCACGTGGCCGTGAACCTCCAGGAGGATGCGATCGAGGCCAGCTACGAGGGTGGCTTTCTCTATGTCAGCCTGCCCCTGGCTGGCGTCAGGCGCATTCCCATTTCGTAGTTGGGCCACGTTCATGTCTGTCGGCGTCCAGGGTCTAGAGAGTTGAGCATATATGTCAGAATCGCATTCAGTTGAGCAACAGGTCAAGCAGGAGGTGCTAGAGAACCACGAGAATGAGCAAACTGTCCGTGAGTTGGAGACCGTTTCCATCCTTCCTCTCCGGAATACGGTCGTCTTTCCCTCCAATGTCCTCCCTCTGGTCGTAGAGCGCCCCGGTTCCATTCAGCTCATCGACGATGCGCTGGCGCAAGACCGCGTGGTGGCTCTGGTCGCGCTCAAGAACCCCGATGTCAAGGACCCTGAGCCTGCAGACCTGTACGAGGTCGGCGTTCTGGCGGTGGTCCATCGAATGGCCAGGGACAGAGAGGGCGCCGCACTCCGGCTGATCGTCCAGGGACTGGACCGCGTGCGTGTCCACGAGGTTGTGCAGACAGAGCCGTACATGCGGGCGACCTATGGGCGTGTGCCCGAGTCCGCTGTCGAAGGCGTCGAGCTCGAGGCCCTTGTGCGCAGCCTGAAGGATCTGTTCCGCAGAACTGCAGAACTGACGGCTCATTTCACCGAGGAGACCGTCAGCGCGGTTCTGGAGACCGAGGAGCCCGCGCGGCTGGCGTATCAGGTGGCCGCCAACACGCGCATGCCGTTGGAGAACCGTCAGGAGCTGCTCGAGCTGGACGATGTCTCTGAGAAACTGCGTCGCCTGATTGAGCTGTATACGCGCGAGATCGACATTCTTGAACTGGGGCAAAAGATTCGAGACGATGCCCAGTCCGAGATTGGCGATATGCAGCGCAAGTACTTTTTGCAGGAGCAACTCAAGGCGATCCAGCGGGAGCTGGGCGAGGACAGCGAGCAGGTCATCGAGGCGCGGGAGCTCGCTGAGCGCATTGCAGAGGCAGGGATGCCGGAGGAGGCGGAGCGAGAGGCCAACCGGG
>CAZMAI010000148.1:0-6370 GCA_964564195.1 uncultured Anaerolineales bacterium | reverse complement strand
GTCAGCGGGTCAGCCAGAGGCTGACCGTCCAGGGCGCTTGCGCTGGGGCGCGACCCATCGGGGCGCCTGGGGCGCGTGCGCTGTACCCAGCGCCATGCACTCCGCGATCGGGCCGCAAGCCGGTACGCCTGAACCGCGGACGTGCCCTTGCAGAGCAAGGGGCGTCCTCTCCGCAGGCGAGCGACCGCACAGCACTGCGGGCACCCACGAAGGGTGCCCCTACCAGAGATGGCATTGACCCGGAGCGGGCGAGACGCCCGCGGTCCAGAAGACGACGGACCGCCGGCTTCCAGCCGGCATCCGGCCGCAGGCTGGAACAGCCCTGTGCGCACTCAACTGCAATGCATTGAACAGAACGGTGGCCGCGCCGGTCGCGGAGTACAACTCCGCGCCCCAGGCACATGCCGCCGTCCTGACCTTCTACCTTTGACGGTTGGACTCAGCCCCCTACTCCTCATCCTCCGGTGCAGCAGGCTCTGCCGCGGTGCCCTGCGGCGTCTGCGGGCGGGGGATATAGTCGCTGAACACCAGCGTCGCCGGCGTGGAGAAGCCGGTGTGGCTCTCGTGGATCTCGTTCTGGGCATCGATCGCCGTATCGATCGCGCTTTGGACGTCAAACTCGCTTCGCTCGTCAGCGGGGAGCGCCCGTAGCGTGGCTCTGAGCTTGTTGTACTCGCGGCGGCTGACGCTCAGGTGCTCACGCTCATGGGTCATCAGGTCGTTGTAAAAGCGGCGCCAGGCCGCCTGAATCGCCGGGGTCTGCTCGGCCAACCGGGTCCACTCTGGCATGATGTAATAGTACACCACGGGTATGTTCACCCCGGTAACGTAGGTATAACCTTCCTCAGAGTTCGCTGTGGTGTAGCGGGTTCCATCGCTATTGTGGTGGAACTCGCCCAGCGTCTCTGGGAGTTGGCCGTCGACCTCCTCCATGGTGGCACCGTTCACCTGATAGCGCTGCATGGCGCTCTCACTAAAGCTGAGCGTGACGGGCAGAGCTCCGCCGCCGCCCGGGGTGCGCCGAACGGTATCGCCACTGGCCTGCCGTGAGATATCCAGATCGCCCCCGTCCGCCAGCCGGCTGAGGGCGCGGTTGCCCAGCGAGCGCGCCAGCGAACGGACCAGTCCCGGGGACCTGACGCCCGCCAGAGCGCCGGCAGCGGCCCGCGAGAGCGCAGCGGAGGTGTGCGCCGGGGCGCCACCGTCCTGTGGCAACGGGCCCGCCGGCGCGTGCCGTCTGCCGGAGCCATCTGGTCTCTGTTCGCGCTCCTGCGATGCGCCCACCGGCCCCCTCCTTTCGCCCACTGTTGATCTCATCATAGCATGCGGACAGGCTGTTGAACAGGGGTTCTGCGAGCAGCTTTGCCCGAACGAGCCCGGCATCGGCGCAACAAAAGGCCCTCCCCATCTGGGGAGGGCTTGCATCGCGCGAGATCTGCGCTGCCGTCGGGCCGGACCTCAGCGCAGGACCAGCGGCAAAAAGACGGAGTAAGGCCATACCGGCGCGGGCTTGTCATAGGGCGACTCGATGGCGCCCATATCGGCGCGCCCCTCGCGCACGCGGGGACCGCCGCACTGATCCACCGTCAGGCCAATGTCCACCGTCGGGGTCTTGTGCCGCGCCCCGGCCGGGTTGCCGGCGTTGATCGCGATACTGCTGGCCAGCAGCGGGTGCGAGGGCACGCTGTCGTTATGGTCAAAGCTGCAGCCGGCCGCCCTGGCGCCCAGGCCCGCATCCAGCGGTGCAGTGGCTGAGCCCACCAGGTTGCCCGTGGCGTCGCCAGTGATGCTCGTCGCCGGGATACGGATACCGATCAGGTTGTACCCGCGCGAGACCAGGTTGCCGGCGACATCGGCAGTCGCCAGTTGAAGCCCACCCCCGCTCGGAGGGCGCAGCAGGTTACCCGACACGATGGTGTTGGCCAGCGAGGCCGTGCCCGCATTCCAGATACCCCCGCCGGCGCCGCTGCCCCGCCCCTCATTGGCCACGTTCCCTGTGATCGTAACGCTGCTGAGATACGCAGCCGCGGGCATCACACCCTCGGGAGCCGCGCCCACATACAACCCCCCGCCGTGCCGGTGGGCTACGTTTCCGCTGAGCGTGCTGTTGATCACGCCGAGCACAGGGGCGACGACACCGCCGCCCGGGGTCACGCGGATGCCGGCGCCACCGTCGGCGGTATCGGTGCCGATGGCCAGGTTGTCGACCACGGCGCTCTGTTCCACATCCACCCTGCCGCCGTGGATCGCAACACCACCGCCGCGCCACGCCGTGTTCCCGCTGACGGTGCTCTTGAGCACGCTCGCGTCAAAGGTATCCTTGTCCACCAGCAGGCCGCCGCCATCCTGGTAGGCGGTGTTGCCTGTGATGCGCACCTGTTGGAGCACCGTGCCGGCCTTGGCGTAGGCGAGCACGATGCCGCCCCCACCGGCCGTGGCCGTGTTCTGGCGCACCTCACCGCCGGTCATGATCAGCTTCGCCGAGTCGCTGTACAGGCCGCCGCCCGATGCCGCGGAATTATCGCGAAAGTTGGCGTTATTCAGCTCAAAGGTGCTGCCAGCACTGCTGATGGCGTATAGCCCGCCGCCCTGCTCCGCTGCGATGTTACTGCCAAAGGTCGAGTACGAGATAGACAGAGGCCCGTGACCATGACTGATCGCCCCGCCGTTGGCTTCGGCCGAGTTGGTGCTAAACGTGCTGCCCAGCACTGTCAGGCGCATCATGTTGCCCGTGGTGATGGCGCCGCCGCTCTTGGACCCCGTCGTGGTCGTAGCGCGGAGCCGGGTAAAGACGCAGTTGCTCACCTGGAGGCGACCGGTACCCAGCGCATAGATGCCGCCCCCGGTAGAGTCCTGCATGGTCAGGTCACTGAACAGCCACTCCCCGGTGAACCCCGAGCTCATAAAGAACCGAAAATCGGCAGTAGACTGACCAAAGACCCCTGTCAGCGTCGATCCGTTGCCGTTGATGATCACCGTGGCGTTGCCGGGATTGAGCGTCCCCTGCATGGGGTATGTGTTCCGCTCCAGGTTGATGGTGATCATGTCGGCGCCGCCCGAAGCCTGTCCCAGGGCGTAGGCCTCCTGGGTCGCGGCGCGCAGGGTGCAGTTATTGTTGCCCGTCTTGCAGATCCCGTCTCCCTTGACCAGATCCTCGAACCACTCGTTGGAGTTGACAGCGAAGGTATAGCTGGCGGCTTGGACGGGTGGGGGCGTGGCCAGCGCGCCCGCCAGCGGCAGGAGAAACACACAGGCCAGGAGGAACCGTCGTGCGATGGTCTGGAACGATGCTGGTCTGCTCACCGGACACTCTCCTTTGGTGCAGTGGCGGCCGGTGGAGCGATAGGGGCAGCGGCTGAGTGCAGGCAGCACGGCGGACCCCTCCCGTGCAGGGATAAACCCTATATCAGGGCATGGGGTCACATGAGGGGATGGCAGACTGGACCGGCTCACGGCGGTCAGGTCGGCGCGCCTTGCGGGCAACGCAACCCTGGCCGTCTGCGCAACGCCTCGTTCTCAGCCCGGCGGGTGCCGCCCCTCGCGAGGGACGGCACCCGCCACGGCAGGCACACGGCCTGCCCGGACCTCCAACGGCCAATTTCGGTTTTCACGCGCGCTCGTCTGCCAGTGCTCGTCAGGGGCCACATCGCCTCTGGCATGCTGTAACCCTTATATCATGCCAGCATGGGCAGTGTCAACCCTTTCAGAGACCACTTTTCGGAATCTAGCCCGTACTCTGTTTTCACCTTCTCTGCTTGACAGCGCGCCGCGCGGGCGGTATACGAATAGTGCCCTGTCGAGATAGCGTACACCACGCTCAGAGCTACGAATGCCCTCCGCGCCGCGACAAAGGAGATCATGATGAAGGTATCGCTGGAATATGGCCTGGAGATGATGGAGGCAGAGGTCCCGGACGACGCCGACGTGTTCGTCCCCGGCGAGACGGTGCCCGATCCACCCTTCCTGCAAGACCCCGTGGAGGCGACGCGGCACGCGCTGCGCAATCCCATCGGGAGCGCCCCGCTGGCAGAGATCGCCAAACCGGGCGACAAGGTCACCATCGTGTTTCCGGATGTCGTCAAGGGCGGGCAGCAGGCCACCTCGCACCGCAAGGTCGCCATCCCGCTGGCCATCGAGGAACTGGAGCGCGCCGGCGTGGCCCGCAAGGACATCCTCCTGGTCTGCTCCAACGGCCTGCACCGCAAGAACTATCCGCACGAGATCCAGGGGATGCTGGGCGAGCCGCTGTTCAGCGAGTTCTGGGCCAACAACCAGATCATCAACCACGACAGCGAGGACTGGGACCACCTCGTGGATTTGGGCACCACGGAGCGCGGCGACCACGTGATCATGAACCGGCAGGTGTTCGAGTCCGACGTGGCGGTGCTCATCGGCCACACGCTGGGCAACCCCTATGGCGGCTATTCCGGCGGCTACAAGCACTCGGCCACCGGCCTGACGCATTGGAAGTCGATCGCCGCCCACCATGTGCCCGGCGTGATGCACGCCCCCGATTTCGTCCCCGTCAGCGGCTCCTCCGTGATGCGGCACAAGATGAACGAGATCAGCATGCACATGGAAGACCGCATGGGGAAACGGTTCTTTTGCTGCGACGCCGTGTTGGATACCTCCGCGCGCCAGATCGCGGTCTACAGCGGCTATGGCGCCGAGATGCAGCCCGTCTCATGGGAAACGGCGGACAAGCGTACCTATGTGCCCTGGGCCGAGAAAAAGTACGACGTGATCGTCTTTGGCGCGCCGCGCGCTTTCCACTATGGCGACGGCATGGGCACCAATCCGATCATGCTGATGCAGGCGATCTCTGCGCAGGTCATCCGCCACCGCCGGATCATGAGCGACCGCTGCGTGTTCATCGTGGCCTCGGCCTGCGACGGCTTTTTCAACGACGTGATCTGGCCCTACATGCCCGAGATCTATGAACTGCTCAAGGGCTGCAACACGCTGCCGGACATCCACCCCCTGGGCGAGCGTTTCGCCACCGATCCCGGCTATGTGGCCAAGTACCGCCACGCCTATGCCTTCCATCCCTTCCATCCGTTCTCCATGATGTCCTGCGGGCATCTGACCGAAAAGCACACCTCGGCGACCTACATCGTGGGCGCCAAGCAGCCGGGCATCGCCCGCGGCATGGGGCTCAAGACCCGCGCCACGGTGGAGGAGGCACTGGCCGACGCGCAGACCAAATACGTCGGCGAAAAGCCGAACATCCTGGTGCTGCCGCGGGCCTTCCGCACGGCCTCGGTGCACCTCTGCATGAAGGGCGAGCCCATCAATCCGTAGCCTCCACAACTGCATCTATAGAAAGGGACTGACCATGAAGTACATCTTTTTGAACCTGAAGCGTTTCGATGTGCCCGCCGCCATGGGCGGCGTCAACCGCGGCGATATCTGGAGCTGGGGGCGGGGCATCATCAGCGGCACAAAGGACATCGCGCAGTTCAAGGATGCCGAGTTCGCCGTGTTCCTGCCCGAGGCGCACCTGATGCCCGCCCTGGGCACGGCCAAGGACACCGGCTCGCCGATGCACATCGGCTGCCAGGGCGTCTTTCGCGACGATGTGGCCCCCGGGGTCAACTTTGGCGCCTTTACCACCAACCGGCCCGCGGCCGCCATGGCGGCCATGGGCGTGGATTACACCATCATCGGCCACACCGAGGAGCGCCGCGACAAGCTGGGCATCCTGGCCGAGGCGGGCGTGACGGACACCGCCGCCGTGAACCGCCTGCTCAACCGCGAGATCCTGGCCGCGCAAGAGCAGGGGATGAAGGTGCTCTATTGCGTGGGCGAGACCAGCGAGGAGCAGCCCCGGCGCTATGAGGTGCTGGCCGAGCAGCTCGCCGTGGGCACCGCCGGCGCGGACCTGGAGCGGGTAGTGATCGGTTACGAGCCGGTGTGGGCCATCGGCCCCGGCAAGACGCCGCCCGGCGCGGACTATATCACCGACATCGCGCAGTACATCAAAAAGCAACTCCCCGGCGTGCCGGTGGTCTATGGCGGGGGCCTGCGCAGCGAGAACGCCCCCATGCTGGCGGGCATCGCCGAGATCGACGGCGGCCTGATCGCCCTGACGCGGTTCAGCGGCGAGATCGGGTTCTACCCCGAGGAATACCTCGAGATCGTGAGGCTGTACCTGGGGGCGTAGGGGAACGGGTTGCAGGTTGCAGGTTGCAGGTTGCAGGTCTCAAGGTCAAAGGTCGAAGGTCGAACGTCAAGCCCGCGGGCGTCCTATTGGACCGCGGGCTTGACCTTGCGGAGCAAGGGTCGCCCGCATCCAGGGCCTGACTGGACCTCGTGCTTGAGCCGGTTTGGCTTCTTCCGGCGGACGTGGGCGTCCGCCGGCCAGCACGGC
>CAZMAI010000147.1:0-6414 GCA_964564195.1 uncultured Anaerolineales bacterium | reverse complement strand
ACCGCAGCATAGTAACACACGCCGGGCAGGCCGTCCATCAAGAGACCTGGCCGTGTCATTAACCAGTAAAACTGACATGGTGGGCTAACCAGTGATAATGTCAACCCTATGGAACAAGGGGTGATCATGACAAATCGGGATGTTCTGAAGGTGGACGTAGTGAATCGGTATCTGGATGGGAAGGTCACCGGACCGGAAGCCGCGGACGAGCTGGCAATATCAGAGCGTCAGTTTCGACGCTATGTCAGCGCCTCTCGATTGAAAGGAGCGAAAGGTCTGCTCCACGGCAACCGCGGAAAGCCTTCTCATCGCCGGATACAAGACAGTGTTCGGGAGCGTATCATGGAGTTGATGCTGGACGAGTACCCTGAGTACAACACCAGCCACATCAGGGACATACTACAAGAGGAGTACGATATCGCCCTCTCGTATTCTTGCGTGTGGTGCGTACGCAGTGAACTGAAGCAGGCATCGCCCAAGAAGCATCGTGTGAAGACGCACCGTGTTCGTCGGACCCCGGCGGAGCGAGAGGGCCAGTTGGTACAGGTGGACGGAAGTGACCACGTCTGGCTGAAAGATCTGGGCCTTAGTTTCACCCTGATCGCCTTTCTGGACGACGCGACCGGCAAGATCCTGGGCGCCGTGTTCCGCGAGCAAGAGGACGCCATGGGCTACATACAAGTTCTCCACAAGGTTTGCGACACCTATGGGGTCCCGCGGGCACTGTATGCCGATCGTCACACTATCTTCCAAAGCCCTAAAAAGCTGACGCCACTACAAAAGGCCAGATATGAGCAACCTCTGACCCAGGTCGGTGCTGTGTTGGCCTCCCTCGGCATCCGCCGTATCGCGGCCCAAACTCCCCAGGCCAAGGGTCGCGTGGAGCGTCTCTTTGGCACGCTACAGGACCGTTTGGTCAATGAGCTGTGTCACCACAAAATCGCCAACATGGCCGATGCCAATGCCTTCTTGCCGGCCTTCATACGCAGGTACAATGCCCGCTTTCAGCGCGCCGCAGTCAACCCCACGCCAGCCTTCAGCGCCTGGCCTGATGGACTCTCGCCGCAACATGTGTTTGCCTGCCACTGTACCCGAGTGGTCGCCAAGGATAACACCGTCTCCTTTGGCGGGCTGAAACTACCCATTCCGGGCAATGAGCGCCGTCGCACTTACGCTCGGGCGAAGGTGGACCTGTATCTGCACCATACCGGCACTCTGACTATCGAGTACGAGGGCAAGCGTCTCGTTCGCTACCAGCATGACCCTGCTTCTCCTGTACGGCTGGACCACTTCGTGCCCGCGGAGCCGATAGTGTATTCGCCCACTCCGGCTCCCGAGCCAGTCGAAACACCTCCGGTCGTAGCCGCGCCCAGAGCTGTGACGAAGCCGGATGAGTTCCATCCATGGCGAAGACTGCCTCTGAACTACGACAGGTCGTAACACTAAGGGGTGACAGAATCATTGGTTAAAAACATGACATATTCACTGATTGACAACATCAAGAGACCTGGCCGTGAGGCCTGGCGCTTGGTCTGAAGTGCTGTACGCTGCGATCCAGAGCTGTCCCGGGTGTCGTGGCAATGCAGTTCATCTTACGGCACTTGCTTGGCCTGATTGCAGCCCAAGATGGCACCCGGTATAATGGCTCAATGCAACGCCCACGCGTGCCCCAGGGGGACAGAACATCGGACCGACGGCGCATGACCGCGTCAGTGCGCTGTTCAGCGCGTGTCATCGAGAAGGCACTCTTGTTCGCATGGCTGCTCCTCATCTTCCCGGCCGTGGCCTCGGATGTCGTACGTACTGCCTACGCCGTGTCCTTCGGCTCAGATGCTGCATGGTCGCCAGTTGCGCGCCCCGGGCACCTGTCGCCGTCTTCAGCAACCACTACGCCGTCATCGGTCGGGATACCGCTTGTGACACCTACACATGTGCCCACCCTGCAGGCTGTTCCAAGCGCAAGTGACACCGCTACCACCACAACTCACCCTACTCCCGCCAGATGCTCCGCGACGACTGCAGTTCCGCAACAGCTGCCGGTAAGGACTCTTGCCGCCAGTTCCATGCCTCCGCGTGCGGCGACTGAGACCCCGGCAATGACCGCGACGCCCGTGCCTCGTTATTTGCGCGGGGGCATTGCCTTTGACGCGCCCGAACGGCTCACGCTGACCTACCCTCTCAGCTTTGATTCTGGCGAATGGGTTCGCTTTGCTGACCTCGAGGTACTGATGGCCGATCAGTGGGGGGAGAATTACCGGCGCTTTATCACCGAGTACAATCACCAACTCTATGCCTACCCGGAGACACTCTCAGGAACCTTTGTGTTGAGCATCCATGATGGCACGCTCAGTTCCGGGAGGGAACTGGAGGCCGAGCCCCTGCGGCAGCTGATTGAGGGGCCCCTGCACAACGCGTACGATCTGGAGACGATCCAGGAGAATCTGGCCAGCCTGCTCGGATCAGAGTTCATCTTTGAGCGGGGAGAGGTTGAGGCCCGATTCACCGTCGTGCAGGCCAGGAGGATGTCCGCGAACGACGTGGCCGAGTACCAGTATCGTGCCATGGAGTTGAGCCGCATCATGGCGCCCATCGAGAGCCCGGATACGTCGTTTCTGGTGCTCTTTTGCTCGGGGCGCCAGCCCGATGAGCCGCGGCGCCCCTTCCCCGGGCGCTATGTGCTGGTGCTGGAGGAGCTGGAGAGTGCCGCGACGCCTGCAGCACCTTCGCCTGCCGACACTCCTCAGTAATCTATGGATGACAGGCGCACTCGGGCTCCAGCCGGTGCATACGCTTTCTTGGATCGAGCATGTCTCTATGGTATACTGTAGTGGTGTGTCGGTCCGACAGTGGTGCTGAGCCTGCGTCGCGACCCGCGGTTTCTGCCGCGATCCATGGGGTGACCTGCCCGCTGCCTTACCTTCCTGACGCTCTCTCCGAGTGAGCCCCGACTCCCCGGAGCGTCCAGCCAGAGAGGAGTCCCTATGACGACAGAGCGTGCTATCCATACCCTTACACCCGATGAAGCGCTCGATGCGCTCCAGTCCGATCGCAACGGCCTCACGGCCCAAGAGGCAGCTGGGCGCCTCGAGCAGTACGGTCCCAACGAGATCCAGCAAGAGGAACAGACCAGCCCCTTGACGCTGTTCCTGGAGCAGTTCCGTAACCCCTTTGTCTACGTCCTCGTTTTTGCCGCGCTCATGTCGCTGTTGGGCGGCCATGAAACTGACGCCATCGTGATCGCTGTGATTATCCTGGTGAATGCGATCATCGGTTTTGTACAGGAGAATCAGGCCGAGCAGGCCTTGCGCGCCCTTCAGGAGCGGTCTGCTCCCGAAGCCACCGTGCGCCGCGTCGTCGATGGAGAAAGCAAATCACTGCAGATCCCCGCCAGAGAGGTGGTCCCTGGCGATATTCTGGTACTCTCCACCGGCGACAAGATTCCGGCGGACGGACGCTTGATCGAGGCGATTAACCTCGAGGTTGACGAGGCTATGCTCACGGGCGAGTCGGTCTCGGCCGACAAGGACCTGGACGTCGTCGACGAGCACGCCGGCGTGGCGGACCGCACCAATTTGGTGTATGCGGCCACCGCCATTACGCGAGGTCGTGGCCTGGCCGTTGCCGCCGGTACAGGCTCAAACACCGAGATTGGGCGGATCGCCACGCTGCTGCAAGAGACAGAAAAGGGTGAGGGTCCGTTGCAGCAGCAGATGGGCAAGCTCAGCAAATACATGGCGTATCTGGCGCTGGGGCTCAGCACGACGACGTTCCTGGTGGGCTTGCTGCGTGGGTTTGATCTTCAGAGCATGTTCATGCTGGCGTTGGCATCTGCGGTGTCGGCCATTCCCGAGGGCCTGCCTGCTGTGATGACGATCACCATGGCCGTCGGAGTGAACCGCATGGCCAAGCGCAACGCCATTATACGTCGTCTGCGCGCTGTCGATACGCTCGGTGCAGCTACCGTCATTGTCTCTGACAAGACCGGTACGCTGACCACCAACGAGATGACGGCGCAGCGCCTCTACCTCGACGACCGCATCATCGACGTGAGTGGCGCTGGCTGGCATCCTGAGGGCACCTTTTCCATCGACGGCAGAGACATCCAGGACCCGGCCGAAGATAGCTGTCTGCGTCGGGCCCTCGAGGTCGGCATGCTATGTAACGATGCTCAGGTAGATATGGCCGGTGATGCGGACGATGGCTCCCAGACAACCACTGAGGTGCATGGGGATCCCACCGAGGCCGCGCTTGTCGTGCTGGCTGCCAAGGCAGGTCTGCACCGCTCGCAGGAGGTGCGGCGTTACCGGCGGGTGGATGAAATCCCCTTTGACTCGCACACCCGCTACATGGCGACCTTCCACACCCAGCCTGACTCCGATCTCGTGATGGTCTACGTCAAGGGTGCCCCTGAGCGGCTGCTCGAGATGAGCCACGCGATGCAGGCCCACGACTGCCTGAATACGCTGGACGAACACGAGGGTGGCGTTCTGGCGGCCAGTGAGAACATGGCTCGTGACGCCTTGCGTGTGCTCGGCCTGGCCTATGCGGAGATCGCTGGAGATGAGGTCACCTCCTTCAAAGAGCGCCTGGAGCAAGGAGAGCGGCTGCTGACTTTCCTGGGGCTCGTGGGCATGATGGATCCCCCTCGCCCGGAGGCCGCCGAATCCGTGGCCCAGTGCCAGCGCGCAGGGATACAGGTGATCATGGCCACGGGCGACCACTCCCACACGGCCCGTGCGGTAGGCACGGAGATCGGTATCCTCTCCGAGGGGCAGGACGTCCTCTCTGGCGAGGAACTAGAGGACCTGGATGACGACGACCTCGACGCCGCAGTGGAGAACACTCGCGTCTTTGCCCGGGTCTCTCCGGCGCACAAACACCGCCTGGTGGGAGCGCTGCAGCGCAAAGGACATGTCGTGGCGATGACTGGCGATGGCGTGAACGATGCCCCCGCCCTGCGGGCCGCAGAGGTGGGCGTTGCCATGGGCATCACGGGCACCGACGTGACCAAAGAGACCGCTGACATGGTGCTCACCGATGACAACTTTTCCAGCATCGTTGCGGCGGTGGAAGAGGGACGCGCTGTCTTTCAGAATCTGCGCAAGGTGATAAAGTTCCTGCTGGCAACCAATGTCGGCGAGGCGCTGACCATCATCACATCCCTTCTCATCTTTCCCAAGGGTGTCGCGATCATCACAGCCATACAGATCCTGTGGGTTAACCTGGTGACCGATGGCATTCTAGACATTACGATCGCCATGGAACCCAAGGAAGATGACGTCATGGATGAGCCCCCGCGCAAGCCAGAGACAGGCATCGTGGATAGCGACATGGTGCGCAACATGATCATCATGGGCATCTTTATGGCGGCTGGTACACTCTGGAATTTCTCCGCCGACTATCGTACGAACGGCCTAGTGCATGCGCAGACAATGGCCTTTACGACGCTGGCCATGTTCCAGTTCTTTAATGCGCTTAACGTACGTTCCCGCAAAAAGTCCGTGTTCCAGCTGGGCCTCTTTACGAACCGCTGGCTGCTGGGGGCCATGGCGCTGTCGTTGGTCTTGCAGATTCTGGCCAACCAACTACCCATCCTGCAGACCGCGCTGGGAACCCAGCCCCTATCTTTGGCAGACTGGGGGCGAGTGATCGGCGTCTCCTGCTCCGTGTTCATCGTCGATGAACTCCGCAAGTTGCTCGAGCGACGGAGAGTCTGAGCGCCCTGCACACGCAATATCAGGCGCACCACACAGGCACGTGGTGCGCCTGCTGCATCAGCAACGGGGCGTATCGCTTCCAGAGCGGGCGTGTTGCAACAGTCGGGATAGTGTGTCCCCTCTCTCTAACGCTCGCCGCACCAGGAGGTACTATGCCACGCTTCGCCATCGTCACTGACACCGATGCCAGCCTGCCCCTCGATCTCGCCAATCGTCATGGCATCCATCTGGTGCCCATCAGCATTCAGTTTGGGCAAGACTCGCTCCGCGCGGACCTCGACATCGCCGATGCTCCGCTCTTTGAGCGCATCCGCCAGGAGAACCGGCTCCCCACCACCGCTGCGCCCTCCCCGGGGGCTTTTTGTGAGGCCTATGAGCGGGCACTCACCGACGGAGCCGATCACGTGGTCTGTCTGTGCGTCAGCAGCGCCATCAGCGCCACGTACGCCGCGGCGCAGGATGCCTGCACGCTGGTAGCCCCTGAGCGCGTCACCGTAGTGGATACGCTGGCCGTGTCGATGGTGCAGGGCTACATGGCTCTGGCCGCCGCCGAGGCGGCTTTAGCAGGCGCCCCGCTAGAGGGAATCCTCCATGCGGTTACGGCGACCCGCGAGCGAGCCGTCCTGTATGGCGCCCTCAGCACGCTCAAGTATCTGGCCATGGGCGGTCGCGTCCCCCAGTTCACCGCCAGCATGGC
>CAZMAI010000146.1:0-6423 GCA_964564195.1 uncultured Anaerolineales bacterium | reverse complement strand
CTATCTTTGACGCTCCACCAGGGAGGTAATCTATGAAGCACAACTATGAGTACGATCGCAAGTTGCAGGTGGCCTATATCGGGGCCGGCGAGCACTCGTACCGCAATATCCTGCCCGCCTTTCAGTACGCGCCCATCGATCTCGTGGCAATCACCGATCACAAGACGGATCGCGGGCTGGCGGTCGCGCGGCAGTTTGGCGCCAGACGCTTTTACCCCAATCACAAGGCGCTCCTGGCCAAGGAGACTGCCCTCGACGCCGTGATGGTCGCCGTAGGACCCGATGAAGAGGGAAAGCCACGTTACCCGCAACTGGCCGCGGAGGCCCTCACCGCCGGTTTTCACGTGTGGATCGACGAACCCCCCTGCCTGAGCGCCGCGGACATCTCCACCTTTACCAATGCCTGCATCAAGAAACACAAGTATCTGGCGGTGGGTTTTCCCAGGCGGTTCGCTCCCGGTTATGTCCAGGCCAGTGATATTATGGCCGACAAGGCTTTCGGCCAGGTCGGTTCATACGCATTTCGCTTTCCTTTGGCGCTGCCGGATATGGCCCGACGTCGCACAGACAAGGGCATGGCGGCATTTCTGCCGGTCACGGGCGTGCTTGCCCTGCTCGCTGGGCTGTTCGGAGAGGTGCAATCCTTTAGCATGGTACGCAGTGCGTCAGGCTCTGGCGTGATCAGCGTTGTCCACACTGGCGGCGTGCCCGGCGCGATACATCTCACCGCGGGCCAGTCTCTCTCTGCCCCGCGCGAGCGCCTGGAGATTATCGGCCGGCGTGCGAGCCTGGTCGTCGATGACGGGGTACGGGTCACCTACTACCGCCGCATGGCCCCTCTGAGCGCAGAGCTGGAGGGCCGCCAGGAGAACGCGCTGATGGGCGACGTCAACTCCGCGCCCGTCGTCTGGGAGCCTCGTATCGATCCCAAAGAACCTGCAACACAACACATGGCACAGACGGGCTATTTGGGGAGCGTCCGCTCATTCGCGGAACAACTGCTCGCGAACCAGCCCCCGAACAAGGGCACCCTGGTGGAGGCGCTGCACGTCATGACCGTTTTCGACCGGATACGGACTGCCAAAGAGATGGATTGGGTTCAGGTCCAGAGCTGAAAGGACGGGATGACATGAGCGAGTTGATTACACTGGGAATCTGTGCGGATCCCGGTCAGGCCAGTGATATCGCTGACCACTATGACTATATCGAGCTATCTTTCTCGACGGTCCTGAGCCCTCTGGTGGACGACAGCGCCTTTGTGGAGCAGATGGCTGTGTTAAGGGACCTGCCTTTGCCCGCCCGAGCCTGCAACAACTTTGTGGCACCGAACGTCAAGTTGGTCGGGCCCGATATTGATCAGGATCTGGTCAGGCGTTACGTCGAGACCGGTTTCGCTCGGGCGGAGGCCCTGGGCATTGAGCGGATCGTCTTTGGGAGCGGCGGAGCACGCAGCGTCCCTGAGGGCTTTTCGCGGCAGGTCGCCTGGGAGCAACTGGTTGCCTTTTGCGGGTTCTGCTCAGAGCACGCCTACCCCGGATTGGTGATCGCAATCGAGCCCCTCAATCGCGGCGAGTGCAACATCATCACGAGTTTCGGTGAGGGGTTGAGGCTCGCCCGCGACGTGGCACAGCCAAATGTAGGCATCCTCGCCGACATCTACCACCTGGAGGTAGAGTCTGAGCCGGTGTCGGTCATCAGTGAGGGCGCGGACATTCTGTCACACGTCCATCTGGCCGACTCGGGCCGGCTCTATCCGGGAAGCGGCAGCTATCCGCTGCGAGAGTTGTTCGCTCTGCTGCATGGGCACGGGTATACCGGCCGCGCCTCGGTTGAATGCCGCTGGGGCGACGATTTTGCGCACGAGGCCAGCCTCGCAGCCGAGTTCTTGCGAAGTTTGCTCTAGAGGACCCTGATAGGCCGGGGCCGACCAGCCCCGGCACTCACTTTTTCCAGGGATCCACGGGCGCATCGGGATCGACCGGCTCCTCAAAGGGGCTGCTGGCGCCCTTTGACTTGACACTGAACAGGCTCTTCAAAAAGCCCTCGATGCCGTCAGACACGGCCTGGCCGATCGTGCCCCAATCCGCCTGCTCATCAGCGCCCACGATCCTCGCGATCTCGCGACGGGTCGATCTCTCCAGGTGCTGGCCGATGTCCTCCCAGTCAGCTTCCTGCTCGGCGCCGACCGCCCTGGCCGTCGTCTGACGGACTGCCTCATCGGTCTGGTTGCCGATGTCCTTCCACGTCGCATCTTCGCTGGCGCCGACCATCCGCGCCATGTCCCGGCGAACCTGATTGCCGATGTCGGCAAAGAGATCGCGCCACTCTTCCGTGCTCGGGTTATTTTTCGGTTCTTGCTCGTTCATTTCTGTCCTTTCCTCACCCATAGAGAATGCTGCCGGAATTAGCGCCCCATCACATGGAGGCCGTTGCCCGATTCACCGCCTCAGTACAAGTATCCAGTCCTGCGGGTGCCCCGCATGGTCCCCGCCCGGCGAGCGGTACACCTCGTCCCTTGCTGCGGCTGGCAGCGTCGAGCCCGTAAGCGGGTCAAACCACTGCGCGGCGTACGCCTTGCCCGAAACAGTCAGCTGTACGGCGCCGCCAGCGGGCAGATAGACCGCGATCGTGTCCCGCGAGGGAGTTGCCATCATCAGCGGCCTGTATCCGCTGCCGTAGCCTTCCGGCGGCGCGACCAACAGATCGGCAGCCGGGCGCATATGCGCAAAGGGGATCTGTTCCAGGACAAAGCGGCGTACGATGAGCAGGTATTCCAATCCCGGCTGGTCCTGTCCCAGGTTCATAAATGGGCCCCAGCTGTTCTCAAAACCATGGATGATGCCCAGGCCAGAAAACACCCCGCGCCACGCGCCTCGGCGCGTATGCTCCGCATCGCAGTAAGCGTGTCCCGGAATGAGCAGCGGGAAAGCCTCGTTTCGCTCATAGCCCCATTCAGCAAAGATCGCGGCGCCCATCCAACTGTCGAGGCTCTCTGCGATCCGCTCTTCGATCCCAGCGGCGAGCCAGCCGTTCTCACGGTCTCGCGTGCCCCACTCCTGGTACAGGATCAGGTCGATCGCGCCAGGATCACGGGCAAACCGCTGCGAGAACGCCGGCATCCGCGGACCGTTGTGTACGGCCACGATATGCCCGTGCGGTGCGTTGGCCTTGAGCCAGCGCCCCATGCGAATGGCCCATCCATCGGCAACAGGATTGTAGCGCCAGTCACCATCGGGATAGTATTCGTACTCGTTCATGAGCGTCCAGATGTACACGCAGGCGTAAGCATCATAACGCGCGATCAGGTAGCGCATCCACAACTGCTCATACTCTGGCAGAAAAACATCTCGCTGATTGAACGGGTACTCGAACCCCCAGGCCTCCATGATCATCTCAAGCCCCAGACCCAGCTGTTCCGCCTGGGCGACCACACGATCGACCGTGCGAAAATAGTCCAGGTTGAAACGATCAAACTGGGGCGCCTGCTCGCTGCCGCCCCACGGCCAGGTGCGGCGCGTCTGCCAGGAGGAGTAGCCGTCCGGTGGGTGAAAGGGACTCACAGGAAGCCTCACACGCAACAGGTTGAATCCCTGTTCCGCGCGCCGGCGCATGAACGGACCAACGTCTGCCCCACAATGCGCCATGCCAAAGAGATTGTACGTCGTATCGCCCAGAATCAGTGCAGGCGCTCCTGATTCGTAGGCAAGGCCCCACCCCTGCCCCGGCGTCGCCCGCAGGTACCCGCGGGAGTCGGCTGGCAAAGCGGTGAAACTGCCCTCCCAGGTCAGCTCCGGATCAGCGGGGCTCGACTGGAGGCTCACCGACCAGCCTCCCGGCGTGCCCGGACTAAAGCGCACGCGCCAGGTACCATCGCCGTCATAGAAGGCGGGCACTGCCAGAGACTCGCCCTCCGGACCGGAAAACAAGGCTGTTACATCGACATCCCAGAAGGGATTCTGGTATGCGGTACTGCTACGAAACGCCCACTCTGCAACTGAGCGTATCGCGCCGCTGTCGGGTAAAGGGGCTAGAGTCGGCATCGGTTTCGCCCTCCTCGGAATACTCGCTTGTTACAACCACACGTGACATGCGCCGCCATTGTTAGGCCACCAGGATAGCCGCTTCTACGTATTATAGCCGGGCAGCAACCTGATCTTCAAGCGGATGTGCCCCCTGCCCCCACAGCCCGGCTCGGATACAGAAGTGCGCGGAATCATTGACAGGGCACGGGTCGCAGAATAACATCGACCCAACGTATTCGTGTGGTTTCGCCCGATAGCACCATGATTCGAGGAGCAGCAAAGTGCCACTCTATGACAAGCCCATCGATGAACTCGTCGTTTACAAACCTCCCCTGACGAGGGAGGCTGACTTTGCAGCGTTCTGGCAGACCACCCTGCAGGAGGCGTCACGGCAACCGCTGAACGCGACGCTCGAGAAGCTAGAGTATCCCGCACTGGGATGTACGGTTCACAGACTGATCTACGGTGGTTGGCAGGGAGCGCGCATCGCGGCATGGTACCTCAAACCGCTCGGCGATGGGCCATTCCCCGGGCTCGTGCAGTATCATGGATACAGCGGCAGCAAATCTGACGTCTTTAGCTATCTACCGTGGGCACTGCAGGGCTATGCCATCCTGGCCGTCGATGTGCGAGGACAATCCGGCGAGAGCAACGACCCGGCACCGTATCCCGGAGGTCATGTCAAAGGCTGGATGACGCAGGGCATCACCGACCCTGATGCCTACTACTACCGGGGCGCTTATGTCGACTGCGTGCGGGCCTTGGATTGGCTCTGCGCCCAAGCCGAGGTCGATGCGTCCAGGATAGGTGTCATGGGGATGAGCCAGGGAGGCGGGCTCACGTTGGCGGTGGCTGCACTGGACGAGCGCCCGGTCCTGGCGATGCCTGAGATGCCATATCTCTGCCACTTTGGGCGGGCCGTCGCCATGGCGGTGCGCCAGCCCTACCTGGAGATCCCTGATTACCTAAAACGCTGGCCAGAGCGCGAAGCTACCGTCTGGCGGACGCTGTCCTACTTTGACAATATGAACCTGGCGCCGTGGATCAAGTGCCCGGTGCTGATGACGGTCGGGCTGCAGGACGACATATGCCCGCCGTCCAGCGTGTATGCGGCCTTCAACTGGCTGAATGCACCCAAAGAGATGCGCGTGTACCCGTACCACAATCACGAGATGGTCCAGGCACACTGGGAGACAAAGTTACGCTGGGCGCACCACTACCTGAAAGGCATGGATACGCTGTAGATCACTGGCCTGGTAAATACCAGTAGTGGTCAGGGCACGATAACGGTCTTGATGTGCTCCCCGGGACCTGCCGCGAGCAGCTCGGGGAGCGCCTCCAGCGGCGCCTTGTGTGTGATCAATGGGGCCACGGCCAACCTTCCAGAACCCAACAGCGCGATCGCGCGGGAATGGGTAAAGGGATTGATTCGCGCACCGCGGATGGTGAGTTCCTTCTCAAAGACAAGGTTGGGGCTCACCATTACGCTCTGATCGGGAGGCGTCACGCCGAACCAGAGGACCATGCCGCCGGGCGCCGCCCACTGTATGGCCTGGGCATCGGTCCTTGCAGAGCCCACCGCCTCGATCACCACCTGAGCACCATCCTCCAGCAATCCACCCGAGCCGCAAGGATCCTCTTGGGCGGGATCGATGACCGCATCCGCGCCGAGATCGAGCGCCATCTGCCGGCGGGACGGCGAGAGATCGCTGACGATCACGCGTCCAGCCCCTTGCAGCCTGGCCAGCTGTGCCATGATCTGTCCGATGGCCCCACCGCCGATCACCGCAACGGTGTCACCCGAGCGCACGCCGGCAAGATCCATCCCATGTATGCAGCAAGCGACCGGTTCGGCCAGCGCCCCCTCCAGATAGGTGAGAGCATCAGGGATCGGAAAGCACTGCGCCTCGCGAACAAGGCTATACTCGGCGAATCCGCCATCGATATCGACGCCGAGGGCCGTGAGGTGGCGGCACATGTGCACCTGCCCCCGGCGGCAGGGGCTGCACTGGCCGCAAGCGATGTTGGGATCGATTGCTACGCGGTCACCGACTGCGAGCGCGGTCACACCGCTGCCAACTGCGGCTATCTCGCCGGCGTACTCGTGCCCGATAATCACGGGAGGGCGCGTCGCGAACTCGCCGTGGAAGATATGCCGGTCAGTCCCGCAGATACCACAGGCAGCGACCCGCACCACTACCTCGCGCGGACCGGGCTCGGGCTGCGGAACATCGGTTACCTCGATATTGCCCGTACCACGAAATACGGCTGCTTTCATGACGACCCCTCTCGAGCATAGCGCACAGCACGCACTTGATAACAACCCCCCCGTCTGCTACCATCCCGCAAATCTCAGTTTGGAGGAGTGATGCCAACATATGAGTATCGCTGCGAAACGTGC
>CAZMAI010000145.1:0-6470 GCA_964564195.1 uncultured Anaerolineales bacterium | reverse complement strand
ATGATCCGGCCAAACGGAACGATTCACTTTTCGGACGAACTGCTTGACCTGATAGGTCGTTTTCTAGAGGACTATGAGGACATCGAGGGGGCTATCGAGACGGACCTTGACAGAGGTCTTGTGGTGGCCTTTGCGCTCAGCGCCATGAGCTGCGATCTGCAAATGCTCTGCGATTGCCTGGAGAATCAGCAGATCTTTGGCCATCTGAATCCCAGGCGCGTATTGGACGAGTGTTCAGATAGAGACCCGGAGAAGCGCGCTGCTCGCAGAGCTCTAGTCGCCAAAGCCCTGGAGGACCGGGGGTGGCTGCCGGATAGCTCGGAAGCCTGAGACAGCAGGATGCGCGAATCTATACGATATCATGGGCCGGGACTAGATCCCGGCCATCTGCTTGTAGAGCTGGATCAGATTCTCCATGTGCAGCTTGATGACCGCACCGTCGAGAGGGATGCGCGACAGGCCGCAAGACTCAATGTCAATGTCCTGCAGTTTCCTTGGCGATGCGCCGGCCGCCACCAGGGCGCCCACCTGCTCTGTGATCGCATCGAGATAGGCCAGATGGCCATCTACTACCTCGCTCACCTCGCCACGCAGCAGAACATCCCCATGTCCCTGAACAACAAAGTCGGGCTCGATGTCACGCATCTTTGTCAGTGAGGTGCGGAATTGCTGCATGTCCCCCGAGACGATATGCGGAACAGGCATGGCCAGATCACCGGCCACCCATACGCGCTCGTTCACCTCAAAGACGCTGATGCTGTCAGACGTATGGCCCGGCGTATGCATCAGCTGTAAGTGCCGGTGTCCCAAATGCACGTGCATCTCGTTCTCAAACGTGATGTCAGGAAGACGGAGCGTCACCTCTGCCAGTGCCGGGCTCTGCCGCCTGGCCCGCGCCAGACTGGCCTCACCGAACTGCGCCAGCGTCTGCCTGCACAGATCATGCCCGATTACCTCAGCTTCGGTGTAGAGATAGTCACCGTATACATGGTCGGCATGGTGATGGGTGTTGATCAGATAGTGCACGCTGTTCGGCCCCAGCTCATTATCAATGAACGCACGCACCTCCCGCGTCTCCACAGGAAACGGCATGGAATCGATGACCAGGGCGCCCTCGGGTGTGAGCAGCACCGTGCAGGTCACCTGCGCGTACAGCTCACTGATAAAGACGAAAATGTCCTCGGCGACTCTGTCCCGTCTCAAGATAGTCATCCCCCTTTTCAAATGCGCTAGAAGAGTACCACCGCCGCACGCCAGTGTCAAGGAAAGCAAGAAAAACTGCTTCATGCTATTGACCAGACCCAGGAATCCTGCTAGACTGACGCTACGTGCAGACAGCCCTGCTCACGCCTGGCCAGGCGCTCAGAAGGAGACATCCGGTGATCCTCGAGACCATTCGCCGCGTGTACCCAGAACTCACGAGAAGTCAGCAACAGCTATCGGACTTTATTACACACTCATATCGCGAGGCTGCCTTTATGACAGCTTCCGATCTGGCCCAGCGGCTCAACCTTAACGAAGCAACGGTGATCCGCTTTGCACAGCGGCTGGGCTACAGCGGCTATCCTGAGCTCGTCACGGCCGTCCGCGAGTTGGTAAAGCAGGAGCTGATCGTTGCCCCTGGTGAGACTGACATCCCTCAGGATTCGGACCTGGAACTGCTGGCGGCCGAGCTTGGTAACGCCCGGCGCATGGTCAGGAGCTTGTCGCCAGGACAAATCCAGCAGGCCGCAGAGCTATTGGCCAGCGCCAGAGCCATCTGTGTGCTCGGGCAGGGCCTGTCTGCGCCGCTGGCGATACTGCTCTGTGAGCTCCTGCGCGCCATCGGGCTTCGCGCCGATCGATATCCTGTGGATCCACAGTCATTGGCGAGTGCACTGCACGACGTTGACGCCCAGGATGTGATTGTTGGCATCAGCGCAGGCGACGAGCGTAGCGACCTTGTCGGGGCAACTCTGCGGTTGGCTCGAGAACGCGGCACACACACGGTGACGATCGCTTCGGATCGGCTCTCCCCCTGCGCACAGGCGGCAGAGGTGGCCCTGATCGCCCCCTACTCTGGTGAGTTCTCATTGCCACCGATCACGGCTATTGCGGCCACGATCGATGTGCTTGTGCATGCGCTGGCCGCGCACAACCCAGAGGGCGTCCGCCAGCGTCACGAACTGATCGACCGTACGCGCTCGGTGATCCTGACCATGGCGGCTGATAGCCAGTAAGCGGCGAAAGAGGAACCAGGGGAATGCGAGGAATCCCCACAATGCCGTGTACCTCAGAAGTACTATGAACCTTGACCCAAAAGTGGGAGCCACCCGGCTGTTGGGCAAAAGCCCGAACCGCTCATGGAGAACGGCCCCCTGGACCAAAGCGTTGGCTCAGTACAAAAGAGATATCACGTACATCGCAGGGATCCACTGCTAGTCTAGCACAAGGGCACCGGGATGCAAAAATCCTGGGCCTGCGCCAATTGAGAGGCAAGGCTGGCCGACCCCCTTGTCAAGACCTCTGGCACGAATTATCCTTCTCTTACCACTCGCGTCACGACAGGAGCACACTCTATGCTGGATGTCATAGCCGCCGGGCACATCTGTCTGGACATTATCCCACAGATCGAAGCCGAGTCCCTGGAGTCAGGTAGCTTTCTGACGCCAGGGCGCATCACCGAAGTCGGCGGCGCCGTTCTCTCAGGCGGCGGCTCCGTCTCCAACACAGGCCTGGCCCTCGATCGACTTGGCGCTGCCGTGCGTCTGGTCGGCCGGGTTGGTGATGACCCCATCGGAGAGATCACCCTGCGCATCCTGGGAGCCAGCGACAAGCTCCTGGTGGAGCATGTGCGCATCGCAAGCGGCGAGCCGTCATCCTACACCATTGTACTCGCCCCTCCTGGCATCGATCGTACCTTTCTCACCTCCCCAGGACCCAACAGCTCGTTTGGGCCCGAGGATGTTGATGCCTCACTCCTTGCCGGCACGCGCATCTTTCACCTGGGCTATCCGCCGCTCCTCAGCAAGATGTATGCCGATGGCGGAAGCGCGCTGGTTGAGCTCATGGAGCGGGCTCGTGCCAATGGCGCGACAACGTCTCTGGATATGTCCATGCCTGATCCCAGCCGTCCCGGCGGCCAGGTCGATTGGCACGCCATCCTGGCCAGAACTTTGCCCCATGTGGATATCTTTGCGCCCAGTGTCGAGGAACTGCTCTACTGCCTGAATCGTGCTCGTTTCGATGAACTGAGCGCGTCCAGCCGCGGCGGCTCGATGATCGACCTGTTGCCGGTTAGAGACGTCGTTGACCTGGCTGAATCAACGCTGAACCTCGGCGCCAGCATCGTGCTGATCAAAATGGGACATCGCGGAAGCTATTTGCGCACGGCAGCACTTGGATCGTGCAACGGCCGGGGAGCGCCGGCAGACCTGGAGACTTGGGAGCATCGCGAACTCTGGAGCCCTGCCTTCCGCGTACAGGTTGTCGGCACCACCGGCGCCGGCGATGCCACTGTAGCGGCGTTCCTGCTGGCGATTCTGCGCGGCCAGTCTCCTGTGGAGGCGGTCAACTCGGCCTGTGCCGTCGGTGCCTGCAACTGCCAGGCCGCCGACGCCGTCAGCGGCATCCAACCGTGGGACGAGACGCAGGTGCGCATTCGGGGGGAATGGCCAAGGATAGAACCTGGCGTTGCAGCCGACGAATTTGTAGAGGACCTGCCCACAGGGGTCTGGATCGGGCCGCGCGATCTCAGTCGGGCCTGAATAACAGCAACGCGTACGGGCTCGCGTCAGCGAGACACTGACGGAATGAACGCCTCCAGCGAGATGGCATCCAGCGCATAGGTCCAGACGACGGGTACGTCGCCGCCAGCCGTGACAAAATGCAGATGGCCGGGTAGGTAGGCCCACGCACCAGCCAGAACAGGCTCCCCGCCCTCGGTGCGCGTGTCCGATTCGTGACGAGCCAGCAGGCTAAGGTGCGCGGCATCCAGGACATCGAGGATGCCTGATCCATCATCGAGCAGGCCCGCACAGACAAGGCTGCCGGCCAGCATCTCGCAATCCGAATAGACCGCACCGGTGGTGTTTGCGCGGCGCGACATCCGTTTGCCATCTGCATCCCAGCGATAGAGCCACTCGCCTGTGCGGCCGGCGCCGTAGATTGCGTCCGGTGTAACCGCCAGTGCGGCGGCTGCCCCCTCGAGCACAAGGCGCTCGCGCTCCATCAGTGTCTGCCCATCGAGGATGACGACGTGCGTTTCCTCTGTCTCTCCAGGTACAGACCAGACCCACACCGCATCACCAGACACCAGAATACCGCCGGGTGTCTGGTTTCCATCCATTGGCACAACCGCGCTGGTTCTCAGATCCAGCGTGCTCGCATCTACCACATAGACCAGCCCGCATTGTCCTGAGACATCGCAACCGACAGCATACAGGGTCCCTTCAGAAGCGGCGAGACCATGTATGACCACAGGATCCGTCACCAGTGGACGGAGCGAAACCAGAGCAAGACCATCAGGGGCTGCGTCGCCTCGCCCCTGGAGAGTGGCAGCAGCGACCTCAACTGTCGCTCGCGCCGACGCGGCGGCCAGTGCCTGAGGGTCTGCAGAATCGGAGAGCGCACCTAACGTGGCATCAGCGCCCGTCTGCCCCCCATCCAGGTAGCAGCGCTGCAGCGCCACCGATGCGGCCACGAGCAGTACGGCCAGTAGAATGAGCCCTACCAGACAGGATTTGCGCACTGAGCCTCCCGGGTCAGTCTCCGCGTATACTCACACCAGGCACCAGTTCTCGCAGACGGGGCAAGAATTCTTCGAGCTGCGCAACCGTGAGGAACCTTTGTGCCCGAACCGACTCCAACACGGTATCAGCCGCGATATACGGCTGCAAGATCCAGGTGTCCTGAGGCTCTAGTGCCCGCCCGATGTCTAGCAGGGCCTGCTCATCCAGCATGGGGTGCACAGTGGTTCGGAACTCCCAGGGTGTGTCGCTACGCCGCACGAGAGTCATGCTCGCACGCAACCTGGCAAGATGGACCGCGATACCCGCAGCGAGGTTGTACCGCTCATCCAGCGGCGCCTTGACATCCATCGCCACATAATCCAGCTGTCTCGCTTCCAGCAGCGCGCTCAGCCGTTGCGGGAAAAAGCCGTTGGTGTCTAGCTTTACCAGGAATCCCAGCCCTCTGATCGCTGCAATGAGATCGGGGAGATCCGTGGCCATCAGGGGCTCTCCACCGGTGATACAGACACCATCCAGTTTTCCCAGGCGAGTCGCCAGCCAATCGAGAAAAGACTGAGGGGACATGACCTCAGTCACGTCCCGCTCAGAAATCATCCATCGATTATGGCAGAATCCGCAATTGAGATTGCAGCCCGCGATAAAGACCGTGGCAGCGACGCGATCCGGATAGTCGATCAGGGTAACCCGCTGCACGCCAGCGATCTTCATGACCCTGTGACGTTTGCCCGCTCGCCCTCAGTGACAGAAAACATTGTGCGCTCGGCATACTCGCTCCGCTTGCCCTTGTTCCACTGGCTCACCGGACGCAGGTAACCCACCACCCGTGAATAAACCTCACAGGGCTGGTGGTCAGCACATTTGGGGCACTCGAAATGCTCCCCCGCCAGGTAACCGTGCGTGGGGCACACCGAAAAGGTGGGCGTTAGCGTAAAGTACGGGAGCTCATAGTTCGAGGCCACGCGCCGCACAAGGCTCTTGGTGGCTTCAATGCTGTTCACCCGCTCACCGAGAAATACGTGTACGACGGTTCCGCCGGTATAACGGGTCTGCAATTCATCCTGCCAGTCGAGCGACTGGAAGAGGTCATCAGTCGCGTTCACAGGCAGCTGGCTGGAGTTGGTATAGTATGGCTCACCGACCGGGCCATCGGTGCCAGCGGTAATGATGTTGGGATACAGATCGCGATCCAACATCGCGAACCGGTAACTCGTGCCCTCCGCAGGCGTCGCCTCCAGATTATAGAGCTGCCCCGACTCGTCCTGGTACGCTTGCAGCCGATCGCGCATAAAGTTCATCACCCGCAGGGCGAACTCGCGCGCTCCTTCATCGGTCAGATCGACACCCATAAAGTTCAGGCAGGCCTCATTCATACCATTGAGACCGATGGTGTTAAAGTGATTGGCCCAATACTCGCCAAACTGCCCTTTGATCGCGTTCAGATAGTATTGCGAATAGGGGTACAGACCCGCCTCGGTGAAATGCTCGATCACACGGCGGCGGATGCTCAAAGCGTCCCGGGCGATATCCATCAAATGGGCCACCCGCTGCAGGAATTCCTCTTCGTCGTTGGCCACATAGCCGATGCGTGCCAAGTTGAGCGTTACCACGCCGACGCTGCCGGTCAATGGATTCGAGCCGAACAATCCTCCACCGCGCTTGCGCAGCTCACGATTGTCGAGTCGCAGACGGCAGCACATGGAGCGCACATCATCCGGATTCATGTCCGAGTTTACGAAATTG
>CAZMAI010000144.1:0-6523 GCA_964564195.1 uncultured Anaerolineales bacterium | reverse complement strand
GGATATCGGCACGGCATTCTCGCTGGGCTACCTGCGTCACCTGATCAAGTAGCAGGGTCTGGGCGCTGACTCACAGCGCAGATATGCCACAGGGGTAAGGTCCTCACGGGCCTTGCCCCTGTTCGCTTGTCGTCAGTGTACGGTGACCACCACCTGGGCCGCGGACCACGGCGACTTCTGCCAGGTATCTCCGCTGGCGGACAGCGGCGCCTGCTGGCTACACAAGCCGGTCTGGAGCCCCGATTCTGAGCGGCAGCGTCCCGAGCTGCGGATTACGAGCCGCCGCGCCCGGACGGTCAGTCTCCGACTGACCCTCGCTACGTTAGCCGCGGCTTGCCTCGAACCAATACCCGCGGGTCTGGAGCCGGATTCCGAACCGCCGCGCCCCAACGGAACGCAAATGCCACACCGCTCCGCACCCCCTACGGTGCTCTCCCTGCCACTAGCGCCAGCGCCCGCTCGCGGTGTGGCACATCCACCGGGTAGAGCACCATGCCCATCGCCGCACGCTCGGCTTCGGCCTCGGCGAGCAGCGCGGCCGCCTCGTCCGGCTCTCCCGCCGCAGCCAGCGCCCAGGCCAGGTGCTCGCTGGCCTGCGCGACATCGGGACGCGACTCGGCCGAACGAGCGCGCGCCAACATCTCACCGTAATCGCCGATAGCCGCGGCGTGATCGCCCGTGAGGAACGCGACGCGTCCCCGCGCGGCAAGTACCGGGTCAGTTCCCTCGCCGGGCGGCGTTTCCGCGGCGCCGCCCTCGGCCAGCAGTGCCCGTGCCGCATCCGGTTGGCCGCTCTCGGCCGCCAGCACTGCCAGATCGAGCTTTGCCAGCATCGCCTGGTCGGCGTGGCCCTGCGTCTCGGCGCTCTCCAGAGCCTCGCGCAGCAGCTCCGATGCCCTGGCGATATCCCCCTGCTGCCAGACGAGGCGGGCCAGCCGCCGCATATAATCGGGACGGAACCAGGCGCCCCGAAACCTGACGATCTCGTCGAGCGCCCGCTCGTGCAGCGCCATGGCCTCACTATACGCGCCTCTCAGGGCCAACAACTCCGCGAGCCACGAGGAGAGTGCCGCGACCATGGCCCGGTTGCCCTGGGCATCCCAGCCCGCCCGGCTCTCCCGCACGGCGGCCTCCACGGCGGGTAGATCTCCCAGCGACATCGCGGCACCCGCCAGGAACTGCAGCGCGTACGGCCGGCAGGCGACGGGAGAGACGCTCACCAGAGGCTCGAGCTCTGCGCACGCCCGGGCGGGCGCGGCCGCGTCCGCCAGCGCGAGCCGGCAGCAAATCTCCATATTGCCGTCGCCGGTCTGGCGGCCGATCTCCGCTGCCTCGCGCAGGGCCTCAAGTGCCTCGCCCTCCCGGCCCTGCGCTCGCAGCGCAAATCCCAGGCGGAACAGCCCGTGGCCCTTCCAGCGCAGGTCCCCCGCCGCCCGCGCGCAGGCCAGTGTCTCCAGGGCCGCATGCTCCATCGCGTCAATCATGCCCCAATTGGCCGCCCAGCAGGCGAGAGTGTCCCAGCCCTTGGCCCGGTACAGCGGGGCTGTCGTGGCCCTGCTCTCCAGCGCGGTACGCATCCACTCACCATATTGGGCAAACCAGGGGCGCTGAAGCGCCCAGAGCTGTGCAGCGCCACCGATGCGCAACGCGTCCTCGTTGCGTCCGTCGGCCAGCGCCCTTCGGACTGCCGCGGCCAGGTTGTCGGCCTCGGCGTCGAGCAGTCGATAGGCGTCCAGTGCCTCGCGCCCCTGGGCGAGCACCGCCGGCTCGACGTATTCGACCAGGCCCATGTAGTGCGCGGTGTGCCGGCGTATCGCTAGAGCCGTCTCGCACCGCTCGTCCAGGCGCTCCTGCGCGAATGCCCGCAGCGTCTCCAGCAGCCTGTAGCGGGGCGCGCCCGGGTGTGCCAGCCGCACCACCAGTGAGCGATCCACCAGCTCGGCCAGCAGCCTGCCGACCTCCCGGGGGGCCAACCCGTCGCAGCCCGCGACAGACTCGGCACCGTCGAGACCAAAGCTTCCCGCAAAGACCGACAACCGGTCGAACAGCAGGCGCTCGCGCCTCTCCAGCAGTTCGTAGCTCCAGGCGATCGTGTTGCGTAGCGTCTGCTGGCGGGGCAGTGCTCCGCGGTTGCCGTCGCCGACCAGCCGCCAGGGCTCGCCCGATCTGGCCATAGCCGCGGTTTCCGAATCCACCTGCCGCCAGGCACCCAGCGCCTGCGCCAGTTCGGCCAGCGAGAGGGCGTGCAGTTGCGCCGCCGCCAGCTCAATGGCCAACGGCATCCCGTCCAGCACGCGACAGACCTCCAGCGCCGGCCCGAGATCGGCGCCGGTGAGCTCATAGCCACGTTGGATCGCTGCGGCGCGCTCGACCAGCAGCCTCACCGCGCTGTACTCGAGCGCCTGCTCCGGTGTGGCGGGAGCCTTGTCCGGAGCGCCTGCGGCCGCGAGCGCCGGAACCATTAGCGGCGCCAGATCATAGAGCACTTCGCTCGGCAGGTGCAGCGGCTCGCGGCTGGTCGCCAGCACGGTAAGCTCCGGGCAGCGGTCCAGGAGCACCGTGACCAGGGATGCCACACCGCGCGGCACATGCTCGCAATTATCGAGCAAAAGCAGCACCTCGCGCCCGCGCAGCGCGCCGGCCACGGTCTCGGCGAGCGTCCCGCGCCCGGCGTCGGGAGCCGACTCGAGCACGCCCAGAGCGCCCGCAACGGCCCGCGCCACCGGCAAGCCATCCGTCGCATCGCCCTCCGGCACGGATTCCGGGGGGAGCGCCGCCAAATCGACAAGCCACACGCCGCCCGCGTAGCGGGGCAGGATGGCCCGCGCCACCTCCAGCGCCAGACGGGTCTTGCCCATCCCACCGGCGCCCACCAGGGTCACCAATCGCACGCCGGCGGTGCCCAGCAGCCTGCTCAGGTTGGCCAGCTCGCGCTCGCGCCCGATAAAAGACGTCACGGGGTACGGCAGGTTGTGCGGTGGTTGCGGCGCCTCCACCCGCGTGGCGGGATCCGGTGCCGCGCCGGAAGCGCCTGACGGGCCAGCACCGCGCAGCCGTTCCAAGAGCATCCGCGTCGCCGGCTCCGGCTCAACGCCCAGCTCCCTCGCCAGGAGCTGCCGGCAGGCCTCGTACTGGGCGAACGCTGCCGCCCGGCGACTGGCGCGCGCCAGCAACCCCATCAGGCAGCGGTGTGCCTCCTCATCCAGCGGGTCCAGTTCCACCCAGCGGCGCGCGGCGGAGATCGCCGCCTCTCCGCGCAAAGATTCCTCACCTGGGGCGTCTGCGGTGGCAGCCAGTGCCAGATGCGCGGCCACGGTCACAGCGCTGCGGTGGGTGCGTTCGCGCGCCTGCGCCAGCCACTCGTCAAACTCGGGGCTGTCGCGCACCGTGAACCCGTCCAGTAACTCACCGGTATACAGGGCGAGGGCCTGCAGCAGTCAATCGGTGCACGCCGCGCAACCTTCGCCGGTAGGATGGCCGTGACCAAGGCAGGCCTCCAGCAGCGCCTCGAACGTCGCCACATCGCTGGCGCAGGCGGCACTGTTGAGCTGGACGACGGAGCGGGTGATGGTCAGCAGTGGTATTCGGACAGCGTCCCCGGCGGCAGCTTCAATCGGGGCGCGCACCTCGCCGATCTGTGCGCGCAGGTCGTACAGCGCCTGGCTGAGGCTCTGGCGCGCGCTGAGCTCGGGATAGTCGGGCCAGAGCAGGCCGGCCAGCGACTCGCGGCGGTGCGGCCGGTCGGGTTCCAACGCCAGGTACGCCAGCAGCGCGCGCACCTTGTCCGAGTGAAAGTCGGTCACCGCTCTGTCCCCAACCGCGACGCGGAAGGGACCAAAAAGCGACAGGTTCAGGTGCTCCATGGCGGATGACCTCGTGCAATGCGTGCCCCTGGTGCCGCTCAGCCAGGCGTCGCGGTCCTCCGTGGTGCGCCGGTGGCCGCGGCCGATGGTCGTCACAGTCACATTATGGTTGGCAAAGGTAGCCGAGTCAATGCCCTTTTGCTGCCCCGTGAGGCTGGCGTGAGGCTGCGTTGAGGATGCTCCGTCATGATGGGGGCGGAAAGAGGGTCAGCGGAGGCGCCGTGATGCTTTGGCACGATGCAGAACGCTATGTCGCCTACATGCTGCGGCTGCGTCTGGTCGACGGCGAGGCCGGTCCCATCTGGCGCGCGACACTAGATGCGGTTGCCACTGGCGAGCACATCACCCTGGCCGATCTGGATGAACTGCTGGCTTACCTGCGGCGCAGAACAGACGCTATCGCGGCCTGGCCGCAGGAGGGCAGTACGGAAGGAGATGCCTATGAAGATTGACCGCCGACTGTGACCTGGTGTGCCACGATTCACAAAGGAGTCAGTGCGATAAAGACGCAATGGGTTCTGACGGTACTATTGGTGCTGGCGATGCTGCTCCCAGGCGCTTCGCTGGCGCAAGGCGACGTATTCACGGTAGCCGCCCCCACGGGTGGCGACGACTGGGCGAACATCATGGCGACCTTTGCGCTGGCGCAGGCCGCGGGGCCGGGCAACACGGTCGAGTTGCAGGCGGGCACCTACCTGATCTCGCAGCCGGTGCTCGTCGAGAACTGGAACGGCACGGTGCGCGGCGCGGGCAAGGATGTGACGGTGCTGCGCAACGGCGTAACGCCCTTCCCGCGGGTGAATCTGCCCGAGGACATGTACGGACCCTGGAGCGTGGGCGGACTGCTGATGGTCAAGTATGATCCTGGCGCCGAGAGTGAGCTCCACGTCCAGGGCATGACCCTATCCCCGGTGGGGCTGTCTGAGCCAGATGCCTGGTATGGCATGACCGACATCGAAGCCATCCAGCTCTATACGGGCCTGCGCGACACGGCTGCACGCGTAAATGCCCGCTTTGCCGACCTGCGGATCGTAGGTGACACCACTGCCGGGCACCCCAACGGCACAAACCTGATGTTTGCGCTTGCCTTTCTGCGGGTCTGGGGCGACATGACTGTGTCCGGTGTCGATTTCGAGCACGTCACGCTGGGGAATGCTATCACTGCGTGGCCGGGTGGTTCGTATACGATCGGAGGAAGCCGGCCGCAGGACCGCGTGACCATGTCGGATATCGGCATGGCCGGCGTGTTCGGCTTCGGAGACGTGGGCACGCGCATCGACATCAGCAACGTCGTGGCCCGTGACACGGCAGTGGTCTATCGGCTGCAGGCCCTCAGCGGGGGCGTGGTCCATATCCACGATGTCGATGCCTACAACAGTTCGCTCGCTGCGATCCTGGCCTGCTGGCCACCGCTGGGCATCTGCTCCGCGGCCCCCAATAGCTACCTGCTGGAGCATAACCGCGTGCAACAGATGGCGGGCGGTGGTTGGGCCGGGATCGAGGTTTGGGAGGACGCCGTCAAGTCACAGTTCGTGATCTCCCAGAACAGGATTGAGGGCAGTGAGAGCGGGTACTTTGGCCCGATCATGCTCAACGGCACGCTGGGGGCCGTGGTGACGAACAACATCCTCACGGGCACCGGTGCGGCCGCCATCGGCCTGGGCGCTGAGGGCGACGCCGACAGCGGCGCCCTGCTGAAGGGCAACAACGTCCAGGGCTTTGATGGCGCCGCGGGGATCTGGCTGGGAGCCAACACCAGCAGCAACACCGTGGTGGGAGGCGGCAGAGACACTGTGTTGGACGAGGGCACGGACAACATCGTCACCGGCGCGGGCCAGGCCAGCGGCGAGATTGGCGAGGCAGTCCGCGCAGCGATGCTGCTGCGCCGGGACGTCAGAGATCTGTGGAAGTAGCGCGACCCTGATCAAACTGAACAGTATACTCTGTATTCTCTCCCCTCCGGCCACCCCCGGCCGGAGGGGAGAAGTCTGTGAAGACGATGCGTCTGGAGGGTCAGCCAGAGGCTGACCCACGTACCTCACTTCACGCGAGTCTGGAGACCCGCTGACGTGGGCGACGG
This sequence comes from uncultured Anaerolineales bacterium, assembly GCA_964564195.1. Lineage (GTDB taxonomy): Bacteria > Chloroflexota > Anaerolineae > UBA1429 > UBA1429 > JAAYED01. The sequence goes on along the minus strand of CAZMAI010000144.1, from coordinate 580 downwards.
GTGCCCTCACCCGCCGCAACGACAGCGCGACCGGCGCGGCCCCCGGCGGACCAAGGCTGTACTCAGCCCGGCGTCCGCCGGCCAAGTGGAGCGAGCTGTAAGCCCGCGGCCCATCGGGCGCCGCGGTCCATCGTCCATGGTCCATCGTCCGTGGTCCGGTAGCCCTAGATCCCCAGGCTCTGTAAGTACTCGCGCGAGATGGTCGCGCTCACCAGCGGAGACTCCTTGGTCGTCTTGTCTGTCTCGACGATCAGCCAGCCGTTGAACCCGGCGGCATCCAGCGCCTGAAAGATCTCGGGATAGGGCACAAAGCCCTCACCCAGCTCGGCAAAGATGCCGCTGTTGTTGAACACCATATAGTGCCAGGCCTCGGCGATCCCCTTGTCCATTACGGCGCGATCGATGTCCTTGATGTGCAGCGCCTTGATGTCCGTGGCATAGTCCTTGACGAACTGGAGCGTGTCCACCCCTGCCCAGGCCAGGTGGCCGATATCGGGTCCCTGGAACACCTTGCTGCGGTCCACCTGCGCCCAGAGGTCATCGACCTCCTGACGCGTCTCGATGAACGAGCCCACATGGT
>CAZMAI010000143.1:0-6524 GCA_964564195.1 uncultured Anaerolineales bacterium | reverse complement strand
GACGGGCGCATTGGCATCGATCACCTGGCTGGTGAGGCCCTCGCCGTAGCGGATGGGGGTGAGATCCTCGCCGTGGGTGTAGCGGAACTCGATCTGCTCCCCAGCCTCGTCCAGCAACGCCACATAGGCGATATCGGCGTCAAAGAGCGCGCGGGCCTGCTCGCCCACCATAGCGATCAGGGCGTCCAGGTCCAGCTCTCCGGATACCGCCGAGGCAACGCTGTTGACCGTGGCCAGCTCCGCGGCGCGCTGGCGCTCGGCCTCGTACAGCCGCGCGTTCTCGATCGCCACGCCGATATTGGCGCTCAGGGTGTTCAGCAGGCGCAGGTGGTTCTCGTTAAAGGCGTGCGGACGCGTATCCGCCAGCGCCACCAGTCCCAGCACCTCGTCGTGCGAGATGATCGGGACCCCCACCCAGGACTGCCCCAGCGGCGACTCGGAGCCCTCCAGCAGTTCGGGCGGAAAGTAGGCTCCGGCGGCGAGCTCTTCGTCCAGCGTGTTCATCAGCAGCGGCCGCCGCTCCAGGATGACTCGCGACGACAGGCCCTTGCCCAACGGGAAGGGCTCTACCATCTCCACGTAGCCGCCCTCGCTCTTGTCATACTCGTACACCACATGGATCATGTTCGTGCGGGCATCCAGCAGCATCACCAGCACCGAGGCGGCGTCAAAGATGTCGCGCACGCGGTCCCCCACGATGCGGGAGACGGAACGGACGTCCAACGTGCGGGTCATGGCTTCGCCCACGCTGCTCAGGATCGCCAGTTCGTTGCTGCGCTGCTGCTCGGCCTCATAGAGGCGTGCATTTTCGATCGCCACGCCGATATTCGCGCTGAGCGTGCTGAGCAGGCGCACGCTGTTCTCGCCAAAGGCGTTGGGCCTCAAGTCGGCCAGCGCCACCACACCAAGTACCTGCTCGTTGACGATGATCGGCACGCCAAGCCACGACTGAGCGGCCGAGTCGCCCAAGTCTGTGCCTGGCTGCTGGCGAGGGAAGTACGCGCCCGCGGCGGTCGCCTCCTCTAGGGTGTTGAACACCAGCGCCTTACGCTCGATGATAACCCGTGACGAGAGGCCCGTACCGAGGGGGAAGGGCTCGATCTTTGCCGCTTCCGAGTCCGCCTGGCTGTCGTATTCGTAGGCGACATGGATCAGGTTGGTGCGCTCGTCCAGCAGATTGATGAGCACCGAATCGGCACTGAATATATCGCGCACCCGGTCCCCCACGATGCGGCTGACCGTATCCACATCCAGTGTACGGCTCATGGCCTCGCCCACGCTGCTCAGGATCGCCAGTTCGCTGCTGCGCTGCCGCTCGGCCTCGTACAGCCGCGCGTTCTCCAGCGCGGCGCCGATGCTGGCGCTGAGGGTGCTCAACAGGCGCACGTGGTTCTCACCAAAGGCGTAGGAACGGGTGTCCGCCAGTGCCACCAGACCCAGCACCTGCCCTCCGGCGCGGATGGGGACGCCCAGCCAGGACTGGGTGGCCACGTCAGGCGTGCCCTCGCCGGTGGGCGTCAAAAAGTGCGCGCCGGCGTCGATCGCCTCTTGAAGGGTCCCAAAGAGCTGCGGCTGCCCCGACTCGATCACCCGCGATGACAACCCTTTGCCCAGGGGAAAAGGCTCAGACAGATCGATGTACCCGCCATCGGTCACATCATAGGCATAGGGCACATGGATCAGGTTCGTCTGCCGGTCCAGCAGCATCACCAGCACCGAGTCGGAGTGAAAGATCTCCAGCAGGCGGTCACCGACGATGCGGGCGACGCTGTCCACGTCCAGCGTGCGGCTCATGGCCTCGCCGACACTGCTGAGCATGGCGAGCTCGTTGCTGCGGGCCCGCTCTGCCTCCAGCGCCCGCACCCGTTCCAACGCCGTGGCGATATGTTGTGCCACATACGCCAGGATGGCGTCATCTTCGGCGGTGTAGTGACGCTGCGGATCGTGGCTGTGCAGCAACACGGCGCCCAGCAGTTGCCCGCTGGAGATCAGTGGTGCGGCGATGCGATCCGCGACGGCGCCATCGCTCACCTCGCCCGGTTGTGGCTCAAGACGGTGCATCACGGGCTGGCCGGCGCGCAGCACCTGGCGCAACACCTGGCCCAACTCGCCGCCGATTTCATCGAGGGGACCGGCCGGAGGGACCTCGTCCTGCTCATCGGCGAAGTAGGGTATCGTGACCGTCCCGCTGGCCGAATCGTACAGCGCGATCAGCAGGTTGCGCGCGTACATCAGTCCGGCGACGACAGGATGCATGCGCCGGTAGAACTCGTCCAGATCCCGCGCGGCGCTGGCGGCGTCGGTGATCTCGTAGAGGGCCCGCTGAATCACGGTGCTGCGCTCCAATTCGGCGGTCCGCTCGGCCACACGCTGCTCGAGGGTCACATTCTGCTCTTCGAGCGCAGCCTGCACTTGGCGCAACTCGATCTGCACAGCACGCTCATCGCGCACCAGGCGCTCCTGCAGCCGGTAGAGCATGGTCAGCATCGCCATGACGATCAGCAGGAACATGATCGTCGTCGAATAGCCCACCCAGGGGCTCCGCGTCGCGGGAAGCTCGGCCAACATGCCCCGTGCGTACAGCACCGTGGCCGTTGTGGCGATCACAGCGCTCAGGACGGCGGTGGCCAGGCCGGCGCGGCGGCCCGCCAGAACGAGGGTCAGCACGGGAAGGGCCAGCAGGTAGAGTGGCGGAGAGCCATTCAGGCCGCCCTGCGTGATGTTGGCCGTCGCCGCCAGGTACCCGATGCCCACCACCGTCCAGATACGCAGTGCGGAAGGCAGCCGGCGACCCACGGCCAGGACGATCAACGCCGCCTCGCACAGAATGAGCACATAGATGAGCGCCCCCATTCTGTCGTTCTCGACAGCGTTCATCACAGCCATGATCAACGCCGGCAGGGACGCGAGCGCCACAAAGGTCAACAGGCCGTTGAGGACCGAGGCGCGCCACTGGCGCAACACCTCCTCGGGATCGCTATGTGGCTGTGCCTCGTGCGGGTCAGGCTGGCTGTTCAGGGTTTCACCGGTCATGGCAGGTTACTCCGATCCGAGCTTATGCCGCGAGTCTGCTGGAGAGGATCGATTCGCAGACAATACAGTCTAGCATGTGAGACCCACCGTCGGCAAGGTCGCGCCCGCCCGGACCACGGCCCACACCGCCATGTACGGCAGGCCCGATGGACAGATCCGCCATTGGCTGCATAATCAACGGCAGTAGACACCAAAGGAGAACGAAATGGGATTTCGCGGAATGCGGGGGCTGATCAATGCCCCCGATGAGACCCCCAGGATCACCTGGCCCCTGCTTATGCGGGTGCTGCGCTACGCCAAGCCCTACCGGTGGCTCATGGTCGCCATGCTGGCCCTGATTCTGGCACACACCGGCCTCGGCCTCTTGTCGCCGCTGATCATGCGCGACCTGATCGACCGCACAATCCCCTCCGGCGACCTGCAGCGGCTGGGGCTGCTGGCGGGCGCCATGCTGCTCCTGCCGGCCCTGAACGGCGGGCTGAGCGTGTTTCAGCGGCGCGTCAGCGCCCGGGTGGGAGAAGGTGTGATCTATGACCTTCGGGTAGCGCTGTACGAGCGGCTGCAGCGCATGTCGTTGCGTTTTTTCACGCATACGCGCGTGGGCGAGTTGATGAGCCGGCTCAACAACGACGTGCGCGGCGCGCAGGATGCCATCAGCAGCACCACGGTGGGCATCATCACCGACCTGGTGCGGGCAGTCTCGGTGGCTGGCGTGATGCTCTCGCTGGAATGGCGGCTGACGCTCATCGCGGCGGTGATCCTGCCCCTCTTTGCGCTGGTAGCCAGGGCCCTCAGCCATCGCCTGCGCGACATGGCGCGCCGGCAGATGGAGGCCACCGCCCAAATGAACGCCATGATGAACGAGACGCTCAACATCGGCGGGGCGCTCCTGGTCAAGCTCTTTGGGCGGCAACAGGTGGAGGTGGATCGCTTTGGGCAGCGTGCAGCAGACGTGCGCGACCTGGGCGTCCAGCGCGCCTTTACCGGGTCGGTCTTTGGCGCGATCACCGGCCTGATCAGCGCCGTCGGTACCGCGCTGGTGTACGGCATCGGCGGGTATTTCGTCATCGAGGGCGACTTTTCCGTGGGCACCATCGTGGCCCTGGGCGCCTACCTGGGCAGCCTGTACAGCGCGCTCAACAGCCTGTCACACGCGCCGGTGTCCTTTGCGACCTCGATGGTCAGCTTTGAGCGGGTGTTCGAGATCATCGACCTGCCCGTGGACATCCCCGAGGCCCCCGCCGCGACTGCTCTGGCCAGTGTACGCGGGGAGATTCGCTTTGAGGATGTGACCTTTCGCTACGATGCCGGTGACGCGCCGCTCCTCAGCGACGTGCACCGCTATGGCAGTATGGACAACGTCACCACCGTGCTTTCGGGCACGCGTCCGGAGCGCACTGACGCGCCGGTCGAGCCCGGTCCGGCCACGGAGACTGTTACGGTTGAGAACGGAGCGCCGGCTGACACGCGCGGGCCCCGCAGCCAGGCGCGCAGCATCGCACTGGACGGCGTGAGCTTTACGGCCGAGCCGGGCCAACTGGTGGCGCTGGTGGGCCCCAGCGGCGCCGGCAAGACCACCCTCACCTACCTGATCCCCCGACTGTACGACCCCACCGAGGGCACCATCCGCATCGATGGCCACGACCTGCGCGACCTGACGCTGGCCTCCCTCTCGGATGCCATCGGGATGGTGACTCAGGAGACCTACCTGTTTCACGATACGATCCGCACCAACCTGCAGTACGCCCGGCTCGATGCGACGCAGGAGGAACTGGAGGCGGCCAGCCGGGTGGCCAACATCCACGAGTTTATCGCCTCGCTGCCGGACGGCTATGACACGGTCGTGGGCGAGCGCGGCTACCGGCTGAGCGGCGGCGAAAAACAACGCCTGGCGCTGGCGCGGGTGATCCTAAAGGATCCGCGCATTCTGGTGCTGGATGAGGCCACCAGCAGCCTGGATAGCGAGTCCGAGGCGCTGATCCAGGACGCGCTGAGCCGGGTGATGGCCGGACGCACCAGCATCGTGATCGCCCACCGCCTGAGCACGATCCTGGCGGCGGACCAGATCCTGGTGCTGGACCGGGGGCAGATCGTGGAGCGGGGGAACCACGCCGAACTGCTGGCGCAGGACGGCCTGTACGCGACCCTGTACCGGACGCAGTTCCGCTCAGGGAACGCGTAGCTGCACTGGCCGGTCAGCCCGCGCCTCGCCGGGGGATCCGTTTCTCCTGCGCACGAAGCGCCAGCAGTGACTCTATGTCTCGCAGGTCGTTCTCGGAGACCACGGGAATGAACAGCCAGCGCCCCTCGGGGTAGGGCGTCGCCCGCTCGATGGCCAGGGGTACGCCGGGACCGGCCGCGAGGCCCCGCGCCTGCTCCACGCCCTCCGGGCTCAGGTTGATCTGTACGGTGAATCCGCCTTCAGCAGGGTAGAGGTTGGTCAGGAGCTGCCCCCTGCCGCGGAACCGCAGCCCCCAGCCGTAGGACTTGCCATACAGGAATTTGAGGTCCTCGTCGCAGAGGTACGCATCCCTGATGTGGGCCACCAGGGCGTCCCACAGGGGCAATAACGGCCCAATGGCCGCACGGACCTCGCCATCGGACGGCTGGTGCTGTTTGTCGGTAAAGCAACTGATGGGCACGGTAGATCTCCTCGCCGGACCGCGGGCGACCCCTGCTGCGCAAGGGCTAGCCCGCATCCTGAGCCGGCGGTCTGGGCGCGTGAACTGGGGCGCGGAGTTGTACTCCGCGTCAGAGACCGGTGCAGGCACGACACGAATTTCCGAGAAGCGCGCGGCATGTGCACGCAGTCGGCACCACCAACCGCCGAGGGCGAAGTGTATTCGCACGTGTCTGCAACCGGAATCGCGGGTCTGGAGACCCGCGGTCCAGCGGAGCCGGCCGTGCAGCAACCTCATCTGGGGCGCGGAGTTGCACTCCGCGTCCGGCGCCTGGCGCCACGCCCGCCGACGGCAATGGGCACCTCGCACCCAGGCCTCCGGAGCGGGCTATAAGCCCGCGGTCCACAAGACGGCCAGGCCGCTCCGGATGCGTGCGGGACGCCCGCGGTCCAGTGCAGCCCTCGATCCAGTGGAGAACTCAGTCCTCCGGAGTCCACAGCGTGCGGCCCACCGCCTCTTGCCAGCCATGATAGAGCGCGGCGCGCTGGCTCTCGGGCATTACCGGCTCGTAACGGTCGTGCGGACGCTCCAGCGCCGCCAGTTCGTCGCGCGAAGCCCAGACCCCCACCGTCAGCCCGGCCAGATACGCGGCCCCCAGCGCGGAGACGTCGCTCACGCGGCTGGCCAGCACCGGCACCCCCAGAATATCGGCCTGGAACTGCATCAGCGCGCGGTTGCGCGTGGGCCCGCCATCGGCCATCAATACCTGCAGAGGCACCCCGGCCTCGCGCTGCATGATCTCGAACACATCGCGAATCTGGTAGCCGATCGACTCCAGCGTGGCGCGTGCCACCTGCGCGCTCGTGGTGC
>CAZMAI010000142.1:3526-6551 GCA_964564195.1 uncultured Anaerolineales bacterium | reverse complement strand
GGGCGCACCACATCCACCGGAATGTTGGCATCCCAGAGCGCTGCATAGTGCTTTTTGCAGGTTGCTACATAGTCCAGATCCCGGGTGGGTCCCACAGAGTAATCGATCGCCCACCAGTTCTCCCAGTCAAACAAGAGCCCTACCCGGGCATCCTGCCGCGCGTCCAGCAGCGTGTCCCCCAATGCCTCGAACTCAGCACCCAGGGTCTGCACCTCACCGAACACCCGAGTATGCTCGTGCCCGGCGTGATCGACAATCGCGCCGTGCATCTTTTCAGGGCCACCCCGCGCCCGCCGGAACTGGAAAAACATCACCGTGTCAGCGCCATGTGCCACGGCCTGGTAACTCCACAGGCGCATCACCCCTGGGCGGCGCAGCTGGTTGCGCGGCATCCAGTTCACCTGGCTGGGCGTCTGCTCCATCAGCATAAACGGCTGCCCATCCCGCAGGCCGCGCATCAGTTCATGCTTAAAGGCCACGCTGCTGGCTGCCTCATCGGGGAATGGGTAGCTGTCCCAGGAGACTACGTCGAGATAGGGCGCCCACGCATGGTAGTTAAGTGGCTTAAAGTGGCCCATCAGATTGGTGGTCACGTACATATCCGGGGTCACGGACTTGAGCGTGGCGTACTCGTTGCGGTAGCATGCCAGGATGGCATCGTTCTGGAAACGATCATAGTCGAGCAACATCGGCATGTTGTTGCGCTCGCCGTGGGTGGTGGGCGTCTCGATCTCTTTCCAGGCCGTCAGTCCGTGGCTCCAGAAAGCTGTATTCCAGGCAGCATTGACCGCGTCGAGAGTGCCGTAACGTTCCTTGAGCCACTCGCGAAAGGCCTCCGCACACAGGTCGCAGTAGCAGTGGCTCCCATATTCGTTGGCCACATGCCAGGCCACGAGCGCGGGATGGTCCTTGTAGCGCTCGGCGAGGCGCAACGCCAGTTTCCGCGAATAGCGGCGATAATTGGGGCTGTTCGGGCAAAAGTTGGTGCGCCCGCCCTGCTTGTGCTTGACGCCGTTGATGTCCGTCCGCAAGACGTCAGGGAAACGTTGTGACATCCAGGCAGGTTGTGCCGCTGTAGATGTGGCGATGCAGGCATAGACCCCGTTTGCGGCGAGCTTGTCCAGGATGCGGTCGAGCCAATCGAACGTGTAGCGGTCCTCTGTAGGCTGCAGACGGGTCCAACTAAACACGGGGAGCGTCGCGACGTTGACGTGCGCGAGCGCCATCAGGCGCACATCCTCATCCCAGACGTCCTCAGGCCACTGATCCGGGTTATAGTCGGCGCCGTACCAAATCTGGGGCAGTTTCTGGCTCAGCATGGCACTACCTTTCCGTTGAGACGGTCACATTCTATGCGATGTCGTATGTCACTGCCGGTTCAGGACACCACCGTACCGATCATTGACCACGGGCCCGTCCAGGTCAGGCGCACCTGCGCCAGGTGGCCTCGCCAATCCCCTGGATGCTCGAAAAAGACCAACTTGTTGGTGCGCGTCCTTCCGCGCCAGCGTCCGCGCTGTCTCGTCTCGACCAGCACCTCGACGGTTTGCCCGAGGAGTGCCGCGTTGATCTCGGTCGCGATCTCGGTCTGCAGGCGCTCGACGATCAGTCGCCGGCGCTCCTTCTCGTCCTCTGGGACGTCGTCAGGCCAGCGCGCTGCGGCCGTGCCCTCCCTTACCGAATAGGAGGCCAGATGGACCTGATCAAACCGCAACCCACGTACGAGGTCAACTGTGTTTTCGAACTCTGCCTCGGTCTCGCCACAGAAACCAACGATAACATCGGTGTTGATGGCTGCGTCAGGCACAGCGGTGCGGATGCGGGACACCAGATCACGATAGTGAGCCACGGTGTAGCCTCGTGCCATGCGACGCAGGACAGCATCATCCCCCGACTGCACGGGGAGTTCCCAGGAAGGGCACACCCTGGGCAGCGCTGCGGCCGCATCGATGATCCGCTGGCTCATCTCCCGCGGATGTGAGGTCAGAAAACGCAGCCGCTGCAGCCCGGGGATCTCGTGAACCGCCGCAAGCACATCCGCCAGGCCAATGCCTTGATCAAGATCCGAACCATAGGCATCCACGTTCTGGCCCAGCAAGGTGATTTCCTTGGCACCGCGGGCAACCAGGTCGCTCGCTTCCGTTACAATGTCAAAAAGGGGACGGCTGTTCTGCGGTCCCCTGCGATCCGTGACGATGCAATACGTGCAGTGGTGATCGCACCCATAGCTGATCGGCACCATTTCAGTGACCTGGACGGCGCTGTTAGCGGAGGGCGATGCCAGTGCGCGGTCACCGAGCCAACTGTCCACAAAGCCCAGCACACCCGAGAGATCCGACGGCGGGAAAAAGGCATCCACATAGGGATACCGTTGGCGCAGATCGCTCGAATCGTCCACGAAACATCCCATCACCACCAGCGCGCGCTGCCGATCCTGGTCACGTGCCAGGGGTTGCAGCGACGCCAGCCGGCCTACGACCTTGTCCTCCGCACTCTGGCGCACGACACAGGTGTTGAGGATCATGACGTCGGCCTGTTCGGGCGTGCGAGAGGGCGCCAGGCCGCGCGCATCCAGGGCTTCGGCGATACGGCGGGCATCCGCCTGATTCATCTGGCAACCGATGTTCCAGAGATAGTACTGCCGCTCACTCATTCGCCGACACCCTTGACGACACGCGCCTGGGCGGCGATGTGACGGCACGAGACCGTACTACGATGCATGCACGGCCTCCGCGGTAGCTACCTCCGACGTCTGCTCTCCATCGGGCAGCGTGAGCAACGGACGCAGAAACTGGCCGGTGAACGACGCTGGTGACTGGGCAACCTGCTCCGGCGTCCCCACGGTGACGACCTGACCGCCCCTCTCGCCGCCATCGGGCCCCAGGTCGATGATCCAGTCAGCGCTCTTGATGACATCCAGATTGTGCTCGATGATGACGACCGTATTGCCAGCGTCGACCAGTCGAGACAGGACCATCAGCAGCCGGTCGACGTCCGCCATGTGGAGTCCCACCGTCGGCTCATC
>CAZMAI010000142.1:0-3426 GCA_964564195.1 uncultured Anaerolineales bacterium | reverse complement strand
GCGCCCTGGCACGCCTCGCAACGCCCGCCGCGGACGTTGAATGAGAAACGGCCGGCCTTGTAGCCGCGCATCTTGGCCTCTGGCAAGGTGGCATAGAGCTCGCGCAATGGCGCGAACATGCCGGTGTACGTCGCCGGGTTCGAGCGCGGTGTGCGGCCTATCGGCGACTGATCGATATTGATCACTTTGTCCAGATGCTCGAGTCCCAGCATCTGGTCATGCTCCGCCGGATGTTCGATCGCCCGGTTCAGGTCGCGCGCCAGGCGCTTTTCGACGATCTCCATGAGCAGGCTGCTCTTGCCCGAGCCGGACACGCCGGTGATGGCCACGAAACAACCCAGCGGGATGTCCACGTCGACGTTTTTCAGGTTGTTCGCCCGGGCGCCCACCACGCGCAGCGACTTGCCGTTACCGTTGCGGCGACGCGGCGGTACCGGGACCGCGCGCGTCCCGGTGATGTACTGGCCGGTGGCCGAATCCTGGCACGCCAGCACGTCGTCAAGCGTCCCCTGGCACACCACATAGCCCCCGTGCTCGCCGGCACCGGGCCCCAGGTCTACCACCCAGTCCGCTGCACGGATCGTGGCCTCATCATGCTCGACGACAAGCACGGTGTTGCCCAGGTCGCGCAAACGCAGGAGTGTCTCGATGAGTTTCTCGTTGTCCCTCTGGTGCAGTCCGATGCTGGGCTCGTCGAGCACGTACAACACGCCGACCAGCTGGGAGCCAATCTGCGTCGCGAGCCGGATGCGCTGCGCCTCGCCGCCCGACAGGCTCGCTGCACCCCGCGCCAGAGTGAGATAGTGCAGCCCGACATCCTGCAGAAAACCCAACCGCGACAGCAACTCCTTGACGATCTGCCGGGCGATCATCTCGTCGCGCTCGGAAAACTGCCCGGTCAGCCCCTCGACGAAAGCCATGCAGTCACCGATGGGCAGCTGCGTCAACTCGTGGATGTTCATCTCCCCCACGGTGACGGCCAGACTCTCAGGCTTGAGCCGCTTGCCATGACAGGTTGGGCAGGATCGCTCGGTCATATAGCTCTCGATCCAGCGCTTGATCCCTTCCGAGTTGGTATCGTGGTGGCGGCGCGTCAGATTGGGTATGACCCCCTCCACCACCGTACGATGGGTCCGCTCCTCGCCCTGATGGTTCGTGTACCGTACCGTGACCGACTCCCCCCGGCTGCCATAGAGCACAGCACGCCGAAACTCGGCAGGAAGCTGCGACCAGGGCGTATCCATCGATTCGCCATAGTGCTCAGCCATCGCCGCCAGCAGCCGCCGGTAGTAACCATCTGACTTGACCGCCTTGGCCCACGGTACGATCGCGCCCTCGTCCAGGGACAGCGAGTGGTCCGGAACAACCAGGGCAGGATCCAGTTCCGCCTTGAAACCCAGCCCCGTGCAGTCCGGGCACGCACCATGAGGACTGTTGAAAGAAAACGTCCTCGGCTCAATCTCTGGCATGGTGGAGCCGTGCTCGGGGCACGAATAGTTCTGCGAGTACAGGAGCTCCTCGCCGCCCACCACCACCACGCGCAGCACACCATCGCCTAGCTCGAGCGCTGTCTCAACCGAATCATTGAGCCTGGCCCGATCAGAATCCGCCGTCTCCTGATCATCATCGGCGTAGGCGCGTATCACGAGCCGGTCGACGACGACCTCAATCGTGTGCATCTTGTACCTGTCTAGCACAATCTCGTGATCCAGCTCGACGATCTCGCCATTAATGCGAGCGCGCACGTAACCGGCCTTGACCAGATCGTCGAGCAGACGCTTGTGCTCGCCTTTGCGGTCCTTGATCACCGGTGCCAGAAGCATGATCCGGGTGCCATCGGGTAACTCACGAATATTGTCCACGATCTGCTGCACCGTCTGGCGTGTAATCACGCGCCCGCAGATCGGGCAGTGTGGCACGCCCACCCGGGCATACAGGAGCCGCAAATAGTCATAGATCTCTGTGACGGTCCCCACAGTGGATCGGGGGCTGCGGCTGGTGCTGCGCTGGTCGATACTGATCGCCGGCGAGAGACCCTCAATGTGATCCAGATCAGGCTTGTCCATCCGCCCGAGGAACTGCCGCGCATAGGCGGACAGCGACTCGACATACCGGCGCTGCCCCTCGGCATAGATCGTGTCAAAGGCCAGCGATGACTTTCCCGAGCCGGACAGGCCCGTGATCACGACCAGTTGATCACGGGGGATGTCGATGTCGATGTTCTTGAGGTTGTGCTCTCTCGCGCCACGAATCCGTATGTCGTTATGTAACATATCTGCTCCTGCAGATGGCATGCTGCGAAACCCTATTATACCGCACTCGGCCAGGGGACTCAACCAGTCAGCGCCAGGAACATGAGAACGGCAGTGAACAGGCTTAATCAATACACGCGATCCAGTTCCTGCCGCCAGCCGTTCTCCAGTCCCAGAGCTTCCACAGCATCCAGCACCTCTGTGTACTCTCGATGATAAATCCGTCTCTTGAGCACTGGATGCTCCACAGCCTTGTACGCGGCAAAGTACTGGGACATCAGGCTGATATGCACATCGGTGCCGATCGTGTCCGCGATCCAGCGCATGACCTCAACACTCTGCGACAGATTGCCGGGCAGCACCAGGTGCCGGATGATCATACCTCTTCGCGCTATCCCCTCATCATCGAGGACCAGGTCGACGCCTACCTGGCGGCACATCTCGAGCAAGGCAGCCCGATTGGCGGCGACATACCCCACAAACCCTGACAGCTCTCGTGCCACCGCGTCATCGGCATACTTGGCATCGGGCAAGTAAATATCCACAAGGCCAGCGAGCATAGCCAGGGTTTCCAGGCTGTCGTACCCGCTGGTGTTGTACAGAATAGGGATGCGCAGTCCCTTGTCGCAGGCGATCGCCACGGCTTGCACGATGTTCGCGGCATAGTGAGTGGGGGTTACCAGGTTGATGTTGTGACATCCCCTGGCCTGGAGTGATAGCATCGCGTCGCTTAGCCGGTCAACGGTCCAGTCGTTCCCCGTGCCCAGCTGGCTGATGGGGTAGTTCTGGCAAAAGATGCACCGGGCCGTGCAGTGCGAGAAAAAGATAGTGCCCGAGCCACGTGTACCACTGATCGGCGGCTCCTCCCACTGGTGGGGCCCATGGCTCGCCACGCGCGGCGTGGCCCCCGCCCCGCAATAGCCGACCTCGCCTGCGAGGCGGTTGACACCGCACCGGCGCGGGCACAGGCAGCAGGACGCCAATAGCGCCCGACCCTGCTCAACGCGATGCTGCAACTCTCCACTGCCGGCAAGTTCAAGGTAACCGGGAGAGGCTCCCTCCGTGCGATCGCTCATCTGGCCTGTTGCCGTTTTCGATCGATCTCGCGATATCGCTCCCACTCGGGCCGGTCGTCCCGGTTGCGCAGATCGCGCTGCAACTCGAGAATCTGATC
>CAZMAI010000141.1:0-6564 GCA_964564195.1 uncultured Anaerolineales bacterium | reverse complement strand
AGCATTGCCGCGCTCCTGGAGGCGGGCATGCCGGTAGCCGTTATCGTGGGGAAATCCTCTGCCATGCACGTCAGCGATGTGCTGGGCACGACGCTCGACGAGAACCTGGCCATGATCCGCGACACCGTCGCCTATCTGGTCGGCAAGGGCATCGAGGTGATCTTTGACGCCGAGCACTATTTTGATGGCCATATCTTGAACGCAGACTATGCGCTGCAGACGCTGGAAGCGGCCCAGGATGCCGGCGCCAGCCTGCTGGTGCTCTGCGACACCAACGGCGGCACGCTGCCGTCGCAGGTGGAGCGGATCGTTCGCGACGCTGCGGCACACCTACCAAAGGCCAGGCTGGGTATTCACGCCCACAACGACACCGGCGTGGCCGTGGCTAACACCCTCGCAGCCGTGGAGGCAGGGTGCGTGCATGTACAGGGCACGATGAATGGCTATGGCGAGCGGTGCGGAAACGCGGACCTGTGCACCGTGGTCCCCAATCTCGAGCTCAAGATGGGCTGCAAAGCCCTGGCCAACGGCGACCTCTCCGTGCTTACCGAGGCCTCGGTCTATGTGAGCGAGATCGCCAACCTGCGCCCGCGCAACCAGGCGCCCTATGTGGGGAGCAGTGCCTTTGCGCACAAGGCGGGCCTCCACGCCAACGCCTTGCTCAAGAATGGTGCCAGTTACCAGCACATCGACCCGGCCCTGGTGGGTAACCGGATGCGGGTGCTCGTCTCAGAGCTGGCCGGCCGGGGCAACATCGTCCACAAGCTGAGCGAGATGCACCTGGGGATGACCTTGTCGGCCGAACAGACGCGGGCCGTCGCGGAGCGCATCAAGGAACTGGAAAACCGCGGCTTTCAATTCGAGGGCGCCGAGGGCTCCTTTGAGTTGATCATTCGCCGCGCGCAGACCGACTATCGCGCCCCCTTTGAGGTGCTCGACTTTCTCGTGCTGGTAGAAAAGCGGTCGGACAATGACATCCTGGCCGAGGCAACGGTCAAGACCCGCGTCGACGGCCAGATTATGCACACCGCGGCAGAGGGCGATGGCCCGGTGAACGCGCTGGACACCGCCATGCGCAAGTCCCTCCTGCCGTTCTACCCGGAGCTGCGGGACACGCACCTGACCGACTTTAAGGTGCGCATCATCGACCCCCGCAGCGCCACCGGCGCGGTCACCCGCGTGGCGATCGATGCCAGTGATGGCGACACCACGTGGACCACGGTGGGGTGCTCGGCGAACATCATTGAGGCCAGCTTCCAGGCCCTTATCGATAGCCTGGAGCTACCGCTACTCAGGCGGGCCTCTGCCTAGCAGACCTGACGGCCACAGGCAATCCGTCGGGGACCAGGGGCCCGCAAGACGCCATGGTGCCAGTAGCCCATTACGTCTACAGAGGAGCAACAGAATGGATATCGATCACGTCGTCATATTCGACACTACCCTGCGCGATGGCGAGCAATCGCCCGGCGCGACGCTGAACACGGACGAAAAACTCGAGATCGCCAGACAGCTGGCCCGCCTGGGTGTGGATGTCATTGAAGCAGGGTTCCCGGCCTCGTCTCCCGGCGACCTGGACGCTGTGCAGCGCATCGCCCGTGAGATCCAGGGACCCACAATCTGCGGCCTGGCGCGTTGCGTCAAGTCCGACATCGATGCCGCCTGGGAGGCCATCAAGGACGCTGACAAGCGCCGCATTCATGTGTTCATCGCCACCTCAGATATTCACATGGAGCACAAGCTCCGCATGACGCGCCCGGAGGTGATTGAGCGTGCGCGCGAAATGGTGGCCTATGCGCGCTCGTTGTGCGAGGACATCGAGTTCTCCCCCGAGGATGCCGCCCGCTCCGACCCCGAGTTCCTCTACGAGGTGCTCGGCGTAGCCATCGCCGAGGGCGCCAGCACGGTAAATATCCCCGACACTGTGGGCTATAGCACCCCTGTCGAGTTCGGGGCGTTGATTCGCGGCATCCGGGCCCACACACCGGGCATTGAGAAAGCGATCATCTCGGTCCATTGCCACAACGACCTGGGTATGGCGACCGCCAACAGCCTGGCCTCTGTGCTCGAAGGCGCGCGCCAGGTCGAGTGCACCATCAACGGTCTGGGCGAGCGCGCCGGAAATGCGGCACTGGAAGAGATCGTCATGGCGCTGCACACGCGGCGCAGCTACTATGGCGTCGGCACGAAGATTGTGACGCAAGAGCTGTTTCCCAGCAGCCGCATGGTGAGCAGTTTCACCGGTCTGGCGGTACAGGCCAACAAGGCCATCGTGGGCGCCAATGCCTTTGCCCACGAGGCAGGCATTCATCAGGACGGCATCCTCAAGAATCGCCAAACCTACGAGATCATGGATGCCCGCATGGTGGGTCTGGGCGACAATACCCTTGTGCTGGGCAAGCACTCCGGGCGGCATGCCTTTGCTGACAAGTTGGAGCAGATGGGCTACCATCTGGACTCGGATGAGCTTAACCGGGCTTTTGCGCGCTTTAAGGAGTTGGCCGATAGGAAAAAGACCGTCGATGACCGTGATCTGCAGGCTATCGTCTCAGACGAGGTCTTTCAGCCGGAGGAAGTCTACCGCCTGCTGCAGGTCCAGGTCTCGGCCGGCGACCGGGCGATCGCCACGGCGACCGTGCAACTGGAGGGCCCCGACGGCGAGATCTATACCGACGCCGCTCATGGCACCGGCCCCGTAGACGCCGTCTACAAAGCGATCAACCGCATCGTCCAGGTACCCAACGAGCTGATCGAGTTCTCGATCAAGGCCGTGACCGAGGGCATCGACGCCGTGGGTGAGGTGACCATCCGCATTCAGACGGAAGCCAACGGCGAGGAAAACTTGCCGATGAATGCCCAGACGGAGCGGCGCACCTATCTATTCAGCGGGCATGGCGCCAGCACGGACATTATGGTTGCCAGCGGCCGTGCCTACATGAGTGCGCTGAACAAGCTGATCGCCGTGCGCGGGCACAGGCCCCCGGCTCGGCCAGCCAACGGCAAGTAGCTAGACCAGGCGTTACGCGGGCGTGAGCCCCAACTGAGAGCACAGGGAGGCAACGTTGAGTAAGCAACCGATGACCATGGCACAAAAGATCCTGGCGGCGCACACGAGCCGCGAATACGTGGCGGTGGGTGAACTGGTCGATGTCCAGGTCGACATGGTGCTGGCCAATGACATCACGGCGCCCATCGCCATCAACGAGTTCGCCCGCCTGGGCGTCGACCGCGTCTTTGATCCGGAGCGGATCGCCCTGGTGCCCGACCACTTTGCGCCCAACAAGGACATAAAATCAGCTGAGCAGTGCAAGCAGATGCGCGAGTTCGCCCACCAGTACGGCATCGTCCACTACTGGGAGGTCGGCCGGATGGGGATCGAGCACGCCCTGCTGCCGCAGGAGGGCCTCGTGCTGCCCGGCGAGGTCATCGTGGGCGCCGACTCGCACACCTGCACCTATGGCGCGGTGAGCGCCTTTGCTACAGGGATGGGCTCTACCGATATCGCCGTGGCCATGGCCACCGGCAGCATCTGGATGCGGGTCCCCTCCACGCTCAAGATCGTCTACACCGGCGAGCGCCAGCCCTGGGTGGGCGGCAAGGATCTGATCCTGCACACCATCGGCCTGATCGGCGTGGACGGCGCCCGCTACCAGGCGATCGAGTTCACGGGTCCGGCGATCGAGACGCTGTCGATGGACAACCGCCTGACCATGTCCAACATGGCCATCGAGGCTGGCGCCAAAGCGGGCATGTTCCCGCCCGACGCCGTCACCGAGGCCTATGTCTCGGCCCGCGCCAGGCGATCCTACCAGCCTGTGCTCCCCGACCCCGATGCCGAGTACGACCGCGTGATCGAGATCGACGTCAGCGCGATCGAGCCCACGGTGTCGTTCCCGCACCTGCCCAGCAACGCCCGGCCGCTCAGCCAGGTGGGCGAGGTGACCATCGACCAGTCCGTGATCGGTTCCTGCACCAACGGGCGCTGGGAGGATCTGGTCCAGGCGGCAGAGATCCTCGAGGGGCGCCAGGTGCACCCGAACGTGCGCTGCATCATCATCCCGGGCACGCAAGAGATCTACCTGCAGGCCGTGCAGGCGGGCCTGGCGGAGACCTTTGTACGCGCCGGCGCCGTGTTCAGCACCCCCACATGCGGCCCCTGCCTGGGCGGCTATATGGGCGTGCTCGCCGCGGGCGAGCGCTGCATCTCGACGACCAACCGCAACTTTGTCGGGCGGATGGGCCACATCGATAGCGAGGTGTACCTCGCCGGGCCGGCCATCGCGGCGGCCAGCGCTGTGCTGGGCCACATCGGCGGGCCTGAGCAACTGCCCGCCCGGCAGAGCTAGAAGCAGGAGACCCGCATGCCTCTTAACTGCTGGCTGCAATGTGCCCGCGGATGCGCCGGCCGCTACCCGGTCACTGAAGTGATCTACCAGTGCCCCACCTGCGGCGGCCTGCTGGAGGTGCAGCACGATATGCAGGCGCTGGCGCAGCGCTCTGGCGCTGACTGGCGGGCGCTGTTCGACGACCGTACCCGCAGCAACGAGTGGCCCTACGGCAGCGGCGTGTGGGGCAAAAAAGAGTGGGTGCTCCCCCTGGTCGACGACGAACGCATCGTCTCGATGTACGAGGGGCACACCAACCTTTTCTGGGCCCAGCGCCTCGGCGCCCAGGTCGGCGTCGAGGACCTGTGGGTCAAGCTGTGCGGCAACAGCCATACCGGTTCGTTCAAAGATCTCGGCATGACCGTGCTGGTGAGTGTGGTCAATCAGATGATCGCCGATGGCTCGCCGGTGCGCGCGGTGGCCTGCGCCAGCACGGGAGATACCTCCGCGGCGCTGGCGGCCTATGGCGCCGCCGCAGGCATCCCGACGATCGTCTTTTTGCCACAGAACAAAGTCTCGGCGGCACAACTGATCCAGCCCATCGCCAGTGGCGCGCTGGTGCTGGCCCTGGACACCGACTTTGACGGGTGCATGGCGCTGGTCAAAGAGGTCACCCAGGACAACAGCATCTATCTGGCCAACTCGATGAACTCGCTGCGCATCGAGGGCCAAAAGACTGTGGCCATCGAGATCGTGCAGCAGTTCGACTGGCAGGTGCCTGACTGGATAGTGATCCCGGTGGGCAACCTGGGCAACATCTCGGCCCTGGGCAAAGGGTTCCTGATGATGCAGGAACTGGGGCTCATCGACCGGCTGCCGCGCCTGGTGGCGGCGCAGGCCGAGCAGGCCAACCCCTTCTACCGCAGCTACCAGCGCGGCTTTGAGAGCCTGGAGCCGATCCAGGCCGGCGCGACCGTCGCCACCGCCATCCAGATCGGGAACCCGGTCAGCTATGAGCGCGCCGTCAGGGTGATGCGGCGTTTCGATGGCTGCGTGGAGCAGGCCAGCGAGGACGAGATCGCGGACGCCGCGGCCCGCGCCGACCTGACGGGCATGTATGCCTGCCCGCACACCGGCGTGGCGCTGGCAGCGCTGTTCAAGCTCATCGACCGCGGCGAGATCCAAAAGGACGACCGGGTCGTCGTCATCTCGACCGCCCATGGGCTAAAGTTCAGCCCGTTCAAGATCGCTTACCATGAGAACAGCCTGGCGGGGATCCAGGCCGAGCGCCGCAACCCGCCGGTGGAACTCGCCGCGGACGCAGGCGCCGTGAAAAACGCCATTCACCGTTTCCTGGATCGCCAGGGATAGTATCTGAACAGAGGAGGACCTTTCCAGTGACACTAGAGGGACGCGTGTGGAAGTATGGTGACAACATCGACACCGACGCGATCATCGCGGCGCGCTACCTGAACACCACCTCGGAAGAGGAACTGGCCTCGCACTGCATGGAGGACTGGGACCCCTCCTTTATCAAGGGCGTGCAGCCCGGAGATATCGTGGTGGCGGGCAAGAATTTCGGCTGCGGCTCTTCCCGAGAGCACGCGCCTCTGGCGCTCAAAGCCGCCGGCATCTCCTGCGTGGTGGCCGAGACCTTTGCGCGCATCTTTTTCAGGAACTCGCTCAACATCGGCCTGCCCATCCTCGAGTGCCCTGAGGCCGCCCAGGCCGCCCGGGCCGGGGATGTCCTCGAGATCGACCTGAGTACCGGCACCATCCGCAACGTGGATACAGGCGCAACCTATGAGGCCACGCCATACCCCGAGTTCATGCTGGCGTTGATCGACGCCGGAGGCCTGGTGGAATACACGCGCCGCAAGCTCGCGGCGGGGCAGTAGATGACCGCGCCGCTGCGAATCGGCTACCAGGGCGAGCCCGGCGCGTACAGCGAAGCCGCCTGCCTGGTGCTGTTCGGCGATGCCATCGAGGCGGTCCCCTGCGACAGCTTTGACCAGGTGTTCGCCGGTGTCGAGGGCGGGCAGTTCGACTATGGCGTCGTGCCGGTGGAGAACTCGCTCGCGGGCAGCATCCACCGAAACTATGACCTGCTGCTGCAGCACGCCCTGCACATCATCGCCGAGCATAACCTGCGCGTCTCGCACTGTCTGATCGCCCACCCCGGCACGCGCCTGGAGGAGATTCGCAGGGTGTATTCGCACCCGCAGGCGCTGGCCCAGTGTGA
>CAZMAI010000140.1:0-6585 GCA_964564195.1 uncultured Anaerolineales bacterium | reverse complement strand
CCCGGCTGGCCGCTGCCAGACATGCCCTCCTGGGTGGCCGAGTACGCCCGGCGCAACAGCTGCAAGCCGAACACCACTACGCTAGAGCCTCAGGGCGCGGTGGTGGGCGTCGCCTACACCGGCTGTGCCCCGACCGGAGCCGGGGGCGCGGATGTCACTTTCTACACCGTAGCCGGCGGCGGGCACACCTGGCCCGGCGGCCACCCGATCCCCGCGGTCATTGCCGGGGCCACCAACACCGATATCGACGCCACGCGGCTGATGTGGGCGTTCTTTGAGGCGCACCCACTCCGGCGTTAGTGTGCGGCGTCGAAACGCCCGAACGTCCAAACGTCCGAACGTCCGAACGTCGGGACCGAGAAGGTCACAGGTCGAAGGTCAAAGGTCGAACATCAACGGCCAGGACCGCGGTCAGGGGCAACAGCGACGTGGGCGGGCCTCCGATTGGACCGCGGTCCATCGTCCACGGTCCATGGTCCACGCAACGGGGGAGGCCCTCGCGAGCCTCCCCGTGCGGTCCCGAACCGGCCCGGCGGCCTAGTTTGTGTCCAAGTTTCCCGAGAAGGGCATGTCGCCGTAGGTGCCATAGGGCGTGGGCGACTGATAGTCCCAGGTCGGGCCCGTCCTGGCGCCGTTGTAGTTATAGTACCAGTAGCGGTTGCCTCCCTCCCGACCTGAGAAGAGGCCGAGATCGTCCACGTAGCCGTCCTTGTCAAAGTCGCCGGCCACAGGCAGGTCCGTGGAGGTGCCCCACAGCAGTGTGCGGGGCTCGATCCCGCAGCCGTTGGAACGGTAATCAAAGTACCACTTTTGCTGCGAAGCAGAGTAGATCGCCACGTCGTCGTGGTAGCCGTCGTTGTTGAAATCCCCCGTCACGGGCAGTCCGTCCGTGGGAAAACCCGGAACGGTCGCGTAGGAACAGGTGTCGTCGGGCGCGGTCTTGGGCGCAGAGCCACGGTTCCAGACCCACGACTTTTGCGCGGGCTGGTAAAGCCCCATGTCATCCACCCAGCCGTTGCGGTCCACGTCCAGCGCCATGGGGAAGGCGTTGCTGATACTGCTCCAGGCCGCCAGATTATAGTCGTTGGAGGTACGATCCATGTTATAGTCGATGCGCCAGGCGCGCAGGTTGTCACTGCCCGACCAGATGTAGGCCGCGAGATCGTCCAGCACCCCATCCCGGTCAAAGTCCCCGACGGTCACCCGTATCCCCGTGGGCCAGCCAAAGGGCGCCATGCTTCGGTCGTGCACCGCGTCGTGCTGGTAGTCGAGGTAAAAGTAGGCGTTGCTGGCGCGGTACAGGCCCACATCGTCGACATAGGCGCGATGCGGGGTCAGGCGCCCGGCAAAAAACAGGTCCGAGGCGATCCACTCCTTGGTGCTGACGTACTCACCGTAATTGACGTTGTTCCCCTGGTTCACCAGCCAGCCTTTGGCTATGCCGGCCGGATAGCAGGTGGTGGTGCAGGGGCCCCAGAACCCGGTGCAGGCGGTCGTGCAGTACTGCAGCGGCTTGGTGCGGTAGCCAAAAGCCAGCGGATAGTGCGACAGGAAGCCGATGCCGATCACCGTCGGCCGGCGATACTCCATCGGGTTCTGAATCACGTTGCGCGCCTTTTCGGCGATACTCTGCGCGGTGTAGCCCACCACGTCAAAGCCGGCGACGTTGGCCCAGGTCTTGACCTCCATCCCCGAGCGCCCGTTGAGGTACTGGGTGATGCGGTGCATGTCGGTGGGCAACGTCGCGCCGTTATCGTTAAAGGGATTGCAGAACGTGTTCAGGTAGCCGTTGATCTCCCAGGTGATATTCTCGATGCCGGGCCCATGCTCGGGGTCCCGCATGTTCTTGGGCGCCACAGCATCACCGGTCGTCTTACCACCGTTGTAGCGGTACAGCCCCCAGCGCCCGGCCCAGATACCGAATCCGGGCAACTGCGGCGCGCTGGCCGCGCGATCGCCCCAGGCGATGAGCATAGCCCAGGCTGTGGGGCCGCAGCCCGTCATGCAGTTGCCGATTACATCGGTGCCCTTGTACTGGCCATAGTCCACCTGCTGGGCAAAGGCAACCGACGACCACTGCGAGGTGGCGTACCAATAGGTGTACCCGTCCGCGGCCAGCGTGCCGGTGCTCTGCGCTCCAGCCTCGAGCGCCGCGACACCGCCCGCCCCGCCGGCAGCGCCCGGCGTCGCGCCACCGCTGGCGCCCTGCATCACCAGAGGCAGGTACACGTACGAGCGATACAGCACCATCACGCGCAGCGTGTCGCTCATCCCGTTGGCGTAGGCGATATGGACCTCCATGGGCACCGACTGGCCGGGCACATGGGCCACCGCCGTGACCCTGAGCACCGGCTCGGAACCCTCGGGGGCCAGCACCTCCGCGCTTACCAGGGACTGATCCCAGGCCGGACCGACATAGTCGATCGCGGAGGTCTCCCAGAGCAGCGGAAAGGAGAGGCTCTCGCCCAGGTAGAGCACGTGCCCGTGCTCGGCGGCGTGCTGCAGCACCTCCCACTCCAGGCTGGCACTGGCGCGCTGCGCATCGAGAAAAGGCGCAAAGGTCTCCTCGTAGCGCCCCTTGAGGTCGTTCCACGAGTCCCAGCCCTCAAAGTGCACCGGATACTCCAGCGGTTCGTTGAGGATCGTCTCGATGTGGTCATCCGCGGCAACGTCCTCGTCATCGCTCAGCACGGGCGCCGGGCGCCAGTGCGTCTCCATGATCGGAGGAGGCGCGGTCAGCCACTCGTCGGGGATGCCCACCACCCGCTGCGGCAGGTCGCCATCGGTGGCCACCAGGTTGCCGAGCGCGTCCTCGCCGGTGTAGGAGAGGGCATCGAGCCGGTAAAAGCGCACCGGCGCCGGCAGCTGTGACAGCAAGGCCTTTTGCCGCATGCGCTCCGTGGGGGCGTCGCCCGAGGTGGCCCAGTGCGGAACGGGATAGTCGTGCGGACCGGTCGAGACGACGATAAAGCCAGTCGGCACGTCCTGCACCACCGCCGAGGCCGAGGCCCCCTCCTGCTCCTGAGGTGGGGCGAGCACGCTGAACTCATAGTAGGCCGGTTCCGTCATATCCGGGCGGTAGAGCGGCCGCGCACCGGGCGCCAGGTAGGCGCCCTGCCACTCTGGCGCCTCGCCGCTGCCGCGCACCTCCTGCAGGTGCAGCAGCGCAAGCTGGCGCGCCTGGTCAGGGACGTCGGTCAGAGCCACCGGGCCGAGCTGGACCGTCAGGGTCTGCGGAAAATCGAAAAAGGAATCACCGCAGTTGCGCACCCTTACGTTTACCGTCTTGGTTCCGTTGGTGTTCCAGGCAAACTCCTGGGTTTGGCTGAGGCCCGCTGTGCTGGAAAACCGGGGATAGTCGGTGACCACCCAGGAATAGTCAATGTCCAGCGTGGCGTCCGCAGGCTGCGCCGTGGCGGTATAGTTGAGGTACTGGCCCACATCACCGGCCACGGGCCCCGTCAGCGTGACGCCGGTCACGCGCACGCAATCGGGGGAGACCAGAGAGTCAGGCTCGGCGGGCTCGGCGATAACGGGGGCAGAGATGGCGGTGCACACGAGGATCAACGCGAGCAGGCAGCACAGCAGCGGACGCATCCGGTGCGGCATGGTGTGATGTCCTCCCAGGATTGGCAAAGTAGTCAAAGTGTCAGTCGATGAGGGAACGTATGGTCCGCACCATGCCATGCCACGCTGATGAGCGGCGCATGGGGTCGGTATTACTGTGCGCCCCTCTGCCAGCGGGGCGGCATACCGGGGTGTCGCCACGACACCCCTCGATCAGATACAGGCCGCAGACGGAATGTCCGGACCTCTGCGGCTATTCTAGCCGAATGCGCATACATTGTCGAGACCCACAAGCCCCGACCTGCGCCATTTTGCTAAATCGAAAACATGCGTCCCGCCTGGCACCTGCACGCTCCGCAGCGGCCGGGGCGCTCGCGGTCGCGGGGCACCCTCAATCTAGCGCAGCACGAGCGGCAGGAACACGCCCCACACCCGCGCCGTCTCAAAGGCGCCAATGTCGCACACCGCCACACCATCGCCGTCGCCGTCCAGGGGACGTTCACCATATCGTTGGTCAAAGGCGGGGCAGTCTACGTTGGTGCCCGCATCGATGGCGGGCGAGCCGTACAGCAGGCCGTGCGTCCAGGTCTCCCCGCCGCGGTCGGCCAGGGGGCTCAGACGCGGGTCGCGTCCCCGGATGTCGCCTGCGGCTGTAAAGGTGCACTCGCCCGGGCCCACCAGGTCGCCTGCCGCCTGGATCAGATTGTAACCCTCCGAAGTCACCGCGCCCGCTCCAAAGCGCGCACAGTCTGACGGCTCCGCGGGATCGCCCAGCAGGTTCTGCCCCAGGATCGATTGCCGCACGGTGACCGCGCTGTCGCTGCCCGCGAAAAGGCCGCCACCCATGCCAAGGCCATCGCCGTCGGCATCGGCCAGGTTATGGGCCACCGTGCTGTAGGACATCTCGGTAGGCACGTTGGTCGATATCCCCCCGCCATAGCGATCGGTGGTATTTGAGCTGACGGTGCTGTTTCGCAGCGTCAGGCTCCGGCCGCCAGGGGCATAGATGCCGCCCCCCTCCAGTGCGCCATGGTTCCCGGCGATCGTGCTATGCTCAATGACCAGCATGGCGATGTCACCGACCTGCACGATGCCCCCACCAGCGCCGTTGGCACCGGCGTCATTAGCCAGGAGACTGCTCTCGGCCAGCGTGACGATAGAGTCCTGGCTAAAGATGCCCCCGCCCCCTTGCGTTGCGGTATTGCCAGAGATGAGACTCCGACTGATGTGGACACTGCCGCTATTCAACAGATACAGGCCGCCACCCTGGCTGCTGGCATTGCCAGTGATCTGGCAACGCTGAAGGCTCAGGTCGCACTGGTCGGCAAAGATACCGCCGCCGAGATCATTCGAACTGCTGTCCCGTACGATCACATCCTCAAGTGCAAGCTGCGAACCGTAACATGCCACAGCGTCAAACGCGCCCGCATGAGCATTTTTGATGGTGATGCCCGCAATCACAACGGCACCTGCGCTATGTAAAGCCAGAGCACCATCGGGCGAGCCCGCCGCATCGATAACGGTGAGACCCGACCCCGCACCGACCAGCGTGAGGGGATTCACGATGTCCAGGTCTCCCCCGGCCGCTGTGTTGTCGACGCCGCCCAGTGTCAGCGTATAGGTACCTGCCGCCAGCGTGATCACATCGACATCGACCGCCGCATTGGCGGCGATGATCGCCTCGCGCAGCGAGCAGTCGGCAGCGTCGCAGGAGCCGTCGTTGCTATCGGTAAACTTGGTCACGATGTACGACGCAGCGCGTACCGGTCGCGCAGCGCGGCTCAGCAGTGCACTCAGGAGCAGTGCAACGAGAATGAGGATCGACAATGTTCTCCTGTGCATGGAACTTCCTTTCCTGTGACGCAACAGCTCAACACGGGTCCGTCCTTCGGAGCGGACGAGACGTCCGCGGTCCATGGTCTATCGTCCATCGTCCGTGGTCTCTTACGCCCCCATCCGCAGCACCGGCTTGATCGTGACGCCGCTGCGCGAGTCAGCGACGGCGTCGTTGATCTGTTCAAAGGGGTAGGTGCGGATCAGCCGGTCGAAGGGGAAGCGGCCCGCCTGCCAGAGCGCGATCAACTGCGGGATGAACTCCTGTGGCACGGCGTCGCCTTCGACGACGTCATAGACCACGCGTGCATCGGGGATCGGACCCAGGTCGGCGGCGCCGGTGACCAGCGCCAGGGTGCCGCCCGGCGCGAGGGCATGCAACGCCGCCCGGCGCAGCGCGGTGACGCTGGACGTGTCCAGCGCATAGGCCAGGCCGCCGGGGACGATGGCTGCCAGCGCAGGGCCAAGATCCTCCTCAGCGCTATTGATGGCGTGCGTGGCGCCCAGTTCGCGGGCCAGGGCAAGACGGGAGGGCACGCGGTCCACAGCGATCAGGGGATCCGCACCGGCGATGCGCCCCGCCATCAGCGCGGCCAGACCCACAGCGCCTGTGCCCAGGATCGCCAGGCCCGCGCCGACGGGCACGTTCAACGAGTTCAACACCGCCCCCGCGCCGGTCTGCATCCCGCAACCCAGCGGGGCCAGCGTCTCCAGCGGCAGATCAGAGGGCACCACCACGGTGTTGCGCTCGGTGGCCAGCAGGTGCGTGGCGAAAGAGGACTGACGAAAAAAGTGCCCGCGGACGTTGCTGCGCCAGAGAGCGTTGCTGCCATCGGCCCGTGAAAAGCCAAAGTTCAACTCGCCCAGGCGATCGCAGTGCGCCGGACGGCCCGCGTGGCAGGCCGCGCACCCCCCGCACGAGGCAAAGGACAGCACCACGTGGTCGCCTGGCTGGATGCCTCGCACCGCCGGACCGGTCTGCTCGACCACGCCGGCGCCTTCATGGCCGAGCACGACCGGCCCGATCGAACCGTCCCAGGCATCGGCCATGGCGATGTCGGTGTGGCACACGCCCGAGGCGACGACGCGCACCAGGATCTCGTCCTCGCGGGGTGCGTCCATCTCTAGCGGCTCGATCACAAAGGGCCCGCCCCGCTGGCGCAGCACGGCGGCCCGGATGGGCAG
>CAZMAI010000139.1:0-6663 GCA_964564195.1 uncultured Anaerolineales bacterium | reverse complement strand
CCGAGGGTCTTGCTGCAGGACTGGAGATTGCCGAGCCAGCGTGCTATGATAGTGATGATGAGGCGGACGAGGAGCCGTCTCTGGCGTTTGACGAGAAGGAGACTGCTGCCGAGACAGCCAAAGCGGTGAGCGAGGCGGAGGACCTGCCCATCAGCGGTTTTGTACGGCCAGCAGGGGCGGTGCCCGCGGCGGCCATGCCAGCGCGCGGCACCACGATCACGCGAGCGGTGGAGGAGCACTTGATTCAGGAGGCGAGCCAGGCGGAGCAGCCCCGGGAGCCCGGCGCCGTACTCGAGGCCGCGATGCCCGAGGTCGAGATCCCGTCCGGGGACTCCGCGCCTGCGGTCCCCGCGGCCGCGGAGCCTGAGGCAGCAGAGTCAGAGGCCGCAGAGGTGACGCCTGGCAGCACAGCCGCAGAGCCACCGGCCTCAGAGCCGCAGGAGCGCAAGCGCCGGCTCGCCTTTCTGTCACGCCGCGGGCGAGACACAGATGCGCCCGCCAGCGCAGAGCCGGCCGCGGTGTCTGATGAGGCGCCGCCCACCCCCGAGCCCCTGGATCCGAGCCAGGCACCGGAACGTAAGCGCCGCGTCTGGAGCTTTTTGCGGCATCGCGGTACCGACACGTCCGGCAGCGCGGAGCCCGCATCTGGGGCTGTCGAGCCGCCCGCCGGCCGCGGTCGTAGCGGGCGCGCCCGCAGCAAACCCCTGACATTGCGCCGCCGCGCCGGAGCGGATGCCGTGACGCCAGTGCCTCTACCCGGCGGCCCGCAGCCGGT
Source organism: uncultured Anaerolineales bacterium (assembly GCA_964564195.1). Taxonomy (GTDB): domain Bacteria; phylum Chloroflexota; class Anaerolineae; order UBA1429; family UBA1429; genus JAAYED01. The sequence goes on along the minus strand of CAZMAI010000139.1, from coordinate 5,888 downwards.
CTACGAGCGCGCTTCCGCGGACCCGGCCTTCCAGCAGGCGATGCAAGCCATTCAGACCGACGACCACGCCGGCGGCCTGGCCGCGCTCGAGGCCCTGCGCGACCGTTACCCGGATGACGACAACTTGAGGCGCGTCATCGAGTGGGCCAGCCTGCGCACCGATCTCAAGCCCGAGAAAAGGGCGCGCCCGCGCCATCTGCTCATCAACTGGCGCAGGGTCGTCACCAGCGTGGTGTTGATCTCGTCCGTGCTGATCGCAGGGTACTATGCGGTGGCAGGGGTGCGCCGTTATGTCCTGCCGGTGATGGCGGAGCGTCGTGCGGCAAACGCCTACGCACGCCTGGTCGCCCGCTGCGAGAGCCTGCTCGCCGCAGACAACGTCGCGGAGGCCGAGACCTGCTTTGGCGAGGCGCTGATGCAGCAGCCGGACGACGAGACGGTGCTGGCAGGGCTACAGGAGATCACCAGCCGCAACAAGCTCGCTGCCGCCTACTCCGCCTGCGTGTCCGCCTACGACAGCGGAGATAGCGAGGCAGCGCTGTCGCGCTGCCAGGAAGTGCAGATGCTCTCGCCCGGATACCGCGACGTGCAGAACCGGATCCTGACAATCACCCAGCGCGCGCGCCTGGACGAGATCTACGAGGGGGCGACTCTGGCCCGCGAGCAAGGTCTGCTGGAGGAGGCGGTGGCCGGCTACGAGCAACTGGCGGGGCTAGACACCAACTACCGCGCCCAGGAAGTCAAGAACGCCCGTGTCGACATCTACATTGAGCTGGGGCGCCAGATCGTGTCGGGCACCGATCCGCAACTGGACCTGTTGCTGACAGCCAACGGCTATTTCGCCAAGGCGCTGCAGCTCAGCCCCACGCATCCCGAGGCCCAGCTGGAGCGTCGACTGTCCTCGCTCTTTTCAGAGGGCGTCTCGTTGTACCAGGAAGGCCGCTGGGAGGACGCCATTGTGCGCTTGCGCGGCGTGTACGACCAGCGCCCGACCTACTTTCGGCACACGCTCCTTTCCATGCTCTATGACGCCTACCTGAGAACCGGTGACCAGTATCGCGACGCTGGGGACATCGGTGGCGCCTTTGAGCGGTACTATCGCGCCAGCCAGCTGCCGGTGGCCGACACAGCGCTGGCACAGCTGCGCCTGGCCGAGGTGCTGCCGCTGATCACGCCCACGCCCACGCCGACGATCACCCCTACGCCAACTATCACGCCGACGCCAACTCCTCGGCCTGCCGGAGGGGGAGGTGTTGTGGTCGTGTCCACGCCTCGTCCGACGCCCCTGCCGACGGCGCGCCCCATGGGGGCCTATGCGAACCGCATTATCTACCGGTCGCTGCAGGCCGACCAGCCGGGCTACTATGTGCGGGATACGTCAGGCGCAAATCCGACCTATCTGGGGCCCACAGGCGGCAGCCTGGACCAGCAGTACAAGGCGCTGCTGGACCGGTACATGTACTCGCCAGACGGGCGGTACCGGCTCTTTGTGGCCTCCACAGACGTCAACGAGACAGCCATTTTCGTCGAGCCGCCGGCAGAGGAGCGCGCCGCCGGGGTCGCCAGCAGGCAGTTGACCAACCTTAACGGATTGAGCTGGGATCCCGCCTGGTCACCCGACGGAGGCCGCATCGTCTTTGTGAGCAATGACACGGGCAGCGATGACATCTGGATCGTGAACGCCGATGGCAGCGGTCTCAGGAACCTCACGATCGGCATGCGTAGCTGGGACAAGCGACCCTCGTGGTCGCCAGACGGTACGCGTATTGTGTTCTGGTCGGACCGCAGCGGCTTGATGCAGCTGCACGTGATGGATGCTGATGGACGGAACGTGCGTAACATCAGCCAGACAAGCTGGGATGAGACCGACCCGCTCTGGATACGCTGAGCAAGGGTAACCTATCGGAAGGTGGAACGAGATGCGTCGACCAAACGGGGCGCCACGCCCGATGACCCGCACGGAAACACAGGAACAGACCAGGGATAGCGAGGCACTTGCCAAGATCCTTGATCAGGTACAGCGACGTCTGCTGGCAGAGATCAACCCGACGACGGACATGAGCAGCCGTGAGCAGGTATTGCCGGCGATCGACAGCATCTTCGCCGAAGTCGTCCGAGACTCCAAGGTGCCCCTGAGCCGCGCTGAGCGGGAGGAGATGCGCACCGCGATCGTTGCCAACATCCTCGGCTACGGTCCTCTAGAGGCCCTCCTCGCCGATGACAGCGTCACAGAGATACTGGTGAATGGTCCGAACCAGGTCTATGTGGAACGGCGCGGTCAAATGATGGAGACGGACATCTCTTTCCGAAACAACGCAGACCTGATGCGTATCGTAGATCGCATCGTGACGCCTTTGGGGCGCCGTGTGGATGAGTCCAGTCCTATGGTGGATGCACGCCTTCCCGATGGGTCGCGCGTCAACATCATCATCCCGCCCCTGTCGCTAAACGGCCCCACGATCAGCATCCGGAAGTTCGCCAAGGGGGTATTCACAGAGGCAGATTACCTCCGCATGGGCTCGCTCGACCAAAAGATGGTGGATTTCATGCGGGCTTGCGTCCGGGCTCGCCTGAACATTGTCGTTTCAGGAGGCACGGGCACCGGCAAGACAACCATGCTCAACATGCTTTCGAGCTTTCTGCCTTCCTCCGAGCGTATTGTGACAATCGAGGATGCTGCCGAGTTGCAGCTCAACCAGCGCCACCTGGTGCGCCTGGAAGCCCGCCCGCCCAACATCGAGGGGCGTGGAGAGGTTTCGATCCGCCAGCTCGTGATCAACGCGCTGCGTATGCGCCCTGATCGCATCATCGTCGGTGAGGTGCGCGGCGGCGAGGCGCTGGACATGCTCCAGGCCATGAATACCGGTCACGACGGCTCACTGACTACCGCCCACTCAAACAGCGCTCGCGACACCCTGCACCGCGTCGAGACCATGGTACTGATGGCAGGTACAGACATGCCGCTGCGTGCCATCAGGGAGCAGATCGCTGCCGCTTTTGACCTCATTATCCATCTGGAGCGCATGTCCGACGGGTCCCGCAAGGTTGTGCAGGTATCAGAAGTCCAGGGACTCGAAGGTGAAGTCATCGTCATGCAGGATGTTTTCCGCTTTGAGCAGACGGGCGTCAGTGACGGCCGAGTTGAGGGAGTCTTTACGCCGACGGGCATCCGGCCCAAGTTCGTGGAGCAGTTCCCCGCCAAGGGCATCCCGGTCCAAGCCGATTGGTTTACACCGGACCGCAATTCTGCAAGGCGCAGACGATAGGAGCAGGCAATGGCTGCATCCAACGGCAACTTTGTGTGGTCGGCGGCGCGGTTCGGGCATGACTATCCTGTGACGCTGCACGAGACCATGGCTGCGGTCGACCGTCAGATAACATCGGGCGCTACAGCATCGCTTCGCCCAATGGCCATTGGCTTCTCTCCTCTGGACGAGGTCCTGGGTGGCGGGCTGCGCTCCGGCGACCTGATGGTCGTCGGTGGAGGCTATGGCGTTGGCAAGACGATCTTTGCACTGCAAGTCGCTCGCAACATCGTGCACAACGATCCAAGCGCTGCGGCGCTCTACATCTGCTTTGAGCATGAGCCTGCCCACCTGATGTCGCGCTTGCTCTGTCTGGAGAGCGCGTTGGCAGGGCTCAAGCAGCAGGCGCTCAGTCTTCGCCGCATCGACGCGATGATCTATGACGAGAACAACTCCGAGGGCATCGAGGATCGCCTGCGCAAGTCTCAGCGCTATGCCGGTGTGATGCGGACGGTTGACGCTTACGCTTCCAGGCTGATATTTATCAGGGCCGGCGGGGCAACGGGGACCGTTCCTCGGATCCGCGAATGGGTGCAGGATCTGCAAAGTCTTGGGTACGCGCGGGCTCTGGTGGTGATCGACTATCTGCAGAAAATCCCCATAGAGGGTGCAGACATCGAGACCGAGGACGAGCGCACGATTCGCGTCATCCAGGATCTGAAAGAGGTCGCGATGGGCAGCGGTTCGCGGGTGGTAGGCCTGGCCGCCATGAACCAGTTGGGGCTGCGCTCAAAGCGAATGCGCCTTTCAGATATGCGGGGCGGCACTGCCCTGCAATACGAGGCTGATGTGGGTATCGTGCTACACAACAAGCGCGACATCGTTAGCCGTGAGCACCTGGTGTACAACCAGACTCTGGCGGATGAGATGCGCAATTGGCTCGTGATGAGCATTGAGAAGAACCGTGCTGGTGCCGGCGCGGTCGATCTGGAATATGCCCTGGAAGCCGCCCACTTTAGGCTCGTCGCCGAGGGGCGCTACGTTAGGGATCGCCTGGTCGACGAGCGAGTCGTGCTGGAATAGGCACGCTGCGGTACCCGGCGGGTGCTGTGTCCGGGTCGCCGCAGCGAGGCCCCTTGACCGCCGTCCGGTGCGGTCGCAATCGGAAGGAGCACGCGATGGACAGCGCACAGCAAAGAGCAGATATCGACGCGACAAGTGCGACAATCGAGGATCAACTGGCTGCGGTGCTCGCCGACGGCGAGAGCCTGGTCGCTCACCCGATATTGCGTGGCGAGACGCTGGACTATGTCGTCGTCGCCGAGCAGGCGCTGTTTGTGTTGCATCTTCGCGACTGGAAGGGCCAGATACGCCCCGCTGCTCGCGGTGCCTGGCGTCAACGACTGGATACAGGTGAGGTGATCACGCACACCAACCCCAAGTCCGCCGTTCGGCGCAAGGAGCAGGCTGTCCAGCGCTTCCTGACCAGTGCCTTTCCATCCAATCGGGTGACGTGCCACCACCTGGTTGTCCTCAGCGACCCGTCGGCACAGGTGTTCCTGCACGGGACTGCCGATCCCCCGGTGGTCGAGTTGGCCAACTTGCGTGCCGAGATGGACAGCCTGATGCTGGCCAGCAGAGGCGACGTGCTGGACGCCGCTCTGCGCGAATCACTAACAGAGGCGTTCAGCGGCCGTGCGCACGAGACCTTCGAGCTTGCCAACCAGCCGTTCATCTTCCGATCAGGAGGCTTTTTCGGCTTTGGGAAGCGGGCGCACACGATTCAACAGGTGATCAAACACCTTGAGCAGCATCCTCAGGACGGTATCTACCACCTGTGGAACGGTTCGCTGGCTCAGTGGCTGCGCGAACAGGGAGCAACGCGCCTGGCAGATCTGGCTGTTCAGGCCATCCGCCATCCCGAGAGCGAGCGCATCGCCCTGGAGAGCTTCTTGCAGCAATCGGGCCTCGTCGAGCGGCCACGGCTCGTACAGCGACCCCGTCGGCTAAACTTTCATCATGTCGGGGTTGGTGAACGCGCGGCCATGATCTGGCGCGTCCGCAAGGGACGCGGACGCGGGTACCTGCACGGCTCCGCTCTCAGCCGCACTCACTGGCTGCAGATCAGTCCTGGCACCTTCGAGGGCGAACTCGACGCCACCGTCTCGGTGGACACAGAGGCGATTCCAATCACCGAGCGTCCCGCGCGCGGTCATATGGAGTTGTCTACGAACGCCACCGAGCAGCCGATGGATGTCGAGGTATTCGTGAACGTACGCTCTATGCCATCAACCTTTGAGAGGCGCGTTGTCCGTCCGCTGGTGGGGCTTGTGTTGGGTGCGGTCGTCGGTGCACTCATCGGCCTTGCGCTTCATGCTCTGGGCCTGGATGAGGGCCTCGCTGATTGGCTGAAAGCCCGCATACCCGAATTACCCCCGATCGTTTACAATCAGGCGCTGGCTGCTCTGATTGGACTAATGTGGGCGATTCTGGGGTATTTCCGAGGGTGGCACCAGCGATGGGCCTGGCCCACATGGTATGCTACGCTGCGATGGCTGGGCCGTACGTTCGCATGGATGACCGGGCTTGCCATCGCAGTTGCTGCGACATATAACCTGCTCCGCTGGCTATTTCCCGTGCTTG
>CAZMAI010000138.1:0-6669 GCA_964564195.1 uncultured Anaerolineales bacterium | reverse complement strand
TGTGCGAGGTGTCTACCATGTAACCTGCCAATGCCCCGCGGGTTACCTGCGATTGGATGTCAGCATCTAGCCGTTTGCAGACCGACGCGATCAACTGCCCCGCCGCGGTGACGGCTGCGGGCACGGGCTCCGGCTCTGCATCCCTGGCGGGCTCGTCCACAGCCCGTGGAGCGGCAGGTGTCTCGGCTCTCCGAACCGATTCGTTGTCCTGGTCGCTTTCCGTGCCAAGTATTTCCTGGCCATCGATCCGGCTGGCGTCTGCCAGGCCAGGCGCATCGTCCAATGCATCCGCGACCGCCACATGTGCGCGATCCGATTCGGTCTGGACCGCAATAGCGACCTTGCGGCGCGCGCGGGGCGGGCGCCAATCTGCGAGCCGTGCTACCAAGTCCCCGGTACCCCAGAGTACAAGCGCCGCCACCAGCAGTATTCCGCTACAGATGCCCAGCCACGTCGCCAGGCCCGCGTTGTCGTTGGAAACGATGACGACGCGCGAGAGCGCGCCCTCGGCGGAGAGGCGGTACACCGCTTTGTTCATCGCGCTGCTTGCGGCCAGGGTGCCGGAGGCTGCCGCCGGGCCGTCGACTGGCTCCAGGCCCGCGACACGCCCGTGCGAGTCCCAGGCCGTGAGGCCTGTGCTCGTGTATGCCATGGCGACTGGTTGGCCAGATGGCGTTGCGGCGAGGACGGCTGGCTGGCGGATGTCGCGGACATCCTCGGGCGCAGCAGCCACCAGGCGCCATTCGTCCTTTTCCAGGGTATACACATCCCCGCTGACTGAGACAGCATTCAATGCTGAGCCGTCCGCGGACCTGTACGCTGCGGCCAGCGCATCCTGCAGGACGTCCGCTCCGCCGGCGACTTGCCAGTCACCAGAGACCGGGTCAACAGCCCGATAGACTGTGCCGTCGTCCAGGATCAGGCTGTACGAGTCGCCCAAATGGGCAAGTAGAGCGATCGGGCGTGCAGATGCCTCGGACGGTCCGGACACTTGCCACCGAGCATCGTCTCCGGGCAGAAGACAGTAGAGTTGGTCAGAAAGCAGGCAGGGAACGGAACCCCCCTGTGCATCTCTGACCGCTGTCAGCGTGCCAGCGCTCGCGAACGACTCTACAAGCATGTCATGGGCGTCCCAGCTTTTGCCTCCATCTGTCGTCTGGTACAGGGAGCTGTCGCTGGTCAGCAAGTGGAGCGTCAGGCCATCCATAGGGTCAACCGCAATCGATAGAATCTCGGAGGGGTTAACCTCGGGCAACGTTCGGCTCTGCCACGTCTGGCCACCATCTTCGCTGGCGGCGAGGCCGAATGGGGTGATCGCATAGATCTGCTCGACGGATGCCGGTGCAAGAGCTGCAAGTTCGATCGGTGCAGCGGGGAGCGCCGTCTCCCACAGTTCCCACGTTAGGGCGCCATCCACTGTCTCATAGATGCCCTTACTGGTGGCCAGCAGGCCGGTGCCTGTCGCGGGCTCCCCATAGGCGCCCAGGAGCTCAGCCTCTTCCGGCACGCCCGACAGCGAGCCCTGCTCCAGGGCACTGGATGACCACAAGGCGAGGGTGCCTTTGTCGACGGGGTTGAGGTTGGCCTCTGGATGAGGCTGAATCAGCGCCGTAATCTCTCCCGCGTACGCCCAGCTCTTACCCTCATCCTCCGATGAGTAGATGCCCGAGGGCGTGAACGCTATCAGCAGGCCTGCTGATAGCGTCTTGAGGGCGAGCCAATCCACCGCCTCGGCAGGGCCGCCTGAGGCGGACTGCCAGCTCTCACCGCCATCGCTGGAGCGCGCGAATCCCTGGCCGGTGCCGGCGATCAGGATGCCCGCTGTTTCGGGGTGTGCTGCCATCGTGCGAACTGGAGCGATGCTTGCTGGTACCGGCAGCGCTGTCCAGCTCACCCCGCGATCATCGCTTTTCAAGAGCCCATTGGGCGCCAGAATGTAGAGTGTCCCGGAAGCCGGGCTCGCGACGAGACCCAGGTAACGACTGGCTCCCGGCGGGGGCGGGGCTACGTTCCATGACTGGCCGCCGTCGCGCGAGATGCCAAGGCCAAAGGTCCCCAGCGCATAGGCCGTATCGGGGTCGAGCGCATCGTACAGCAGTTGCTCTGCGGGTGCGCTCCAGGAGGATGGTACGTCCGCCCGCTCCCAGGTCTTGCCGCGGTCCTGGGTCAGGTAGACCCCGAGGGTTGTCGATGCCAGTCGAATGTTTGGGTCGCCGGGGTGCGCGGAAAGGGCGGTGATGACCGCGCCAGCGGGGTTGTCCAGGGGATATTCTTGCAGCGAGAGCCCCGCTGGCGGCAATAGCCTGAGCAGCAGCGCCGCCAGCGCAAGAACCGCAGCAGCGAGCGCCAGCCCGCGCGCCGTCCACCTGGACCTATGCATGGATGGGTTGTCCTTTAGATCGAGTGGCTGCGTATGTCTGGATACAATGACCGCCCGCCAGGAGCCAGGTGCCCGCAACGGAGACTCACGCCCAGTCTACCTTTAGACAGCCGCGGCCGATGAGCTCCGCCAGCCTGGCCTCCAATTGGGGCGTATAGTTCGTCCTGGCACCAAAGTCCAGCATCACCTTCCCCTGTGGCGCCTTGAGCGCACAGGTATAGGGCACATCACCCTGATTCTCCGCGAGGATATCCAGTACCTGGCGAGCCGTGACGGCATCGCCGCTGCTGTCCCCATTCAAAGGGATCTCGACGACGATGTGTGCCGCACGCCGCTTCCCCGGGCTCCTTCTAACTGCATCCTTGGGAACAGTGTAGGAGGTGATGTTGTCCACCACGAGCGATACTCTATCGGCACGCACGTTCACCTTACCCTCGACAAGTGAAAGTTGCCCCCCTACCAGGGTATCCTTGAACTGCTCATAGGTGCGGGGGAATAGCACCAGGTCGGCGGTTCCAGTGAGATCTTCCAACTGAGCAAAGGCCATGGGATCGCCCTTGCGCGTGGTGATCGTTCTGATCGCATCGATCACTCCCGCTACAGTGACCGGCTGCCCGTCCTGGTCTATCGTCAACTCCGACAGCGACGTCAAGCGGGGATCAAGAAAATCGCTCATCGCGTCGAGGGGGTGGGACGACACAAAGCATCCCAGCAATTCCTTTTCGTCCGCCAGACGCTGCTTCTGGCCCATCGGCGGGACGGATTCGGTAACCTTGACTGGCGGAGCGCTCTGCTTCATCAGTTGAGGGCTCAGGTCAAAGAGACTGCGCTGCCCGACATCACGCGCGCCGTGGACCTCCTGGCTTAGCGCCAGCGCCCGGTCCAGCGAGGCGAGGAGAGCATTTCTTTCGCCGAGGCAGTCGAGCACACCCGCCCGTACGAGACACTCGAGGACGCGCTTGTTGACCTGCCGCAGATCCACACGGTTGGCGAGATCGTCGAGACTGGCAAAGGGTTCGTCGCCGCGTGCTTGAATGATGATGTCAGCTGGGCCGTCGCCCACGTTCTTGATAGCGCCCAGCCCAAAGCGAATCACCAGCTCCGGCTTGCCCTCCAGCTGGCTGCGCTCCTCCAGGGTCGACCACTCTGCGGGTTCGACTTCAAAGTGAATGCCCGAGGCGTTGATGTCGGGTGGCAATACCGTGATGCCCAGCCGGCGGCACTCGCTGACGAACATGGAGACCTTGTCCAGTTTGCCGCGCTCCACCGTGAGCAGGGCGGTCATGAATTCGACGGGATGGTGCGCCTTGAGGTAGGCGGTCTGCAGGGTAATGACCGCATAGGCCGCCCCGTGCGACTTGTTAAAGCCATAGTCGGCAAAGGTCTCAATGTCCCCAAAGATGCTCTGGGCAACGTTCTCGGGGACGCCATTGGCCACACAGCCCTCGATAAACTTGGAGCGCTGCTGCTCCATGACCTTGGCTTTCTTCTTACCCATGGCGCGACGCAGCAGGTCCGCTTCCGATGCTGAGAACCCCGCAAGGGTGGAGACGATCTGAATCACCTGCTCCTGATAGACGATGATGCCATATGTCTCGGCAAGGATTGGCTCCAGGAGGGGGTGTGCGTAGATCACCGGCTTGCGGCCGAACTTGCGATCGATGTATTCCGGTATAGAGGCCATCGGACCGGGCCGGTACAGCCCGAGGATGGCGATAATGTCCGTGAACTCGGTGGGCTGCATGTCCCGCAACACGCGGCGCATCCCTTCGCTCTCGACCTGAAAGATGCCCGTGACATCCCCGGAGGCCAGCAAGGCAAAGGCATCCGGGTCGTCGAGCGGGATGTTCTCCTGCGTCAGTTCGATGTTCCGGGTTCTCTTGATCCATGCAAAAGCCTTGTCGAGCACTGTGAGTGTCGAGAGCCCCAGAACGTCCAATTTCAGCAGGCCGATGTCCTCAACGTCGGACATGCAGTACTGGGAGATCAGCCCCTCGCCTCGAGGCGCCCGCTGGAGCGGCGAGTATTCGACGAGAGGCCGGTCGGCAATGATGACCCCTGCCGCGTGGGTGGACAGATGTCGCGAGATCCCCTGCAGCTTTTGCGAATAGTCGATCAGGTCGCGGATGTACGGCTTGGTTTCGTAGAGATCGCGCAACTCGGGGACCGTATCCAGGCCGTCCTGGATCGTCTTTTTCGGGCCGGAAGGGATCAACTTGGCCACATGATCCACTTCACTCAGAGGAATGCCGAGCGCCCGGCCAACATCGCGGATGGCGCCGCGCGCGAGCATCGTACCAAAGGTCGCAATCTGGGAAGTGTGATCCTCACCATAGCGCGCCGTGAGATAGTCGATGACCTCCTGGCGGCGATCCTCAGGATAGTCGAGGTCGATATCCGGCATGGTGATGCGGCCAGGGTTCAGAAACCGCTCAAAGATGAGCCCGAGGCTGAGTGGCTCAACATCGGTGATGCCCAATGAATAGGCGACCAGGCTGCTGGCGCCAGAGCCTCTGCCCGGGCCGACTAGCATTTTGGCATCCTGCTTGGCCCAGCGCACCAGGTCCTCGTTGATGAGAAAGTACTCATCAAAGCCCATATCGTGGATCACGCCCAGCTCAAAATCCAGCCTGGACTGGATATCGGGCGTGATCTCGCTGTAGCGGCGCTGCAGGCCTTCCTGGCACAGCCTGCGAAGGTAGTCCTCTGCTGTGCACTGTTCAGGCACCTGGAATCTCGGCAGGTGATAGCCCTCTCTGCCCAGATCTACATCGCACTGCTCGGCCACCAGGAGAGTATTCTCTACGGCGTCAGGATAGGCGACCATGAGCGCCGACATCTCCTCGGCGGACTTTAGATAGTAGTCATCACTGCCCATCCGCATGCGGTTGGGATCGGCCAGGGTCGTATTGGTCTGCAATGCCAGGAGCAGGTCCTGTGCGGAGGCGTCTTCTCTCAGCGTGTAATGCACGTCGTTCGTGGCGACACACTTGAGACCCACCTGGTGCGCCAGTTCGACGAGCTGAACGTTGATAGCGTCCAATTCGGGGACGCCGGCGTGGCGTTGCAGTTCGATAAAGTAGCGATCGGGACCAAAGAGGTCCCTAAACCAGTGCATCGTATCGCGGGCCTTGTCCAGCTGCCCCTCTCGTACCTGCGATGCGACCAATCCCGAGATACACCCAGAGAGACAGATCAAGCCCTCGCTGTGCTCGGCAAGTAGCTCCGAGTCGATGCGGGGGCGGTAATAAAAGCCGTCGAGGTTGGCCGTGGTCACAAGCTTGAGCAGGTTCTGGTAGCCCGTCATGTTGGCGGCCAGCAGAATCAGGTGGTGCGAGCGGCTATCGAGCCGGGGCTCTTTCTGAAACAGGCGTCTGCGCGCCTGATAGACCTCACAGCCAAAGATGGGCTTTATGCCTGCCGCCTGCGCGGCGTGATGAAATCGGATCGTGCCGTACATCTGTCCGTGGTCGGTCAGCGCAAGCGAGTCCATCCCCAGTTCCCTGGCGTGCCTGCATAGGTCCGGCAGCCGGGCCAGGCCATCTAGTAGGGAGTACTCGCTATGTACGTGCAGGTGGACAAAGGAACCCACCACATCCTCCTGTTCAAGGTTACGTGGTTGCGCTAACGCCAAACCAATCGGAGACTCCTGGCGAGCGTGATCGCCCGAGACAATACCTGGCAGGCGGTACTTTACGTGGACGGCGATTCACCGGTAGACCGTATCGATTGTATCACATGCGTTCGCGTGGTAAAGCCAGCCAGCCCCAGACTCATGGCTAAGAACCGGAATTAACAGCAGTAAAACAGCAGAGGGCCTATTGTATGGGTTCGGAATCTCCAGGCAAGTTTCTGACTCGGAATCGGGCCAATACCAGCCCGTAACTCTACGCTGCCGGCTCTGCGCACAGTTGGCTGCGCCGGCCATCGGCTCCGTCAGGGACCCCTGACAGCACACCGTTGGGAATGGCGCAAGCCCCTTTCCTGACGTATGCGCTGGCTCTGATGATTGCGCCAGGCCTGTGTGGCAACCGGATAGGGTCCGTTTCTTGCCGTCACCAGGCCGCCGCAGCACTGGCACGCAGAATCGCGCGGCCCTCGCTGTGATGGCGATAGAGGCCAACTCTACGCTACAGTCAGCGTCGTGGGCGGCCTCTAGCGCCTGTCGCTTCGGTTGCGTATGCCAGGTCCTAGAAAAGGCTATCAGAAGGCTGCTTGTCAAAGCCAAAGAACTTGAGGGCCTTTTGAATGGTGAGGTCCCAGAACCGCCATTCGTGGGCAAAGCCCTC
>CAZMAI010000137.1:4011-6730 GCA_964564195.1 uncultured Anaerolineales bacterium | reverse complement strand
GCGGCCCTCTGGTTCAAGTACGTCGACCCGCAAGAGGCCGAGGGCGAGCACTATGAGGTCTATGAGCGCGAGCTGGCCCGGCTAGGCTAAGATATCGCCATCCCCGAGGGAGGTGAAGCAGTGACCACGGCACAGAGGCCGAATATCCTTATCTTTCAGAACGATCAGGAGCAGGGTCTGGTGACGGCGCCCGGGCATCCCTGCCGTACGCCCAATGCCGACCGGCTGGCACGCGAGGGCGTGCGCTTTTCGCGAGCCTACACCATCGCGGCGCACTGCTGCCCATCCAGAGCCTCGTTCATGTCCGGACTCGATCCCAGCGGGCATGGCATTTACAACAATGTACTCAACACCGCGGCGATCCATACGTCGCTAAACGAGGGTGTCACGCTCTGGAGCGAGGTGCTGGCTGAGGCGGGCTATTCTCTGGCCTACTCTGGCAAGTGGCACGTCTGCGCCGATGAGACTCCGGCGGATCGTGGCTGGGTCGATTACGGTGCCACCTCCATCGGCGGGCGCGACTATAATGGCGTGACCTGGGACGGTTGGCGTGAGCGCGCACAGGCGCCGGAGCCGGACGCGCCGCGGGGCCGAGGCGAGGTGCTGCGGCCCGGCTGGGGCCGCCTGCAGCTCTACGGCACGGCAGAGACCACCCCGGAGGCCGATCCCTACTCCGCAGGGGATCACCGGATCGTCCAGAACGGCCTGCGAGCGCTGCGAGATCTGTCTGGCGGGGAGCGCCCCTGGTGTCTCTATATCGGCCCCAACGGCCCGCACGATCCCTTTGTCATCCCGGAGCACTATGCGACGATGTATGACCCCTGTGAGGTGAATCTGCCGCCGAACTGGCGCGACGATCTGAGCGACAAGCCTCGGATCTATCAGCGCCAGCGCAGACTGTGGGATCAGCTGACTGAGCAGGAGTACCGCGAGGCGATCGCCCATTACTGGGGCTATTGCACCATGCAGGACGACCTGTTGGGCCTGGTGCTGGATGAGCTAGAGGCTACCGGTCAGGCGGACAATACGCTGGTGCTCTTTTGCTCCGACCATGGCGATTATGCCGGGGCCCATGGGCTGTTCGCCAAGGGCGTCGCCGCCTTTGACGAGTGCTACCGGGTGCCCTACATCATGCGCTGGCCCGCGGGGATTGCCAACCCAGGTCGCGAGGTCAGCGCACTGATAACGCACACCGACATGGCCCCCACGGTGATGGAACTGGCCGGTACGGCCATGCCCGGCCGCTGCAGCGGGCGCAGCCTGGTGCCCTTCCTGAAGGATCAGGCGCCCGTGGACTGGCCCGACACGATCTTTACCCAGTTCAACGGCGTGGAACTGTACTATTCGCAGCGCGTGGTGCGGACCCACCGCTGGCAGTACGTCTACAACGGCTTCGATTTCGACGAGTTATACGATCTGGCGGCCGATCCCTGGTGCCTGGTGAACCGTGCAGCCGACCCCGCCTACGATGGCATCATCCGCGACCTGTGCGCGCGCATGTGGCGCCATGCCTGCCGCGAGGAGGACATCGCCAGCAACCCCTACATGACCGTGGGCCTGGCGCCCTATGGCCCCATGGTGGGGCTGACAGACGTGAGCAGCTAGGGGGCACAAAGATCGGGGAGCGTCGAATTGGCGCTCCCCGCTTGACGTCTGACGTCTAGATGTCCGCCACGCCGCCGTCCGACCAGAAGGAGCCCCTGTAGTCGCGCGACTGGTAGGGCAGCGATGCGATGGCCTCCTCGTTCAGCTCGATGCCCAGGCCAGGCGCCTCCGGCAACGCCACATAGCCCCCGACGATCTCCAGCGGCTTGGCCATGATCTGGTCGCGCCAGGGCTGGTTCTCGGCATACTCGAGGATCGTAAACCCGGGCAGGCAGGCCGCCAGCTGGAGCGAGGCCGCGGTCGCCACAGGGCCGTTGGGGTTGTGGGGCGCAACGCGCACATAGTACGTCTCGGCCATGGCCGCGATCTTGAGCGTTTCCAGGATGCCGCCGTCGTGGCAGACGTCGGGCTGCACAAACTCCACGTACTGGTTCTGCAGCAACTCGCGAAAGCCCCACTTGGTAAAGAGCCGCTCGCCGGTAGCCAGGGGGACACCCGTCTCGGCACGAGCCACCCGCTGCAAGGCATCGACGTTTTCCGGCGGTACAGGCTCCTCGAGGAAGGTCATGTCCCAGGGAGCCAGCACGCCCATCAGGCGGATGGCCTGCCCCGGCGTGAGGCGCCCGTGCGCATCCATCATGATCTGCACGTCCGGCCCGACCGCGGCCCGCAGCGCGCCCATGCGCTCCGTGACGGCATCGAGCCAGCGACGCTCTGATGGGTACATCTCCGGCCCCGGGCAGCCGATCTTGAGCCCGCCCCACCCCTGCGCTACCAACTCGGAGGCCCGCGTCGCCAGATCCTCCGCCGTCGCGCCACCGCAGTGCGTGTAAAGTTGGATGCGGTCCCGGCAGGCCCCGCCCAGTAGCCGGTAGACAGGTACGCCCAGGTCCTTGCCGGCGATATCCCACAACGCCTGCTCGATCCCGCTTAGGGCGCTGTTCAGTACAATGCCGCCCCGCCAGAATCCATGCCGGTACAGGATCTGCCAGTTCTGTTCGATGCGGCGCGGGTCACGGCCGAGCAACTGCCGCGCCAGATCATCCACCGCGGCACACACGGCTTGCTCCTTGCCTTCAACGCTGGCTTCGCCCACGCCGGTGATCCCCGCATC
>CAZMAI010000137.1:0-3911 GCA_964564195.1 uncultured Anaerolineales bacterium | reverse complement strand
AGCTATGCCTGGAACGCCATCGAGAACGAGAACGTGACCGTGTACTCCGTGCGCGAGGGCTCGATGATCCGCGGCACGGTGCAGACCGTCAGCCCGAGCGTGCACACCAGTGCTGACGCGCGCGACGGCAAGCGCGTCGACGACCGCATGGAGGTGCGCCTGGATGCCCGCACCGCGAGCGCGGCGGAGACCCGAGCGCTGGGCATCGAGGTGGGCGATTTCGTCTTTCTGGACCCACGGGTGGAGCTCACCGAGTCGGGTTATGTCAAAAGCCGGCACCTGGACGACAAGGCCGGCGTCGCGATCATGCTGGCCGTCCTGCAGGCGCTTGCCGCCGAGGGCCAGCGCCCGGCGGTTACGACATCCTTCTTTTTCAGCAACTATGAAGAGGTGGGCCACGGCGCCGCGGCCGGCATGCCCGCTGACCTGGACGAACTGGTGGTGATCGACATGGCGGCCAGCACCACGGGAGAGCACCAGAACTCGGACGAGTATTCGGTGGGCATCTGTGCCAAGGACAGCTCCGGGCCCTACGACCTGGCCCTGCGCCGCACGTTGACCACGCTGGCGGAAAAGAATGCGATTCCCTACCGCATCGACACCTATCCCCACTATGGCTCGGACGGCAGTGCGCTGCTGCGGGCCGGCGCCGACGTTCGCGTGGGCCTGATCGGCCCCGGCGTGGACGCAAGCCATGCCTATGAGCGCACGCACGTCGACAGCCTGATGGCTACGGCGCATCTCGCGCTGGCCTACATATTGACCCCGTACAGTTCCACGCAGACACACTGAGAGGACATCCCTATCATGACCACCATCGCCTACTTTGATTGCTTTTCCGGTGCCGCCGGCGACATGCTCCTCGGCGCGCTGCTCGATTCTGGCTACCCTCTGGAGGATCTGCGCGCCGGTCTGGCCACGCTAGGAGTCACGGGCTACGATATCGGTCTGCGCCGCGTGCAGCAACACGGCATCACGGGTAGCAAGTTCGACGTCATCGACCAGGCGGGCGAGCGCCCCGTGCGCAACCTATCGCTCATCCGCGAGATCCTCGCCAATGCCCGACTCCCCGAGGGCGTGGCAGAACAGAGCCTGCACGTGTTTACGCGGCTGGGCGAGGCCGAAGCGCGCATCCACGGAGTGAGCCTCGACGAGGTCCACTTTCACGAGGTCGGCGCCATCGACGCCCTGGTGGACATCGTCGGCACCTGCCTGGTACTGCACGATCTCGGCGTGGAGGCCGTGTACGCGTCCCCGCTGCCCCTGGGCAGTGGCACGGTGCGAACCGAGCATGGACTCCTTCCGGTGCCTGCGCCCGCCACTCTCGCTCTGCTGGCCGAGGCGAGTGCCCCCACCGTGCCGCTGGAGGCCCGCGGCGAGATGGTGACCCCCACAGGAGCCGCACTGCTGACCACGCTGGCCACCTTTGAGCGGCCTGCCATGCGCGTTCAGCGTGTGGGCTATGGCTTTGGCACCAAGATCTTCCCATGGGCAAACATGATCCGGGTCTGGATCGGCGAGGCCTTGGCCGAGACGGCGCAGCCGCACTCTCACGGACACGATCATCCCCACCCGCACGATCATGTTCATCCCCACACGCATGATCACGTTCATCCCCACACGCATGACCATCCTCACGAGCACGAGGGACACGAACACACACATGACCACGAACGCACCCACGTGCACGGGGCAGAGGAACATACACACACGCACACCCATGGCGGAGAGCCTGTGCACCCGCACTCCCACGAGCACGATGCTTCCGAGGACTGAGCCGCGCCGAGAAGACGGCAAGGAACGCTGAAGGAATGCGCATCGTTGCCCTGGAGCCGTATGACACCGGATCGCACCGCGACTGGCTGCGGGGCTATGCGCGCGCCAGCCAGCATCAGATCGTGCCAATGACCCTGGAGGGCCAGTACTGGCGTTGGCGCATGCACGGCGGGGCGGTGACCCTGGCCCGGCGGTATCTGCGCGAGCAACCCACCGCCGATCTCCTGCTGGCGACGGACATGCTCGATCTGAGCACCTTTCTGGCGCTCACCCGCGACGCGACGCACGACCTGCCCGTCGCGCTGTACATGCACGAGAACCAACTCACCTACCCCATGCGCCCCGGCGAGAAGCGCGATCTGCACTATGGGTTCATCAACTATGCCTCGATGCTCTGCGCCGACGCGGTGCTATTCAACTCCTCGTATCATCTCGAGTGCTGGTTCGACGAGTTGCCGCGCCTGCTCAAACACTTTCCCGACCATAACGAACTCGATACAATCGCAGCCTTGCGCCAGCGAGCATCGGTCCTGCCCCTGGGACTCGAGCTATCCTCCCTGGCAACTGCCAAACCTGCCGAGCCGCGCCGGGGGCCACTGCTGATCCTGTGGAACCACCGCTGGGAATATGACAAGAACCCGACGGCATTCCTCAACGCGCTTTACGCGCTGGCCGGCAGTGGCACCCAGTTCGAGGTCGCTCTCCTGGGTGAGCACTTTGTTAGCGAGCCACCAGAGTTCGTCGAGGCACGGGAACGCCTTGGCAGCCGAGTCGTACAGTATGGCTATGCCCCCTCCCGGGAGGCGTATGCCCGCTGGCTGTGGGAAGCAGACATTGTGGTGAGCACGGCTCTACACGACTTTTTCGGCGCCGCCGTTGTAGAGGCGCTGTATTGCGATTGCCTCCCGCTGCTGCCCAACAGGCTGGCCTATCCGCAGTTTATACCGCCGGAGGACCGCAACTGGTGCCTGTACCAGAGGAGCAGACAGCTGATACAGCGGTTGCGCTGGGCAGCCGAGCATGTACAGGAGACGAGAGCCCGTTCGTTACAGCACATGGTCGCGGCCTACGATTGGTCCCAGATGGGACCCGTCTATGATGCGGTGTTCGCAGAGCTGGTTTAGCGACAAACCCAGGTAACGCCTAGTCCACGAACTGCAGGATGCCAAAGCGCGACGGGGTGTGATAGTTGATCCGGTGCGGCGGCGACCAGGCCGTGTACTCATCCCCTTGAGTGCCACGGTCGATTCGGTAGAGATTGATGCGCCAGGTGTCGCCTGGCCGCGGCGGCAGTTGCGGCGCCATCTCAAAGTCCACCATCGGGATCGCCATCTCAACGGTCCAGGACCGGTCCTCGGTCGCGCGATGCCAGGGATCCCCGTCCACAACGACGGCCGTCTGCAGGCCGGTGCTGTCCCAGTCCCACAGCCCGCGCTGGCGGTCCTCCCGCCAGAGCATGAAAAGGTCCAGCACGGCATTCAGCGGGCTCACCTCGATCTCGACATAGGCCGTGCCACAGGATGCGGCGTCGATAAAGACCTCGACCACCTCCTGGTTGTAGATGTCGCAGTCGCGCTCGGTCGTCGTGCCCCAGATGTCATCGTCCTGGCACGAAAAGGCGACATAGAGATAATCATTGTCCCACAGCAGGCGCGCATGTGTCGGCTGGCGCGGGGCAGCGCCTGTATCAGCAAGCACCAGCGGCACCGTCTGCGCGTTTGCCCAGGCGGGCTCATCCAGATAACCATCGACCACGATCGGGCCGCTCGCCTTGCGGCAGAGATACAGGGGCAATTCGCTCATTTGCGCACTCCTGAAGCAGTTCTGCCCGCCATAGTACCAGGGTGCTTTCACACCGCAACTGGTACCCCGGAATGGGTTGACGGCGCCGGCCTCTCTGTCGTATCGTAGACGCGCATGCATTTCCCTGGAGGTTACGCCATGCTCACCCTGCCCATGCGCCAGGTGCATCTGGACTTTCACACCGCCGGCCAGATTCCCGGTGTGGGAGCTGACTGGGATCCCGATGTGTTCGTGGAGACCCTGCGCCGCGCTCACGTGAATTCGATCAATCTGTTCGCCCGCTGCCATCACGGTTATGTCTACTATACACCGACGCGGTTCACGCTGCACCC
>CAZMAI010000136.1:4795-6792 GCA_964564195.1 uncultured Anaerolineales bacterium | reverse complement strand
CGCCCGGCGGGATGTCGTCCAGGTTCGCCAGATAGCTCCCGTCCGCCGCGGTCCAGGCCATCCCATTGTCACCCCAGTCGCCGCGGACCTCCACCAGGCGATAGTCCATCCCGCCAGCCTGACCCTCAACTCTGTCTGCCGCGCTGTCCGCCAGCGCGGTGAACGGGTCGGGGACCAGTAGTACCACGCTAAAGGCCCCGGCCTGCAACGTGATCTGATCGCCGGGTGCCAGTGCCCCCAGGTCATCGATCGCCCAGCATCCGCCACACGCGGGGTCAGCCACGGCTACGTACGTCCCGGAGGGTGCGGTGACCGTGACTTCGGTGCCTGGCTCGGCGCCGCCCGACATGCCCGACGGTCCCCGATCGTTGACCCAGGTCTCGACCCATTGCAGCGGGCCCTGCGGCACGGAGACGACCTGTGCCACATTGTCCTCCGGCGTTGGATCTCCCGCCGGGATCGTGATGGCCGCCTGATTGGTGTACTCCAGTGCCGCCGCAGGGTCATCGACGCTGACCGTGTAGCCCATCCAGTGATGCTCACCCGGATCGAGCCGGTCCAGCGCGAGCCGGACAGTGTCCTGTGCAGGGCCGGGAATGCACTCGATGGATACGATCCGGTACTCGTCGACGCTGGTGCCCAGATCATCGGTGCACCGCGTGCCGGCCGCCAGCAGGTCGCTGACGACCACGTCGGGGACGGTCTCGGTGCCGACGTTGCTCAGAAACAGATCGTAGCGGATGTGCTCCTGGTCCTGCCAGTAGGCTGCCTTGGTCACGCGCAGGTTGGGCCCGGGCTCTTGGATCTCCTCCGCCCACTCGGTCTCATTGTCGTCGTACCGAGTCTCTGTCACGCTGGACCCGGCCTGCACGCGGTTGACCAGCACGGTACCCGGCGCGACCGCGTCTGATACCTCCAAACGGACGCCAAAGCCGAACTCTTGCGTGGGAGCGAGCGCCGGAATCTCCCACACCACCTCCGTAGCGGTCTCGTTGACCGGCAACAGGGGGATGGGCCCCCAGAACGCTATTTCCCAGGACTCGGCAAAGGTCGTGCCTGCAGGCAGTAACTCGGTGATGGTCACCGGCCCCGAGGCGACATTGCCGTCGTTGCGCACGCTTATCTCATAGCGCAGTTCGCCGCCGGGCGCCAGCACGCCCCCCGTCAGGCTCTTGCGGACCTGCAGGTTGACCCAGGGCAGGCTGACCGGGCCCTCCCACCAGGCCTCGTTGTCGTCCGGCGAGAGATCGCTCGCCGCCGTCAGCGTGGCGCTGTTGGTGAGCCAGAACAGCACCGGCAGATCGGCATCCACCCCCACCGCCGGCCGGACCGTCACACATGCGCCAGGGTCCACCACGGGATAGCTGAGCGAGAGCAGTGCCGGCTCCAGGGCGATCTCTTCCCACCCCGGCTGATCGCCCCACCAGGAGGTCAGCGACTGGCCGGGCCCCGGCTCATCCGTGACGACGATCGCTCCGCTGCTCGTGGTACCGTTGTTGCAAACGGATACGCCATACTCGAACTCATGACCGGCGGCGGGGCGCCCGAACAGCGCCCACTTGCCGATGCTGAGCTGTGTATCGTTCTCTGCCACCGTCCACATCTGTGTGAACGTGCGCTCTGCGGGGTCCCCTGAGGTATACGAAGTGGTCACGACGGTCAGTGCGGACTCTAGTACCGCACCGGCGCTGCCGCTGACCTCGAAATAGACATCAAACATGACACTGCTGCCCGCCGCGAGCGTCCCCAGGCTCCATGACACCGTCCCCGGGCCCGTCACCGCGGCCAGACCGGAGGTATCCCCGGCGTAGATGAGCCCGCCGGGCGGGTCCTGAGCGGCTACTATCGTCACATCCTCCGCGTCCGCATCGCCGTGGTTGTTCACCTCAACATACATGCGCACGTTGCCGCCGGGCGCCGGTACGCTCTGAGAGCTGGCATGCAGCCAGATGTGCGCCGCCGCCTCCCAGAAGACGTCCATGACTCGGTCGCCATCC
>CAZMAI010000136.1:2790-4695 GCA_964564195.1 uncultured Anaerolineales bacterium | reverse complement strand
CAGCCAGATGTGCGCCGCCGCCTCCCAGAAGACGTCCATGACTCGGTCGCCATCCGGCTCGATGTACATCACGGCTATCCGCTGCCCGGGCTGCACATCCCACTCGGTGTCCGGGTCCCAGCTGCACGTATAGGATGGTGAGCCATCCGGGACGGCGGACGATTCCTTGACCGGCACGTCCGGCAACCCTGCATCCCACGCGCCCCAGGGATGGCACTCAACCGGCACTGTGCTGCCCGGTGATGGTACGATGTCAGGCGCTGTCACGGTGCCGCTGACGCTGTCCGTCGCGACATCGACGGCGCCCGAGATCGCGCCTGCGGTCAAGGTCGTGGAGTAGGTCCCCATCGTAAAGATCACGCTGTCGCCGGGCACAATGTCGGGAGCCGTGGGCTCCCAGTCCTCCCAGACTGTCTGAAAGCCTGCCTCACCCCATCCTTCGCCGAGTACGCTCTCCCTGGTGGCCGTGGCCTTGAGCATATCGCTCGCGTCGCGCACCTCGATCGTGGCGACGGTGCCCGC
Source organism: uncultured Anaerolineales bacterium (assembly GCA_964564195.1). Taxonomy (GTDB): domain Bacteria; phylum Chloroflexota; class Anaerolineae; order UBA1429; family UBA1429; genus JAAYED01. The sequence continues at coordinate 4,173 of CAZMAI010000136.1, read as the reverse complement.
CGCCATATCGGCGCCCACCCAGTTCTCGCCCACGTTCACGCGCACCCAGGGCCAGCGCGGGACATTGATGACGCTGTCGCCATCCGGCTCAGCGTAGCGCAGGGCGACCATCTGGCCGCGCTGCAGGTCCCAGCCCACGGTCGACCAATCGCAGACGATGCTGCCGCCCGCGGGGTCTATATAGGCTCCGATGGGATCAGGCGGCGTCCCCGACTCGAGCCACACTTCGCAGGTCACCCACAGAGGCTCCGTGAACGCCTCCGCGTGCAGCGTCGCCTCAACCAGGTCGGTGCGATCATCCAGGGTGCTCACCGGGATCTCGCCCATGGGCTCCACCTGAGCCGTCGCCAGCGTATCCGTGTTCAGCGCCTGGACCGAGTCGCCGGGGACAATGTCGGGGGCGCTACCAGATGACCAGTTACCGCCGTGGGTGTTGAACCAGCCGTCGCTATCAACGGCAGTCAGCGCCTGGTCCTTGATCTCGCCCGTGCCGGCCCGCAGCGTCAGTTCCACCGTGGTATCAGGCGCGGTATGGCCCAGCACCCAGTCATGGGCATAGTTGACCTCGAGTTGCAGCGCAGGCGCCTGCGGGACGGCCCCGCCGGCCCGGGCATTCTGCGGCGGCGCCGCGGAGGCGGTGTAGAGCAAACCCGCCGCCAGTAGCAGGCTCAGCGCCAGAAGCAGTGCAGTAGGCACCCTGAGTCGCCTGCGCCGGGCGCCCGTGGCCCCTGCCGCCGCAGCGGCGAATCCCCAGGATCTCTCCTCGCCATACCCGTTCACACTCCCAGACATGGAACACCTCCGTGCGGCCCGGCCACACACCGGCAAAGAAATAGAAAAGATCCCGACGCTCTCTCGCTCGCATTATAGCACCAGCCAGATCGCACAAGCCCTTTCTCTACGCGAATGTGATGCCAGGTCGCCGTGTCGCATGCCGGCGCCCGCGCTGGACGATCGCATCTACCGGCGGTAGACTGGCAATGCTTCTATCCTCAAACAATGGAGGTTGCCCATGCCCCGCGTCGCCATCGATACGCCCGCGCCCGATTTCACCTTGCCTGACTATGCCGGTCAGCCCGTCTCGCTCTCGGATTTCCGCGGCCAGATCGTGCTGCTGGTGTTCAATCGTGGTTTCGCTTGACCCTTCTGCCGCCGGCATATGGCGCAGTTGCGCCAGGATCATGAGGAGTTCGCCGCGCGCGGCGTGACGGTCGTTGTGGTGGGGCCCGAGGACACCGCAGCCTTTCGAGACTATTTCGAGAAGGAAAGCCTGCCCTTTGTGGGGCTGCCGGACCCGAACAGCACCGTGCTCAAACTTTACGGCCAGGAGGTCAACCTGTTCAAGCTGGGACGCATGCCCGCCCAGGTGCTGGTCGATCGCCA
>CAZMAI010000136.1:0-2690 GCA_964564195.1 uncultured Anaerolineales bacterium | reverse complement strand
AGGGAGGGGCCACGATCAAAACGCTAGCACGGGAACTGTCCGAGAAGGGCATTCGCTCATCCCACCAGCGCCTCCGCGTGCTGGCGTATCTCCGCGCGCACCGCGGCCACCCCACCGCGGAGGAAATCTATGAACACGTTGTGGCAGAGATCCCCACCCTCTCCCGGGCCACGGTCTATAACACGCTGCATCTCTTTGCGCAGGCGGGATTGTTGCGCGTGGTCGATACCGTCGCTCCTGAGACCCGTTATGACAGCCTGTTGACATCGCACGGACATTTCCGCTGCGATCACTGCGGCAAGCTGATCGACTTTCCCATCGACCTGGAGGGCTTGCCCGCCGAAGGCCTTCAAGGTTACGAAATCCGCGAACGGCATCTGACCATCAAGGGTCTGTGTCCCGATTGTGTCGTCCGATCTCAGAGTGAAAAGGAGTAAGAAACCATGTCCGACGAAAACAAGAAACTGACGACCGCCGCAGGGGCGCCTGTCCCCGACGACATGAACGCGATGACCGCCGGCCCGCGCGGGCCCATGCTGCTGCAGGACGTCTGGTACCTGGAGAAGCTGGCCCACTTTGACCGCGAGGTCATCCCCGAGCGCCGCATGCACGCCAAGGGCTCGGGCGCCTTTGGCAAGTTCACCGTCACCAACGATATCACCCGCTACACCAGGGCCGCGATCTTTTCCGAGGTCGGCAAAGAGACCGAGTGCTTTGTGCGCTTTTCCACCGTGGCGGGCGAACGGGGCGCCGCCGACGCCGAGCGCGACATCCGCGGATTCGCGGTCAAGTTCTACACGGAAGAGGGGAACTGGGACCTGGTGGGCAACAACACGCCCGTGTTCTTTCTGCGGGATCCACACAACTTTCCCAGCCTCAACCGCGCCGTCAAGCGGGATCCGCGCACCAATATGCGCTCTGCCAAGAACAACTGGGACTTTTGGACCTCGCTGCCCGAGGCGCTTCATCAAGTGACGATCACGATGAGCGACCGCGGCATTCCGCTCTCCTACCGGCACATGAACGGCTATGGCAGCCACACCTTCAGCATGATCAATGCCGCCGGCGAGCGCGTGTGGGTCAAGTTCCATCTCAAGACCCAGCAGGGCATCAAGAACCTGACCGACGCCGAGGCCGAGGCCATCGTCGCCAAGGACCGCGAGAGCCATCAGCGCGACTTGTTGGAGGCCATCGACCGGGGCGATTTCCCCCGCTGGACGATGTCCATCCAGGTGATGACCGAGGAGCAGGCCCGCAACATGCCCTACAATCCCTTTGACCTGACCAAGGTCTGGTACAAGGGCGAGTTCCCGCTGATCGAGGTTGGGGTGCTGGAACTGAACCGCAACCCGGACAACTACTTCCAGGATGTGGAGCAGGCCGCGTTCAACCCGGCCGCCGTGGTGCCCGGCATCGGTTTCTCGCCGGACAAGATGCTGCAGGGGCGTCTGTTCTCCTACGGCGACGCGCAGCGCTACCGGCTGGGCGTCAACCACCACCAGATCCCGGTAAACAGCCCCAAGCACGCCGCGGCGACGACCTCCCATCGGGATGGCCAGCTGCGCGTGGATGGCAACCTGGGGTCGACCATCGGCTACACGCCGAACTCTTTCGGGGTGCACGAGGCGCAGCCCGGGTTCGCTGAGCCCCCGCTTAAACTCGAGGGAGATGCCGCCGCCTGGGATTTCCGCGCGGACGACGACGATTACTACACCCAGCCCGGCAAGTTGTTCCACCTGATGAGCCCGGAGCAGCAGCAGGTGCTGTTCGAGAATACGGCCCGCGCCATGGGCGACGCCCCCGAGTTCATCAAGATTCGCCACATCAGCAACTGCCTCAAGGCCGACCCGGCCTATGGCAAGGGCGTCGCGGATGCCCTGGGGATCTCGTTGGACGAGGTCCAATAGGCTGGACAAGGTGCAATAGACCGGACTCGTCGGCACTCTGGATCGTTCAGATCACATCGGTGCTTGATGACAGCGCAGAGGCCGCGGAGCATATGCTCCGCGGCCTATCCCTCGTCCCCTTCACCTGCACGTCTGTACGGGCGATTCGGCCAGCACTCTATGCGCCTTGCCGGCGCCGCCGGCGGTCCAGCGGGCGGTGGGGCGCGGGTCTCCAGGCCCGCGGTCCGGCCGCACACGCGACTGTATTCGCGCCTCAAGTATGCGCGGCACGCGCTCCTTCACGCGAAACATCACGACACCTATCCTCGCCCCCGGGTCTTTGGACAAGGCACGAACTTCGCATCGAGACCTCGCCTGACGATCTTCTCGTTTGCGTCTATGATTAGCCTTGAAACTCAGGCTGGAGGAGGAACGCGCGATGGCAACTGTGCGTGAGGGAAACCGTAGCGTGCTACTGGTGGTCGATGTGCAGGTCGGCGTGCTCGACGGCGCCTGGGAGTCGGACCGCATCGTCAAGAACGTGGCACTGGCGGTGGAGCGCGCCCGAGCGCAGAACGTGCCCGTGGTCTGGGTCCAGCACGACGACGACGGGCTCGTTCACGGCAGCCCCGAGTGGGAGTACGTGCCGGAACTGATCCCCGCGCCTGGTGAGCCGCTGGTCCGCAAGCACCATCACTCGTCCTTTGAGGGGACCGAGCTGGAGGCGTTGCTGGCCGGGCTGGGCGCCACCCACATCGTGCTGGCCGGTGCCGCGACGAACTGGTGCATTCGCGCCACGGCCTA
>CAZMAI010000135.1:5334-6834 GCA_964564195.1 uncultured Anaerolineales bacterium | reverse complement strand
AGCCGGCTGCGGGTCGTGCTGGCCGATGCTCAACTGACTGTCCACGGCCAGGCCGAGGCGCCCACCGCGAACCCCTCCCTGCTGGGCCGTGAGCACGCCGCAGCGATCCTTCAGCAGACGATACGCGAGGCGCTGGGTGACCGCCCCCCTGAGCGTGTGGCCGCCGTCGCGGCGGGAGTCGCCGGCGCTGCCGCGCGCCATTCCCGTGACTGGCTGGAGCAGGTGCTACAGGCGGCCCTGCCCGCGGCGCTGGTCGTCCCCAGCGCGGACTATGAGATCGCGCTGGTGGGAGCGCACGGTCGGCGCCTCGGCGTGGTCATCCTGGCAGGCACCGGCGCCCTGGCCTATGGTGTCAACGCCCAGGGCGAGCATGCTCTGGCGGGCGGCTGGGGCTATCTGGTGGGGGACGAAGGAGGCGGTTACTGGCTGGGCCGCGAAGGTCTGCGCGCCGTGCTGCGCGCCGCCGACGGACGCGGACCGGCGACTGCGCTCTCGCAGATCCTGCTTCGGGCACTCTCACTGGAGACAGCTGACGACTTGATCCCCTGGCTGTATCGTGATGCGGACGCGCCAGCGCGCACCGCCCAAATCGCTGCCCTGGCGCCGCTGGTGCTCCAGACCGCAGATGCCGGCGACGCCACCGCCCTGGCCATCATCAACGAGGCGGCCGTTGAGCTCGCGAGCGCGGCGCAGGCGGTCCGGCGGCGCCTGAATGCGACTGAGTTGCCCCTGGCCTTTGCCGGGGGCGTGTTGACCTCATCCAACCCGCTCACCGCCGCATTGTGCCGGCGGTTGGGGCTCCATGACCTGCCCCTGCTGCAGCACTCTCCGGTGATCGGTGCTGTACTGCTCGCGCGCGAGGCGGACATCGCACGCCAGGAAATCGACGGATAAAGGAGCCGCCATGAGCATGCCAGAACCCGTGACTGAGGCCAGCAACCCGCGAACAGCCGCCATTGACCGGCTGGACACCGGGGGCATCCTGCGTCTGCTGCACGAGGAGGACGCCAGCGTGCCGGCCGCCGTAGAGGCGGCCCTGCCACAGCTCGCGATGGCCGTGGAGGCGGCGGTGACGGGGATGCGCGCCGGAGGCCGGCTGATCTACGCGGGCGCGGGCACCAGTGGCCGGCTGGCGATGCTCGACGCCGTGGAATGCGTGCCCACCTTTGGGATCGAGCCGGGCCGAGTAGTGGCACTGGTCGCGGGCGGCCTCGAGGCGCTGACATGCTCCGTGGAGGGGGCCGAGGATGACCGCACGGCCGGCGAGCGAGACGTGCTGGCGCTCGAGCCCGGCACGCATGACGTCGTGGTGGGCGTGGCGGCCAGCGGGCGCACGCCGTACGTGTTGGCCGCGGTCGAGGCTGCGCGGGCGGCGGGCGCACGCACCGCAGGCATCGCCTGCAACACCCCCTGCGCTCTGCTCGACGGAGTCGATATCCCCATTCCGCTGGTGGTGGGCCCGGAGGCGATCGCCGGCTCGACGCGGCTCAAGGCGGGCAC
>CAZMAI010000135.1:0-5234 GCA_964564195.1 uncultured Anaerolineales bacterium | reverse complement strand
CGCTGGTGGTGGGCCCGGAGGCGATCGCCGGCTCGACGCGGCTCAAGGCGGGCACGGCAACCAAGATGGCCCTGAATATGCTCAGCACAGCCACGATGGTTCGGCTGGGCAAGGTGTACAACAACCTGATGGTGGACCTGCGCGTTGCCAACCGCAAACTAGCCGAGCGCGCGGTGCACATCCTGACGCATGTCTCCAGTGTGGACGACGCTCGCGCACGCGCACTGCTGGAGGAGACCGGCTGGAAACTCAAGCCGGCCATCGTCATGGCTGCCCTCGACCTCTCCTTTGACCAGGCGCAGCACCGCCTGGCCGCCGCCGAGGGCGCGCTGGCGCGCGTGATAGGCCCAGATGCGTCCGTGGCAGGAGGCCGCGCTGGCGCGCCAACCGCCGGTCATGCCGGCGGGGATGGTGCCCGATGAACGCCAGCGATAAAGCCGTGTCCACCGGCACCGCGTTCACCCGCCGCGGGCGCCTGATGGCCACGCTGCGGGGCGAGCCCGTCGATCGTCCGGCGGTGTCCTTCTACGAGCTGAATGGGCTGGATGAGGACCCCGACGATCCCGATCCGTTCAACATCTACAGCGACCCCTCCTGGGCGCCGTTGCTGTCACTCACGCGCGAGCACACTGACCGGATCGTCATGCGCGGGTTGCGGCTGACAAGCGGTCCGCGCGGGCTGGGAAGCCTGGGTGCCGAGCGTACCGTGACTGAACGTGGCAGCAGCCGCTATGAGCGCCAGGTGCTGCGCACGCCGTCGCGCCTGCTGACGGGGGAGACGCGGCACGATCGCGACGTTAATACCGTGTGGGTGACCGAGCACCTGCTCAAGGACGTCGACGACCTGCGCGCTGTGCTGGCGCTTCCCGCGCCCGAACCTGAAACGCACATCGACACGGACCCCATCCTGGCCGCTGAGACCGCCCTGGGCGAGTCGGGCATCGTCATGATCGACACGCCCGACCCGCTGTGTTTGGGGGCCGAGTTATTCGACATGGCCACGTTCACCGTCATCGCCCTCACCGAGCCGGCGCTCTTTACCGCGCTACTGGAGCGATTCTACGCCGTGATGCTCCCCCATGTGGAGGCGATGGCGGCGGCGCTCCCCGGCCGGCTCTGGCGGATCGTCGGACCCGAGTTCGCCACACCGCCGTTTTTACCGCCGCGGATGTTTCGTTCCTACGTCAACAGGTACGATGCATCCCTGATCGCCGCCATTCAGCGGCACGGTGGCTATGCCCGGCTGCACTGCCACGGGCGCATCGCACAGGTGCTGGATGCCATCGCCGACATGCACCCCGACGGACTGGATCCTATCGAGCCCCCACCCCAGGGCGACGTACAACTGGGCGATGTGCGCCGGCGCTGCGGGGAGCGCATGGTGCTCTTTGGCAATCTGGAGGTCAGCGACATCGAGCGACTGCCCACGCCGCAGTTTGTCGAGCGCGTGCACCGTGCCATTGACGAGGGCACGGCCGGCTCAGGCCGCGGCTTTGTGCTGATGCCCTCCTCTTGCCCATACGGCCGGCAGCTCGCTCCGCAGACACTGCGCAACTACGAAGCCATGATCGACGCCGTGGTGACGCGCTAACCTGCGGAATCCCGGCCGCGCTCCCACACCATCTTCACAATATCTCGACATTCCACGGCTACACTGCGGCTGTAACCCTCTATTGCATGTAAGGATTTAGAGATGGCAAAAACAACAACAACGCGAATCAACGCGACTGCGCGCAATCTATACCTGGATATCATCCTCACGGCCGGCTTTCTGCTGACCCTCAAGCCGTTTCTCACCGGCATCGCGCTGCACGAATGGCTCGGTCTGGCGGTCGGGGGTGGGCTTGTCTTTCATGCCCTGCTCCACCGCAAGTGGATCTCGGCCATCACCTGCCGCATTGGCTGCAAGCTGCCCTGGCGCACACGCGCCTGCTACCTGCTGGACGCCCTGCTGCTCATCGCCTTTGGCCTGCTTATCATCACAGGCCTGCTCATCTCGCAGGCTGTGCTGCCGGCCCTGGGCCTGTACGTGATGCCCAGCCTGTTGCTGGCCCAGGTGCACAATGTTGCCGCCTGGGTCGCCCTGGGAGCATTAGCGCTCAAACTGGGTCTGCACGCAGAGTGGATCGTGAACGCCGTGCGCTGCCACATACTCAAGCGGCAGGCCCTGCGGGCCGGACGCAACGTGCAATGCCCCGAAGAAGCCTCCGGCGTGAGAGCCGCGCTCTACAGCCGGCGCCAGTTTCTGAGCGCCTGCGGTCTGGGCCTCGGATCGGCGATGATCTTTGGCCTGTGGCGCAGTCTCGATCCGGCAATGGTCAAGTCAGCAGAAGTTGCCGCACAGTACCCGGCACAGCCACTGCCGAACACACAGCCTCAGAGCATCTCGCCTGTGCCAGCACCCACCACAAACCCTGAAAACGATAGCGTAGCCGCACCGTCGTCCAAAGACACAGCCGCAGCGGAGTCGGCGGCCACCGTCCAGCAGGCCCCCTCCAAAGAGTCCGATGAAACGACCGAAAAAGCAGCCACACCGCAACCCACCGCCACGGCGACCGCAGCGGCCTCAGCAGTAACGATTGAGCCACTCCCCACCGCAACGCCGGTGGGCACGCAAGTCGTCCGCACGCGCTGCCCCTACGGAATGGTCAATGACCCGTACCCGGGCAAGTGCCGCCGCTATGTGGATCAGAACGGCAACGGATTCTGCGACCTGTCCGAATCGGCCTGACTCTGTACCAATCGAGCGCGACCCCGGACATTGGAATTCTGGGGCCGCGCTCTGTCACCGTCAAGGCCTCTGCCAACTCAGGTGTGCTCGATCCTGCGCCAGTGCAGCACATAGATCGGCGCCGCGACAGCCAGCAAGGCCACATTGTGCACCAGCTCCAGCACGGCATAGCGCTGGCTCCACCGCTGTTGCACAGCGACCTCGGCCTCGAGTGTCCCCTTTTCCACTTCCAGGTCGGTGACCACGCGCACCGGCTCGGGGTAGATCAGCGTCACCAGCCCCCGCACTGTGCCCACCGTGGCGACGATGACGATCACCAGAGTGATCAAACAGACGAGATAGAGATAGGTATTGCGTACGGTCCAGTTTGGTTTCACGCTACCCTCCAGTTGTATGCGGTCGATGCGCCTAGCTCGCTGCCTGTGGTCTGTGCGCCAGTGACCGGTACAGCAGCCTCAAGACCAGCCCCCCGCCCAAAAGGGCCAATCCCGCGAGCATCGTTGGCGCTTGCAGCGAAAGAGCCAGACCCAGGCAGCCTGCCAACCCGGCGAGCGAGATCCAGCGCGGGTAGAGCCTTTGTTCATCAGCCAGCCGCAGCGCCGCGGCATTGGTGATTCCATAGTAGATCAGAATGGTGAAGGCAGCTGCGCTCACAATCGCCTGGATCGTGCCAAAGATGGCCACGAGCAAAGCAGCCAGGGCGGTCAGAGCGATCCCATAGTCGGGCACGCGAAAGCGCGGATGGACATGCGCCAGAGATGCTGGCAGATCTTCGCGCCTGGCCATGGCATACAGCATCCGGCTGATCCCGAGGATCTGGCTGAGAAGCACCCCCAGCATCGCCGTGCTAGCACCGATCGCCACGGCAACGGCAGCGCCGGGCCGGCCAAAGCTCTGCGCGGCCTGCTCCAGCGGCGCAGAGGTCCGTGCCAGAGCCGGTGCCCCGGCCGCGCCGACCGCCACAAGCGATACCATAGCATAGACCAGGGCCGCGATACCCAGTGAGATCAGGATCGCCCGAGGGATCGTGCGCCGGGGCTCGCGGACTTCCTCACCCAGTGTCGCCAGGCGAGCATATCCTGTATACGCAAAGAACAGGAGTGCGGCCGATTCCATCACGCCCTTGACGCCGTGCGGCATGAACGGCTGCAGGTTCGCGACAGCAAACGACGACACGCCCGAGACAACGAACCAGAGCAGAGCAGCCAGCGTGACGCTGACAATCACCATGTTGAGCTTGCCTGCTTTGGTGATGCCCACATAGTTGATGGCTGCCAGCCCAAGAATCGCCAACACGGCAGCCCACGTTTCAGGAACGACAGGCACGACGCCAGCCAGATAACCGCCAAAGCCCAGCGCCACCGTCCCAGCGGCGGCGAGCTTACTCGCCAGAAACATCCATCCTGCCACAAACCCCAGCCAGGGGTGCAACAGGCGGTAACCGTACTCGTAGGTGCCCCCCGACTGGGGAAAGTTGGCGGCAAGCTGCGCCGAGCTGAGGGCGTTGCAGGCGGCGACCAGCGCCGCCAGGACAAGTCCCAGTATAAAACCTGGGCCCGCAACTCCCGCCGCCACGCCGGTCACCACGAACAGGCCTGCTCCCACGATGGCGCCAAGCCCGATGGCCACGGCCTCCGGCAAGCCCAGCCCTCGCTTGAGTGTAACCGCGCCGCTCATGCCGGCCACTTCCTTTCAGCTCACGAGATACCTGAGCCCGCAACGTCACCGTCTTGCGCCGGTCGACGCATCTGCTCCACCCTGCCCCAGTGATAGCGATACAGCGGCCCCGCGACAAGCAACAGAGCCAGGTTGCCCACCAGGCCGAGCACCGCGGAGCGCGTGGCCCACTGCCGCTGCATCTCCTGCTCAGCCGCAAACTGCTCGGGGTCATACCCCTGCTCCACCGGCGCTACGGCGGTGACCATGGGCGCCTCGGCCACAGGCTGGGGGTAGAGCAACTCCACAACGTTCCGCGCCAGGCCGGCAGTGCCAAAGATCAACATCATGAGCGTTACAAGGCAGACCAGATACAGGTAGATACTCCCAAGATCCCAACGATTCTGCATATTGGCCTCCCGGGTCGAGCGGACGACCATTGCTGTGTTCAAGAAGAACGAGATCACACACCTCCAGTATAACACCGCTCACGCTGCAATTCAATACAATTTTACTCAACTTTTAGCGAATCTATGGCGCCCGCCTGGGTTCCTGGGGCATCCCTGCCCCGCTGTGGTATACTGCCCGCATCATGAAACCGGTGCCTGGAGCAGGAGATGTGGTTCATAGACCTGGCTGAATCGGGACGGCTGCCCGATGCGATCATCCGCGGCGCGCTGCGCTTGTCGCTGGGCTATACCGCCCGCAAACTGGACCGGCAGCCCATTGAGGCGCGTGACGCGGAACAGCGCGTGTTGCGCGCCAGGCTGCGCTCGCTGCCCATCGCTATCAACACCGCCGATCCCAACGCTCAGCACTATGAGGTGCCCAGCACCTTTTTCACTAC
>CAZMAI010000134.1:0-6885 GCA_964564195.1 uncultured Anaerolineales bacterium | reverse complement strand
GCTAAAATCAGACTAAATTAGGATTGAAATGAACATCTGGGCCGCTAACGGTATAAGCGAAGGTGCAGCTAAAATCAGACTAAATTAGGATTGAAATGGTATCGTATACTGGACTCGTTAAGGGCTTTCTTGAGCTAAAATCAGACTAAATTAGGATTGAAATAGAATAGATCATCAGCAGTTAATTCCTTATAATTCGTGCTAAAATCAGACTAAATTAGGATTGAAATGTGGTTCAGGTGAAGCAAACATAACACTCCTATTTAGCTAAAATCAGACTAAATTAGGATTGAAATCAGTACCTCGTAGGTATTGGTTTGTCCGCTGGTTAATGCTAAAATCAGACTAAATTAGGATTGAAATATCTTCAATATCAATTATCACATTTCCTTCTCGAATTTGCTAAAATCAGACTAAATTAGGATTGAAATGTCTTCATTAGTCGCTTTTAATTGTGCTATCCTCATAGCTAAAATCAGACTAAATTAGGATTGAAATATACACCACCAAGTGCAGTGATAGTACCAATCGTTAGCTAAAATCAGACTAAATTAGGATTGAAATTCTTTCATGAAAAAGTATATGGGATTTCCAACTTCTTGCTAAAATCAGACTAAATTAGGATTGAAATCAGGAACGACAACAACTAAGACAACGTACAGGCCTGTAGCTAAAATCAGACTAAATTAGGATTGAAATCTGAGATTGCAGCTAAACTTAGTGAATCAGGGTATATGCTAAAATCAGACTAAATTAGGATTGAAATAGTAGTGTGTTGTTTTCGGGTATGCCTTTCTGGAAGGCTAAAATCAGACTAAATTAGGATTGAAATGGAGTTTTAACAGAGTTAATAGATTATATACCGGGGAGCTAAAATCAGACTAAATTAGGATTGAAATAAAGCATTTGAGTTAAATCTTCTGTATAATTGTTTTGCTAAAATCAGACTAAATTAGGATTGAAATGCACCGGGAAATTCACTATGGACTACAACGAAAACAGCTAAAATCAGACTAAATTAGGATTGAAATTCTATCCCCTCATTATATGAATTCGGGCTGCGAACCGCTAAAATCAGACTAAATTAGGATTGAAATGTTGCTCTTGACGCACAGAAAAACATAAGTGGGGGAGCTAAAATCAGACTAAATTAGGATTGAAATCAAACACAGGGAGAAATAATCAAGGATATACAAGACAGCTAAAATCAGACTAAATTAGGATTGAAATTCGATTTGACATTCATTTTCAATTCGTATTTTCAATGCTAAAATCAGACTAAATTAGGATTGAAATACAGCTTTACAAGCTGTGATATGGTTCCTTACGGCGCTAAAATCAGACTAAATTAGGATTGAAATCACCAAAAGGGAAAGAAGTTGTTTACTCTCCCGAATTGCTAAAATCAGACTAAATTAGGATTGAAATCCGCAAGAATGACTGGTGGTGATTGGAGTTTTAAACGGCTAAAATCAGACTAAATTAGGATTGAAATATTACGAAATAATCGGTGACGGTGGAACGGTAACAGCTAAAATCAGACTAAATTAGGATTGAAATTGGGAAAACTAGTTGAAAATAATGGAATCCTTAATAGCTAAAATCAGACTAAATTAGGATTGAAATTTTAACTCTTGTTAGTTATACATTGTATTAACTTATAGCTAAAATCAGACTAAATTAGGATTGAAATTTGCATCTAATTGTGATTTGATAGCGTCTTTGTTGTGCTAAAATCAGACTAAATTAGGATTGAAATTTATCAACTTGAATCCTTTCCCAATCTACTAAATATGCTAAAATCAGACTAAATTAGGATTGAAATGGTGTTTCAAAATCACGAACTATAAAAGAAGCATGGGCTAAAATCAGACTAAATTAGGATTGAAATCCGGTTTATTAACTTTGGTGTACCTGGAAGCTGATTTGCTAAAATCAGACTAAATTAGGATTGAAATCTGATTCCCTCTACTGCAACAACCCACCTGAGAGCGGCTAAAATCAGACTAAATTAGGATTGAAATTCATCAGATGAAATCATTACAGTCAAGTACGATATTGCTAAAATCAGACTAAATTAGGATTGAAATTATTCTGAAAATGTCTTCTTACTGTTACTTCATCCATGCTAAAATCAGACTAAATTAGGATTGAAATTACATTCAGGACAAATCACTGTGCCACTGCTGACTTGCTAAAATCAGACTAAATTAGGATTGAAATGATGATGAAAAAAGTAGTTGAAAACGCCGTCTTAAAGCTAAAATCAGACTAAATTAGGATTGAAATGTGGCTACGAGTTAATAGATGAAAATGAAAAAGAATAGCTAAAATCAGACTAAATTAGGATTGAAATATAAGAACATGGGTGAAGGTAAAGCCAGTAAACTAGGCTAAAATCAGACTAAATTAGGATTGAAATTTTTCAACATACTCCGTTTGGATTTTTTCACATGCTGCTAAAATCAGACTAAATTAGGATTGAAATACGCCTGTCTGTTAGATCTCCGAGTTCTTTGTCGATGCTAAAATCAGACTAAATTAGGATTGAAATGTATTTTAGGGTCGTCACCGATATTCAGGGTTAAAGGCTAAAATCAGACTAAATTAGGATTGAAATTTCAATAGAAACGCCCGCGCATTTATTGAAAATACGGCTAAAATCAGACTAAATTAGGATTGAAATATACCTTCAGTAACCGTACCGGATGATTCCTCTTCAGCTAAAATCAGACTAAATTAGGATTGAAATGACGATTAGCAGTAACATACCCATCCCGGATTAGATGCTAAAATCAGACTAAATTAGGATTGAAATTTCGTTTTAAGACGGCGTTTTCAACTACTTTTTTCAGCTAAAATCAGACTAAATTAGGATTGAAATGATTCTGAACTAACAACAAAAACGTACCCTGCAAGTGCTAAAATCAGACTAAATTAGGATTGAAATTTGTGGACCTTTTAAATCTTGAAGTGGGGAATGATTGCTAAAATCAGACTAAATTAGGATTGAAATTATTATACTCTTGGTTTTGGTTTTGATATGGATATTGCTAAAATCAGACTAAATTAGGATTGAAATATCTTCCGGTTTCATCCTTCATTGTGTTGATGGCATGCTAAAATCAGACTAAATTAGGATTGAAATGATTTAACAAGGTTGCCCCCACAATCGCATTGAAAAGCTAAAATCAGACTAAATTAGGATTGAAATTTTTTGGGTTTCGGGGGTTGTCAGTGCCTGGTGAGAGCTAAAATCAGACTAAATTAGGATTGAAATAAGTATTACAGGGTAACCCTTCGATAAATATGTTCTGCTAAAATCAGACTAAATTAGGATTGAAATTAGTCTGCACCTTATTACTCAATGTTGGGGTTGATGCGCTAAAATCAGACTAAATTAGGATTGAAATTAACACCGTTTACATTGAATCTTGTCTTCTACACGTGCTAAAATCAGACTAAATTAGGATTGAAATGATGCACCGTGTAACTGGATTTTTATGTCGTGGTTGTGCTAAAATCAGACTAAATTAGGATTGAAATTTTCAGCTGTAATTATCCTTGCGACTTCCTTATCTGGCTAAAATCAGACTAAATTAGGATTGAAATGCATGATCCAAACAGCAATCAACACGGCGGGAGCAGGCTAAAATCAGACTAAATTAGGATTGAAATGTGTATAAAGATTTCGATGGTGGAAGTGTTAAGGTAGCTAAAATCAGACTAAATTAGGATTGAAATAAGTATTTGTAATGGAAAATGTCTCAGGACTCGTTAGCTAAAATCAGACTAAATTAGGATTGAAATACAAATGTTTCCCACTTCAACCGGTTCATTTCCGAAGGCTAAAATCAGACTAAATTAGGATTGAAATTATTATTTAATATAAATTCGTTGTAGTTCTCTGTTCCGCTAAAATCAGACTAAATTAGGATTGAAATTTCAAATAACGCTCCAGGTTCATCAATTAGTAGGGGCTAAAATCAGACTAAATTAGGATTGAAATTTCTAAGGATTTCATGTAAACTGAATTTTTGTCTAAGCTAAAATCAGACTAAATTAGGATTGAAATTGGATTTCATTATCTGAGGATGTAAGGATTTTTTCGGCTAAAATCAGACTAAATTAGGATTGAAATTGGTAGCAATGATGGCATTAATCAACATATTTTAGTGCTAAAATCAGACTAAATTAGGATTGAAATGTTTGTATTCCTTGACAGTGGCCACATCTTCTTTGGTGCTAAAATCAGACTAAATTAGGATTGAAATGAACGAGGACAAGGACAAAGATGGAATCCAAAACAAGCTAAAATCAGACTAAATTAGGATTGAAATCGTGCAGAGAAGATGAAAGAAACTTATTTAAAGGTTGCTAAAATCAGACTAAATTAGGATTGAAATATAATTGAGTTTAAGCCTTTTTTGTGGTCATCATCTGCTAAAATCAGACTAAATTAGGATTGAAATGATGACAGAAGAAGACATGGTGATGAAGAATGGATCGCTAAAATCAGACTAAATTAGGATTGAAATGATTATCCGGGTCATAATCAGTTGATTTTTTAAATGCTTGTGCTAAAATCAGACTAAATTAGGATTGAAATCTCCATATCCATTGTTTCTCTGCTTTAGCGGGTCGTGCTAAAATCAGACTAAATTAGGATTGAAATGTTTATTACAGTGATAGTGGCTATGATTATGATAGTCGCTAAAATCAGACTAAATTAGGATTGAAATTACCTTTCTTAACCGTTTCAGGATCAATACTTCCAAGCTAAAATCAGACTAAATTAGGATTGAAATCAAAATCACATACTGGAAAGACAAACTTAGTGAATTGCTAAAATCAGACTAAATTAGGATTGAAATCAGAAGGCGAAATCTTAGCAAGTCAAGCCCTTAACACGCTAAAATCAGACTAAATTAGGATTGAAATGAAACCTGCAAAGCGTTAAATAATTACAGTGTAACGGCTAAAATCAGACTAAATTAGGATTGAAATGGTTTGAAGATAAGTATCTTGGATGTGCTGCTTGTGGCTAAAATCAGACTAAATTAGGATTGAAATAAGGAAGGGTATATCCCACAGAATCAGCAAAAGGGGCTAAAATCAGACTAAATTAGGATTGAAATCTATAAACTGTTTGACATCGATGACATGGGGACGAGCTAAAATCAGACTAAATTAGGATTGAAATAGGGAATAAATTCATATTTAAGAATCACTGTCCACTGCTAAAATCAGACTAAATTAGGATTGAAATTCTTGCTTCCTTTCGTCCAATTTAAAGCTTAATTTTAGCTAAAATCAGACTAAATTAGGATTGAAATGGCTAAAACCCTCTGAATTATTAATAATAAGTAACTGCTAAAATCAGACTAAATTAGGATTGAAATCCCATTAATGGTGGTTTATCATCCTCATCATGCCCTGCTAAAATCAGACTAAATTAGGATTGAAATGTGTCTGCCCGGCCCCCTGTAGTTGGGAACGGGGGGGCTAAAATCAGACTAAATTAGGATTGAAATCTTGAAGGAGTTGAATAATGAAATGACACATCTCCGGCTAAAATCAGACTAAATTAGGATTGAAATTTATCCATTCCTAACTCCCTCCTAATTTTTTCTTCATGCTAAAATCAGACTAAATTAGGATTGAAATGGTACAGGAACTGGAAAACGAAATACAAAGTCTAGAGCTAAAATCAGACTAAATTAGGATTGAAATGCAATTAGTTGCTAAGAAACAGAGAATCATCAAATAGCTAAAATCAGACTAAATTAGGATTGAAATTTGATGGTACTTCCACTAAAGATGAATTTGCTGAAAGGCTAAAATCAGACTAAATTAGGATTGAAATGAAGTTGATGGTATAGTACCTTTTTTAAAGTTATCTGGCTAAAATCAGACTAAATTAGGATTGAAATTATCGAGAGGATGATGGGTGAACGATACTTCAACACGCTAAAATCAGACTAAATTAGGATTGAAATGATAGAAACAAGGCTTATACTTGTTTATTTACTCTAGCTAAAATCAGACTAAATTAGGATTGAAATTGGACTAAATATATTTTATATACTTCTCCATGATCAGCTAAAATCAGACTAAATTAGGATTGAAATTTAAGAGTATTGATTTTAAAGCCCTACGAAAACAAGGCTAAAATCAGACTAAATTAGGATTGAAATAGGGCTGGGTAGTGTTTTCAGGTTTGAAGGCGTCAAAGCTAAAATCAGACTAAATTAGGATTGAAATCCCATTCAATCTCACTAACTATGTTCTGAGGCCGTGCTAAAATCAGACTAAATTAGGATTGAAATGACATGGTACAGGATGGAATACTTGTTGAGAAAAAAGCTAAAATCAGACTAAATTAGGATTGAAATCTCTTTAGCTTCTGTGAATTGATTGACACTGGATGGGCTAAAATCAGACTAAATTAGGATTGAAATTAATCTGTTGAATTACCTCTGGGTGCTGCGGAGCACTGCTAAAATCAGACTAAATTAGGATTGAAATGGGATAACCAGCACATCGGTTGCTTTTAAAGTTTCAGGCTAAAATCAGACTAAATTAGGATTGAAATATTGGATGGCTGAGATTAACATCCCCAAAGGGAGTAAGCTAAAATCAGACTAAATTAGGATTGAAATATCACTAAGGAATTAGTGTTTGATGGAGATACTAATGCTAAAATCAGACTAAATTAGGATTGAAATCCTATCTTTAGTTTTCTTATATAAGTATCTCAAAGCGCTAAAATCAGACTAAATTAGGATTGAAATTTTTATATCGGTGAATCTTTGTTCTTCAATAGGCATTGCTAAAATCAGACTAAATTAGGATTGAAATGAAGGAATTGTATAGTAGTAGTAA
>CAZMAI010000133.1:0-6923 GCA_964564195.1 uncultured Anaerolineales bacterium | reverse complement strand
CTGCGTGTTGGTCGGTGGTGTCTACAGCGTGCGCGCAACTGGCATACACATAGATTTTGCCGACGAGGTATACGAGTTCCTGCATGCGTTCGAGCCAGCGGGCGACCATCTCAGGCCCGTCGGCCAGATGTCCCTGATAGGCCCGCGTGTCGGGTAGCATGGCCTGAACTCTGGCGATCTCTGCCTCCCATGCGGCATCGTCGGCGTACAGGTTGGCCAGGTTCCACTTGAACCGGGCATCGATCTCTTCACGACTCTTTAGTTCTGTTGGCATAATACCTCGACATAATGATAGTAAGCTGTGCCGGACTAGAGGGGCGCAGCAGCGGATACGCTTGTTTCCTGGCAGGACGCTTCTGGTTCACTGCCTTGATCGACGGCCCGCAGGAGAACGTCTCATACGGCAAGCTCCTGAAGCAGGCTCTCGTACCTGTTGAGAGCAACCTCGGCATCGAAAATCTGCCGAATGAACTCTGGCGGCTTGTGGTAGGCTGCGGGTTCGCGCAGCACTGTCACGATACCCTCTGCCAGGGCTGCGGGATTCTGAGGGGCTACCAGCGTTCCCATACCGGTCAGCCGCACCACCTGGCGTGCGCCCGGGATGTCCGAAGCGACGACAGGCACGCCACAGAGCATAGCCTCGACCTGCACGGACGCAAAGCAGTCGGTGCGGCTAGGCAGCGCAAATACATCGCACATAGCGTAAAAGTTGGCCATGCGCTGGTGATCAGTGATAAGGCCCAGCTCCAGGATACGGTCGGCATGCGCGCGCAGGAGCGGGAGGCATCTCTCGTAAAAGCGCTCGTAGACGACGCGGGTCTCCCCGGCGTAGACCAGCATCGCACGCGGGCAGCGCTCCAGGATGGCGGGCAGCGCCTGGAGCAGATAGTCGAACCCTTTCTCCTCCACCCAGCGACCGGCGAAACCGATCACCTGGGCATCTTCAATGCCGAGGTCTCGACGCCAGGCCGCCGCGTCCTCAAGATCCGGTCGTGGAAAGACTACCGGCGGAAGCACGGCCACTGTCTTGTCCAGATGCGGGCGCAGAAAGGTCGAGTTACGGGCATAGTCATCGGTGTAGATCGTGATGCGATCGGCCTCTTGCGCGCCGAGGCCCAGCATCCAACCCACGCCTGTCTGGACGATCTGGTTGTAGAGCCCTGCCGGCATGACCAGATCACCATGATGGGTCAGGAGCATTTTGCGGCCGGCGCTATGGGCAAGGTGCGCAACCAGGGCGGTCTCCAGCATGGGGGTGTGCACCTGCACCACGTCATGCTCGCGCACCAGACGGGTGACCGCGGAGAAAAAGCCCGGCATGACCTGCCCACGGCTTAACCGCAGCAGCGGCTTGAGCCGCACGATCCGCACGCCATTGTGCTCCTCTTGGAGAGTCAGCTCAGGCGTGTGCTGGGAGGTGAGGACGGTCACCTCGTGCCCGCGGGCTGCCAGGCCCTCGGCGATCCGCACGGCAAAGGCGGTCAGCCCGGTCCAGTGTGGATAGTAATACGTCAGTGTGGTGAGGATCCTCATACGGGGGCATGCTCCCTCAGGCGAGGCTGGGCCGCTCTTTGGCGACACTGAGGGCAAGGATAGCACAGGCGGGGAGGGGGAGCAAAGAGAGAACAGGCAAGCCAATCCGCCACCCTGTTGACTTGCTTCATGGACGCGCTGGTGGCATAGTCCTGTTCAGCCAGTAATCCCTGGGAGCAGGGTCTCTGCAAATGCGTCTGACCAAACTCCAAGGGTCGTTGCTTTCTAGGGGCTGTTGCGCGGATATTGCGGACTATGGCAATGCTGTTACCGGGCGATCATGGATTCCTTCACCCTGTAGTAGCCTGGTGTCGCCCACTCTGTTGGCAAGGCAGAATTCTCACTTGTACGCAGGTTTCGGCAGGCAAAGCATGTGGTATGATCCGGTTACTAGACAGGCGGACTGCAGTGCTCCTTGACGCTTGCCTTGGACAAGCAGTGAGCGGACCGCCCGTCTTTAGGCGACGCGGAGGGACTGTGACGGAAGGGCATGGGACTGGATCAAGATTTGCGGCCGATTGGCCTTGCGCACTTGCACTTGGCGCCTTACTTACACTCGTGTACCTGGTGACGTTCTCTGGCCAGATTAGGTCAATTGACGAGTATGCATTGTATGCGCGAGCTGAGGCAATTGTGCAGGGATATCAGGATGATCTGTCGCAGCTTGCTTTCTCAGGGCTACATAATCAGGTGGGTCACTTCGAGCCTGTCCAACCATATGTAGCAGCTCCTCTGTATGCTCTTGCACAGCACATTGACGGCTCGAGTAGCATAGCGACGGTGCTGTTGCTTAACGTGTATGTTACCGCTGCAACGGGCGCACTGCTGTACATTCTCTTGCGCAAGCTTGCGCTGGACGTGCACCTAGCGGTACTTGCAGTATTGGCATGGGGGTTGGGCAGTTCAGCCTGGCCTTATTCACGGTTCTTTTTTCGCGAGCCGCTTAATGCCATGCTGTGGGTCGCTGCCATCACGCTCTGTGTGGGCTGGTTGAGAACTCGCAAGGTGTTGTATCTGATAGCCTGCGCTGTCACCGTAGCATTGTGTGTAGGCGTCAAGTCTTCGTCTGCGGTGGCGATCCCCTGGTTTTTCCTTGCAGCCTTTGTCAAGGATTTCAACCAGCGATCTACGCGAAGATGGTTGATGCTCGGCGGTATTGCAGCTGCAATAAGCGTCGTGTTATTCCTCAAGTGTGTGGATCTGACGAATTGGACAGGACGACTTAGGTCGGCAGTTCATCTGGTCAGGACGTATGACTGGACTCTCTTACCGCTGCAGTTGTATGGTCAACTGCTCAGCCCTATCAAGGGCTTGCTCTTTTACTCTCCGGTTGTTGTGGGTGCTCTACCCGGGATGTACGGAGCCTTCAAGCGTAACGGCCGCGTGACCGCGTTGACCCTTGCTATCTCTCTGAGCGTCTTTATGCTATACAGCACGTTTGTTGCCTGGCATGGAGGTCGGATTTCGTGGGGCCCACGCTACTTTGTCCCATTATTGCCGTTCGTGGCGCTACCTTACGCCCACGCTCTGTCATCGCGTAGATGGCCGGTCAGGATGTGGGCACTGCTCTGGGCTGGAGCCGGTGCCGGCGTGCAGGTCGCTGTGAGCACGACTGCCTGGACCCATGCGGTGTGGCCATCTCTCGATGCCTTTGTGGACGAACGTCTCGTTGGTCTCAATGGTATTCCTTGGTATTCAGTGAGGCTCTGGGACCAGTCGCCTGTCTTGGAGGTGATGGCGGGCTGGGGTAAGGGGCGCCTTGATCTTGCCTGGGCCCGCGCTCTCGTGGATGGGGGGATTGCGTCAAGCCTCACTGCCGGAATCGTGTTGGTTGCTCTTACTGCTGTCTCTGGCTGGTGTCTGGTTGCCGTCATTCGCCGCTCGATTGCTCCGGAATACCCGATCATCGTGTCATGTGCCGCAGTCATTGTGGGCTCTCTGCTTGTATCAATGCGCAGCGGCATGGCCACAGAGGATACCTGGGGTTTCGGCAGGGACCAGGCTCAAGATCTGGCCGCTGCGATCAACTCGGCGTCCGGTGCCGCCTACGATGTGGTCTTTGTCTCAAATGACTTTGCCATGCATTACTGGCTTGGACTGCTAAAGGGTTCCTACAGGGTCACCTGGCTGTCGCCACACGCCACCATAGATGAGTATGTACAGACGGCGAAGCGTCTGCAGGGAGAGACCGTGCATGTGTTTGTCGACCATGTGCATATGCCGGTTGATGCCGATCCGCAGGTTCCGCGGACCGTTCTGGCCCAGGAGCTCTATGAAGTTGATGGCCGCTGGATTGGCGACAATGAGCTGTTTTTATATCAGGCACCTATGCCTATGCAGCCTTTGGCGGTTACGGCTGCCTGGGAGAACGGCATCCGACTAGTCTCGCTTGCAGTAAGTTCTACCAGATTAGCGCCGGGGGAGACGTTGCTCATCGATCTAGAGTTGTCTGCGGACAACCCTTTGCAGGAGGATCTCACGTTCTTTGTGAATCTGGTGAATGTGAAAGGAGAGAGTATCTCTGGGCGTGATGGTCAGCCACGCTATGGCGGCCTTCGCACGCGTGACTGGCCGCCTGGAGAGCCAATTCTTGAACGGCGTGCGATTCGAATCCCCTGGGATGCGGCACCGACGACTTATCGCCTGGTGTACGGCTGGTACGATCCTTCTCAGAATCTGGTTCCACTCACCGCCGACACTGCCGCGATGTCAGCGGAGCACTATGGCACTGGCGCAGTACAGGTGCTGCCTCCCCATTAGGGTAGTGGCCAGGAATCTCACCAGATTCGTCGCAATTCCTCTGTGCGTGTCCTTCACCCCAAGGCCGTTGTTGTTGGCCGTTGACTGCGCATAGTAGCAGGTTTATGTACTCTGATGTGCGTTCGAGCATGGCCAGGAGGCTCAACGGCCTCAAGCCTTGAGTCCCGGAATGGGAATCGCGGGACGGCTAGCCTTCTGGTTGGTACTCTGGCACCAACTCGGTGAATATGCTTTTCGCCTCGGTCACGTTGGAATGCCGCGCTGCGCCGAGCAGTCGATCGAGGCTAGCCGCTGTTTTGCTGTGGTAATCTTGGTCTGTGAGCGTCGATGCTCGCAGTACAAAGATCTTCTTGTGCGGGCTCGGCACATGTCGTTCATCGCGGACATTCAACTCTTCAATAAGCTTTTCGCCCGGACGCAGGCCCACAATGCGGATCTCGATGTCAGTACCGGGCTTTAGCCCACTCAGCCTGATCATTTCCTCAGCGAGATCGTAGATTCGCACCGGTTCGCCCATGTCGAGCACAAAGATCTCACCGCCCTTGCCAAAGGTCGCTGCCTGCAGCACGAGCTGCACGGCCTCGGGTATCGTCATAAAGTAGCGGCAGACGTCCGGATGCGTGATCGTCACCGGGCCACCGTCGGCAATCTGTCTCTCGAAAAGCGGAACGACACTGCCTCTGGAGCCCAGAACGTTCCCAAAGCGGACCACCGCGAAGCTCTTGCCGCTGCGGCGCGCGGCATCCTGAACCACGAGTTCGGCGATCCGCTTGGTGACACCCATCACGCTGGTGGGATTTACGGCCTTGTCGGAAGAGATCATGACCAGGTGATCGGCTCCGTGGGCGGTGGCAGCCTGAACTACGTTAAGAGTGCCCTGAACGTTGTTCGTGATGGCATCCGGGATGTTGGCTTCCATGAGTGGTACGTGCTTGTGGGCAGCGGCATGCAGCACGAACTCTGGACGACAAGTGCGGAATATCTGGTCCAGCCTCGGCTCGTCTCTGATGTCGGCTATCTGAAGGCACTGCTGTATTCGAGGAAAGGCGCCCTGGAGTTCGCGGCCGATCTGGTAGATAGAGTTCTCGCCGTGACCGAGGATGATCAACTGCTCGGGATTGCAGGCCGCGACCTGGCGGCATAGCTCACTCCCGATAGATCCGCCGCCGCCAGTCACGAGCACGCGTCGTCCCCGTAGCATCTTCTCTACCTGCTCGCGATCGATCTCGACCGTCTCGCGCCTTAGCAGGTCCTCAACACTGATCGATCGCAGTCTGGACACAGACACGTCACCGGAGATGAGTTCATACACACCGGGCAGTGTGAGCACGGGAAGATCAGCCTCAGCAGCCTTGCTTGCGATCTGCCGTATCACCGCCCCACCCGCGCTGGGCATCGCGATGATCAGGCGTTGCGCATGGTAGGCTCGTGCGAGTTCGGGGATCTCGTCTGTGGATCCCACTACGCTACATCCCAACATGTGCAGGCCGTGCTTGGTCGGATCGTCGTCGACCACACCCACGGGAACATAACCTACTTGCGGGTTAGACTGCAGTTCCTTGATCACGGCGTGCCCAGCCTCTCCCGCTCCTGCGATGAGGACCGGAACGGGCTCTTGAGTTGGGCGAGGCTTGGACGACAACCTGTGTACGCGAAGCGCCACGCGTATTGCGTAGCGGGGTAACGAGGCCAGTGCTACCGTAAGCATGGCAGCTAGGAACGGGATGGATCGAGGCACAAAGCCGATGATGCCCGACGGTACGAGAACAAAGTAGATCGGCACCGCTGTCGCCAGTGAACCCAGAAGCGACGCCGTGACCAATAGTTCGGCCTCTGATGATCCAGCATATCTCCAGAACCGGCGATACATGCCCACCAGATAAAAGACAGCGGGCACCATGAGGGCGCTCAGCAGTCCGTAAGCCCACATTTGTTCCTGCCACTCGGGCGGTATCCAGCGTTCAAGTCGCAGGGAGAAGGCCCCGAGGATAATGATGGGCTGGGTTAGGATATCCCAGAGCAGGAGATGGCGGTTCCGGACAGAAACAAACCTCCGTGCCAGAAACCGTGCGATTGGGTTCCCGTCCCGCGAGAGCACCCTTGATTCTGCGGGGCCTGGCTGGCCGCCGCTCAACGCGTCAGCTCTGTCTGGCATTGCGAATTTCCGAACAGACTTGATCCACCTGATCTTCGGTCATCACGCTGGAGAAAGGGATGGCCAGGCTGCTGCGTCCCAACTCCTCAGTCACTGGAAAATCACCTTCTTTGTAGCCGAACGTCTGCCGGTAAAAGGGCTGCAGGTGGATCGGGGTAAAGTATGGTCTGCTGGGTATCCCTCGCTGCTCCAGTCGGGCCATGAGTTCGTTCCGATTGGCGGGGGCCTTGACACGGATGACGTAGACGAACCACGACATCCTGGTTGTCTCCGCGACGACCTGCGGCGTCTCGATCCATGGTAGGTCTTCGAGTCGTTCATTGTACCAGGCCGCTACCTGAGCCCGGCGTGCCAGGATATCGTCTATTCTGCCCATCTGGGCAAGCCCCAGCGCCGCCGACAGTTCGTCCAAGCGGTAATTGTAGCCAAGGCGGGTGTGGTTGAGCCAGGCATCAAAGACATCGCGGCCCTGATT
>CAZMAI010000132.1:3385-6936 GCA_964564195.1 uncultured Anaerolineales bacterium | reverse complement strand
ACCAGAATCATCCCCAGAACCAGAATCATCCCCAGAACCAGAATCATCCCCAGAACCAGACCCATCATCACCACTACCAGAATCATCAGGATCAGTTATTTGGGAATTAAAATTGATGGCTACATTATGTCCATAAATATTAACAATTATTTGGCCCATAAGGGGCATATTATCAAAAACTGCCGTAGCAACTCCATCAACCACAATAACCGCCTGTGAATATGCGCCCATTTTAAATATTGCATTTATAGATGGGAAATCCGTCACTAACTCACCAGTCACACCATCATAAAATTTCAAGGTAAACGTGCTGTCTCCAGTTTTAGTTAGCTCCATCGTCATAGGGGGATCATAACTTACTGCTTTACAGTAAGTTCCAAACCAGTTAGAACCCTTTAAACAGTCCCCGGGATAAGTACATCCATGGAAATCCATTTCAGTATTATCCCAGATTATATTATGCTCTACCAGGAACGTTGAAGACTCAGCAAAATTAGAACCAAATTCTATACCAAATCCACCATGATTCTTATCACCGGATTTCACTGTGTTGTCTGTGATTAGATTGCCTTTTATAGCTAAATTCTCATTTTTACAATTGAACATAATTCCGATATTATTTTTCCGTATTACATTGCCTAAAATGGTTGTATCTTTTATTATTCCATTTAGAGTAATTCCATCCCGATCGTTATCCATGATATCATTACCTTCAATAAGCGCATCAGTTACATTATTCATGACCAGTCCATAACCGTTTTCATTGATCTTATTATCCTTAACATCGATATTGCTTGAGTTTTCTATGAATATCCCTTTATCTTCATTATTTAGTATCTGATTCTTACTGAGAGTAGTACCCTTACTGTTTTCTACAACCACTCCTTTTACATTATTGTAAATGTTATTTTTACTGATTAGGGTATTATCACTATTAGAAACACTGATCCCTACCAGAGAATCGCTTATAGTGCTGCTTCTAATGGTAACATCAGCACCTTCATTAACCTCTACTGCTGTTCCATTGGTAGAACTCACCTTGACGCTGGAAACTGTCACATTACTTGAGCAATCTATAAGTATACCCTGGCCAGTTCCAGTGTTTATTATGGTGAATCCGCTTATTTTGGAATTAGTTGTTCCTTTAAACTGGAACACTGCAGATGATTTAGAAGAAGTTATCACTGTGCCTGCATTACTGATAATATTCAATGGCTTGCTAATAATCAAGTGTAAATCCTCATAGAGCGATCCTAAAAACTCTATGGTACTTCCCGGTTCAGCAGTATCCAGTATAGCTTGAATCTGGTCATTAGTATAATCCTCCTGCACATAAACCATTATAATTGCAGAATCTGATTGCTCAAATGTTTCGTCATAAACCGGGCTATAATTACCTGAAGAGTCCACCGCCACATAACTAAGTGTCTTTGTATCAGTTAAAGTAATAGGACCCGTATAAACACTCCTCGTACTACTAGTTAACGGATCACTTCCATCAGTGGTATAATATATAGTTACATTACCCGTGTTATCTGTGGCAGTTAGTGTTACGGTCTGCGTTGTCTTAAAAAGTCTACCTAAAGGATTAATTGTAACAGATGGGGGTGTAACATCTTTAACCGTGATAATTTTAGTTGCAGTACGGATATAACCACTAGCCAAATTCGCAGTCAAATTAACCATATACTGACCCGACTTACTATATGTGTGCGTCGGATTCTGTTTTGTGCTGGTGGTTCCATCACCAAAATCCCAAAGCCAACTAACAGCATAAGTAGAAATATCAGTAAACTCCACATACAAGGGATTAGAACCAATAGTATAGGCATAATTAGCCACATAATCATTAAAAGCATACAAACCTTTACTGGTTCCAACATACAAAGTATTATCCGAATCAATAACCGGACTAGAAGCAGTTGATGTGATACCTGTATAACTCCACTTAATGATACCATTTGATCCTACCGCAAAAACACCACTATAAGTTCCCACATATATAGTTCCATCAGCACCAATCACCGGAGAAGAATAACAATTTCCGGTTTTACAGTTCCATTTTTGAGTTCCATCAGGACTCAAGGCATATAATGTTCCGTTACTAGTTATGATATATATGGTTCCATCTGAGGCTATTGCAGCAGAATCATATACTATTCCGCTGGTATTGAATGTCCATTTGAGTGTTCCATCGGGATTAAAAGCATAAAATATCCTATCATGGGTTCCTATATATATCGTTCCATCAGCCCCAAGAGATGGAGACGAAATTTGATGGTTTCCAATATAATACGACCATTTCTCTGTACCATCAGACCATAATGCATGCAACAGGTGATAGGTCGCTACATAGATGGTTCCATCTGGTGCTAAAACTACCGAACCACTTATCCAACCATGAGGATCTGGGTCATCAAGTTTTTTACTCCATTTGAGTGTTCCAGCAGGATTTATAGCATATAATACTCTTTCTCTACTTCCGATGTATATGGTTCCATCGGCTCCGATAACCGGGGAAGCCTTCATAAATCCTTCTTCAATATAATACTCCCATTTCACTGTTCCATCAGGATTTATAGCATACAGATTATTACCGGAAGAATAATAGATGTTTCCATCAGATCCTATTGCAGGAGCAGAACCCCCATTTGAAATAATCCATTTTACTATTCCATTAGGGTATATTGCATAACTTCCACAGTATATTGTTCCATCAGATCCTATGGACACGCTAGTATCCATGTTAGATGTGTCGTTGACAATCCATTTGATGGTTTTTGTTTGTGGGCCAGTGTATTCTGATTGGCCTGTATGTTTATTATCAATTTGGTAAGTGGGACTTGGCGTATCAGCCAGACCTCCAGTTCCAATCACATAATTTCTTATATAAACTGGACTCCAACTTCCACTGGTAGTAACAGCTGCATATCTCAATGTTGTAGTGCTACCGATTGTGATAGGTCCTGTGTACTTGATCCTTGTACTGCTGGTCCGTGGATCAGTAGAGTCAATGGTATAATAGGTGGTTGCTGTAGAATCCTTACTGGTCAACGTGACTGTTTGTGTGATGTTGTAGGCCCCACTGGCAAGATTACAACTATCCGCCGATAGAATATTATCTAAAACCTGAATAGTAGCCACATAAGTACTATTTCCAACTGAATTAGTTACGGTTAATTTAACTGTATAATTACCTACTGTGGTATAGATGTGCTTCGGATTCTGTTCTGTGCTTGTGTTTCCATCTCCAAAATCCCATAACCAAGCACTCACACTATACAAGGATTTATCTGTAAATTGCCTAGTAACCGAGAATTCCACACTTCCAGACATTCCTCCACTAGTTTCATTTGATGTAAAATCCGCAACAGGAAGAACATCTTTTAAAGCATATAACTTCTTATCAAAACTGCCAAAGTAGAGGGTTCCATCAGGACTAATCACTACTGAACCGCAAATCTTACCGCCCGTAGTATAACTCCATTTCAACATCCCATCTGGGTTTATAGCGTACAACCTCTTATCAGCACTCCCCACAAAGATGACTC
>CAZMAI010000132.1:0-3285 GCA_964564195.1 uncultured Anaerolineales bacterium | reverse complement strand
ATCCCATCTGGGTTTATAGCGTACAACCTCTTATCAGCACTCCCCACAAAGATGATTCCTTCATTATTAATTGATGGTGGTCCATACACGTATCCTCCAGTGGTGTAAGTCCATTTCAGTGTTCCATCTGGGTTTATAGCGTACAACCTCTTATCAGCACTCCCCACAAAGATGACTCCATCTGAACCGATTACTGGGCTTCCACCATAACAATATATAGCATCTCCAGTGGTATAGGCCCATTTAAGGGTTCCATCAGAATTCAAAGCATACAACTTACCATCATAACTACCAATATAAATAGCTCCATCAGCACCAATTACCGGCGATCCATATATGTATCCCCCAGTGGTATAGGCCCATTTAAGGGTTCCATCAGAATTCAAAGCATACAACTTACCATCATAACTACCAATATAAATAGCTCCATCAGCACCAATCACTGGAGTGGCATAGTTTATGTTTCCTCCTGTGGTGTAGGTCCAATAGTTGGTGTTAGTTTCCGGACCTTTATAATCAGATTGACCGGAACTAACAGTTCCAGTTCCAATCAAATAATTTTGTAGATAAAGAACACTCCAATTACCATAAATATCAACCGCAGCATATCTGAGAGTCGTAGTATTGTTAATAGTAATGGATACTGTGTATTGTATTCTTGTGCTGCTGTTTCGTGGATCGGTGTTGTCAATGGTATAATAAATGGTCGCCGTGGGGTCGTCACTGGTTAATGTTACAGTTCGTGTTGCAGTGTAGGTTCCACCAGTTATATTAACATTTACAGTGGGTAAAATTGAAATGTAATCCCTTTTCGTAGTGGTTTTACTGCCACCTGGTCCAGTAACAGTTAAATCCACAGTGTAATAACCTGGGGTTGTATAAGTGTATGTAGGATTTTGTTCTGTACTATCTACAGTTCCGTCGCCATCTAAATCCCAAGCCCATGAAGTGGCATATAATGACTGATCTGTGAAATTCACAACCAAGGAAGATGGTGATTTTCCAGATGTAACATCTGCTGTGAAATCAACAACCGGTTCTAGATTATAAAGCACTATGGATTTGGTAGTGATACTATTTCCTGAGTAATTATATACCGTCAGAGAAATCGTGTAATTACCCGCCTTAGTATAAGTATAGGAAGGATTTTGGTCCGTACTATCTACAATTCCATCATTATCAAAATCCCACTCCCAGGATGTAGCATATAAAGATTTATCTGTGAAATTCACATTAATGGGAACTCCACCACCGGTTATATCTGTGGTAAAACTGGCAATCGGTGCTGGATTTATAAATGCATATATCTTCATATCATAGCTTGCGATGTATAAAGCACCATTAGATCCGATTGTTGGTGAACTGTAAATACCTCCTTTAGTAGTATAACTCCATTTAAGTGTTCCATTTGGATTGAATGCATAAACTTTTTTATCCAAACTTCCCACATAGATGGTTCCATCAGCACCAATCGCTGCCGAACCTTTTATGCTTCCCCCTGTGGTATAACTCCATTTAAGCATTCCATCAGAGTTAAGAGCATAAAAATTACCATTAGAATCCCCCATATAAATAGTACCATCAACACCAATAGATGGAGCGCCTTGAATATCACCTCCTGTGGTGTAAGTCCATTTCAGTGTTCCATCCGGATTGAAAGCATATAAATTATTATCATTGCTTCCTATATAGATGGTTCCATTAGTTCCAATTGTTGCCGAGCCATATATGTATTCTCCTGTGGTGTAAGTCCATTTCAGAGTTCCATCAGGATTGAAAGCATACAATTTCTTATCATCACTTCCCACATAGATGGTTCCATCTGATCCTATGGTTGGACCTCCGCCATAACTATATATCCTTCTTTCAGTGGTGTATGTCCATTTCAGAGTTCCATCAGGATTAATAGCAGATAATGCCCCATTATATATCCCTACGTAAATGGTTCCGTCAGCACCAATCGCTGGCGAACCGTAAATTAGGCCTGTTCTATAGGACCATTTCAGAGTTCCATTCGGATTTATAGCATACAAACTATTATAGTTCGCCACATAAACCGTGCCATCGGCTCCAATTGTTGCAGAACTATAAATTTCATTTCCAGTGTCGTAAGTCCATTTCTGAGTTCCATCCTGATTGAAAGCATATAAATTACCATCATAGTTTCCAAAGTACACGGTTCCATCTGTAGCTATTACTGGAGAAGAATAATATATCAAACCCCCGGTAGCATAAGTCCAATATAAATTATTAGTTTCTGGGCCGGTATACACTGATTGACCAGTGTTACTATTATCCCGACCATAATCAGGCCATGCCGAATCAGCCAATCCTCCATACCCTATCACATAGTTTTGTAGGTATAGTTGGCTCCAGTTACCATCATTGTCAACCGCCGCATACCTGAGAGTTGTGGTATTATGGATAGTGATGAATCCTGTATACAGTACCCGACTACTGCTAGTACGAGGGTCTGTGGTGTCGGTGGCATAGTATATAGTTGCTGCGGGATCGTCACTGGTTAGTGTTACCGTTTGTGTCGTGTTGTAGGTTCCACCAACTAGACTTGCGGTTACAATGGGAGGAACTACAACAGTAATATAGCCAGTCTTAGCTATGGTGTTGTTGCCTGCCTCATTACTCACTGTGAGGCTGATATTGAATTTACCTTCCATTATGTAAGTATGAATGGGATTTTGCTCCGTGGATGTCTGATTATCACCAAAATTCCAACCCCAATTAGTTGCATTGCCAGTAGAAGTATCATTAAACTGAACACTCAGTGGTACAGTCCCATTAGTCACGTTACTGGTAAAGTTGGCTGAAGGTGTGTCTGCCGCATTTACAGCTCCAAGTGACATAACACAAAGTAGAGTGAATACTATGAGAAATACAGATTTTTTCCTATCATTAAACATTTTAACTCCCTTTATTTGTAATATTAAGGGCCAAAAAATTATTAGACCCGTGGTGATCTGCGACTGGTTATATAACCTATCGCCTGTAAGGGACAGGGAATATTCTCTTTGTCCCGTAAATATGAATTCATGTTCTTTAGCATTAGATTTTTTTAATGCTTATTGCATTATTATAAAGCCTTAAATTAAGAATTTATTAAATTCACACCCTTTTAAATAAAAGAAAAGGGGAAACAATAATTTTTTAGGTATTACGTGTGGTGAATTTGCTGGTGTAGGTGGTGATTGCGTTGCCTGCTGCGTCGGTGATGCTACCTATAGGCAAGGTTATAGTGTAGGTTAGTCCATTAATGTAGTTCCCGTTACG
>CAZMAI010000131.1:0-6953 GCA_964564195.1 uncultured Anaerolineales bacterium | reverse complement strand
AAACGCACTTCCCGCCTTGATAGCCTCACTGAAAGTGATCACCAACGCTTTATTGGCCGTATTGATTACCATGTTGTTGGCTGGGTTAACACTGGTTACGGTGGGTTGGGTGGTGTCGATGGTGTAGATTTCTGTCTGCGCGGGTGAGGTGTTGCCTGCATCATCCACTGCTATGAATTTCAGTGTGGTGGTCTTATTTATGTTGATGGGTTTGGTGTATAGTGTGCTGTTGGTAGTGGGTTCTTTTCCGTTGAGTGTGTAGTATATCTTGGGACTAGTGCACTGGTCGTCGGTGGCGGTTAGGGTTATGTTTTGTGTGGTTCGTGATAGTCCGCCCTGGATGTTGCAGTTGATGGTGGGGCACTGGTTGTCAGTGGTGAGTACTAGTATGGTGCCTAATGCTACCATGTTGTCTCCGTTGGTGCCGTTGTTGTAGCTTTGCAGTGCTGCGGTGTTAAATCCATTCAGTACTGAACTGGTTATGTTGTATAGGCTGAAACCAGTCTGCGTGGTTCCGTTGTCATCATTCCAGAATCCTGTGTATTCCTGTCCGTTGAAAAAGAATTTACTCTTATTGGTATCTCCAGCTGAAGCCAGTATCGCGACCAACTGTGCACTGGTCATTTTACTGGTGTTCAGGTTGTAATTTGCGTAGGCCGTGGCCTGATCATCGTTTGTACCATAGGTGGGATTAGAGCAGAGCATGTCCGCACCGTCGTTGATGTAAATCCGTTTATAACTAGTAGTAGTGTCCTCGTAGATCACCACCAGGTAAGACCCGTATAGACTTGCTGTGGTGTTAGCCCCTTTAGTTAGGGTTAAGGTGTTGCCATTAACCTGGAAGAGGTTGGTTACGTCGTAGACTAGTAGTCCGGAGGGGTAGTTGCTGGTTCCATAGCTTTTAGTATCGGTATAGTAGGTCAGATCATACAGTGTTTTACCATTGAACTGGGCAGTCCAATCCGGCACACCACCGACTGTGTTCCAGGTGTATGGCTGGTACAATCTTGCCAGTACCACGTTAGCACCATGGGGTATAGATAAGTCAGAGCTGGTCCAACTTGCGGTGTATGGTGTGTTCCAGTTGCTACCGTCGGTTCCACCACTTCTGTAGACGGAATTTCCATTAGAGTAGATGACATCGTAGTTTCCATTCCATACAGTGTTGGTGTTTATGTCATTGCCGTTGGTGTATCGTTTACCCCGGTATCCGTTGTTGTACACAGGTAAATTAGTTGATAATGTGTTGTTGGAGTCATTGGTCTCAGGTATGGTATTATTGGGGTCGGTGTCGGTGTTAACTGGTACACTATCACTACTACTTCTGCTGGTGTTGTCAGTCACAGTTACGGTGGCCGATTCACCCACACCCAGAGCAGGCACATTTACCATGTAATCTTCACCTGCTATGTCCACTTTTAAGGTAGAAACCGGAGCCATACTGGTTCCCTGATTTTCCACAGTCACAGATATCAAGTTAGTCCCATTAGAGAACAAAACA
Source organism: uncultured Anaerolineales bacterium (assembly GCA_964564195.1). Lineage (GTDB taxonomy): Bacteria > Chloroflexota > Anaerolineae > UBA1429 > UBA1429 > JAAYED01. The sequence continues at coordinate 5,452 of CAZMAI010000131.1, read as the reverse complement.
TTACCCACACCACTATTAGGAGTGATACCAGTTACCACCAGGTCAGGTCCATTAACGAATACATAATCCGTTTTTATCTCTTCATCCTCCCCCCCAGGACCAATCACATTGAGTTTCACAGTGTAGTATCCTGGATTATTATAAATCCAAGTGGGATTCTGTAATGTACTATCCACAATTCCGTCATTGTTAAAGTCCCAACTCCAACCAGTTGTATCGGTTGAGTTGTCAGTGAACTGTACAGTAAGTGGTCCGTTACCAGTGGTAATGTCTGCTGTGAAGTCTGCTACTGGTGGTTTCAGGGTGACTTCTAGGACGCCAATAGCGAAATTAAGATAGGTTTGACCCCATACGCTTAGTTCGTTGGTTCCGTTTTCTAAAGCACTGGTTACATCGAAGTAGTAAATTCCAGGATCTGCTCCAATTCCATAACCTGAGCGATGGAAAGTTTGTTCATTGAAGACTATGTAATCTGCATCACCGGCCAAATCTTTCTCTATATCGCCAGATTCACCTGAAAGCATAACTGTGGTTACTTTTGCAGATGAAAGACTATTGGTGATTACATTGCCAAAGGTTGTAAAACCAGGTGGGCCAAGCATCAGGCAGTCTGCGCCTTCATTTATCCAGATTTGTCGGTATGGTTCACTGGCAGATTCATAAATCACGACCAGCATTGTGCCGTAATTGGCAGGGCCTGAGGTGATGTATGCAGTGTTGTCACCATTTACATTGAAGTATTCAGTTACATCGAAAACATATTGACCTGCGATGCAATCTGTATATTTGGCTACATGCTGCTGTGTTTCATGGCTGTTGAACTGGATGGTGTAATGGGGGTCAGCGTACCATGTCCAGGCTTGATAGAGCCGAGCAGATATGATGGTCGCACCTACTGGTATGTTCAAGTCACTGGTTGTCCAGGTAGCAGTGTTACTATAATCAAGCCATCTGTAACCTCCATATTCTAAAATTCTCACTCCAATATTCCCTTCTGCATAAACAATGGTATTGACTAAGTCTACACCACTACTGAAGCGGCCTCCATCATATAATATTCCAGTGGTTGCTATAGTCACATTTGTGTTGGAACTGTTGTTGGACTCATCTGCCTCTTGTATCACATTTTCAGGGTCAACCGTCACATTGACTGTGATAGTATCACCAACCTGATGTCTAACCGTATCCGTAACAGTAAATGTAGTGCTTTCTCCTGCAACAAGACCAGGAATATTCACTGTAGTACTGTTCTCACCAATTTGGACCGTTACATTAAATGCTCCTGCATCCACAACACCAGTGTTATTTACAGTCACGGTGGCCTGGTTTTTACTGATGGGATAATTGGTTATAGACACAGATGCTGAAAGTTCAGGTGCCATAATGTAAGTTTCGGTCTGTACTGGTGAAGTGTTGCCTGCAGCATCCACTGCAATGAACTTCAAGGTGGTATCTGTAGTTATGTTTATGGAACCTGTGTATTGTGTGTTTTTGGTGGTAGGATCTGTTCCGTCGGTGGTGTAATAGATAGTAGGGTTAGTATCTACGTTATCTGTGGCTGTTAATTTTATTTGGGTTGGTGTTGCTAGATTGCCACCTGCTGGAGTGGCAGTGACTGTTGGGGCTTTAGTATCAGTAATTTTGTAGGTTTCAGTTTGCACTGGTGATGTGTTGCCGCTGGCATCTAATGCTATGAATTTGAGTGTGGTTGTTCCACCTGCAATGTCACCGATTCTGATGGGACCGGCATATAATGTGCTAGTGGTACTGGGATCTGTGTTATCGAGAGTGTAGTAGATAACAGGGTTAAGATCTACATTATCAGTAGCGGTTAAAGTTACTTGTTTTGCTTCGTCGTAATCTCCTCCTACCGGATTTGCAGATACAGTGGGTGCTGTTATATCAGTGTATGTTTCGGTTTGTATTGGTGAAGTGTTACCACTATGATCCATTGCAATAAATTTCAATGTGGTAGTTTGTGTAATATTTACCGGCGAAGTGTATAATGTGCTGGTGCTGGTGGGGTCTGTTCCATCAATAGTGTAGTAAATCATTGGATTAGGATCTAAATCATCGACAACGGATAATATTACCTGTGATGTAGTTAAATTTCCTCCAGAAGGGTTGGCTGTCACGATTGGTGCTTGTGTATCAGTTACAGCAATGATATAATCCGTTTTCACCTCATCATCACTACCACCTGCATTGGAAACTGTTAATTTCACTGTATAATTTCCAGCAGTAGTATAAATCCAGGATGGATTTTGATTGGTGCTGTCGGTTATTCCATCTCCATTAAAGTCCCATGCATAAGCTATATTTATTCCTGTGGATTGATCTGTAAATTGCACACTAAAAGGAGTAATGCCTGACAGAGGTGTTGTATTGAAATTGGCTTCTGGAGTTGAGGGTGTTGCTACGGTGATTAAGTTTGTTTTAACCTGTTCATTGCTACCAGCATTATTAGACGCTATTAACTTGACGGTATATGTGCCGGCTGTTATGTAAGTGTGTGATGGATTTTCTTCGGTAGATGTTGTTCCATCACCAAAATCCCATAACCAAGTCTTTGGATAATTCAAGGAAGTATCAGTAAATTGGATAGTTAATGGTATGTATCCTTCAGTTCCGTTAGTTATTCTAAAGGTGAAACTGGCAACTGGGATAATTGCATCTTGGAAAGCATATAAATTTCTGTCACGACTTCCAATGTATAAGGTTCCATCTGCTCCGATTGCTGGCGATCCATATATCTGGTTCCCGGTGGTGTAAACCCATTTAAGTGTACCATCAGGGTTTATTGCATATATTTTATTTTCAAAATTTCCAATGTATATGGTTCCATCTGCTCCGATTGCTGGCGATCCATATATCTGGTCCCCAGTTGTGTAACTCCATTTTAATGTTCCATCAGGATTCAAAGCATATAATATACTGTCTCTGCTTCCTATGTATATGGTTCCATCTGCTCCGATTGCTGGCGATCCATATATCTGGTCCCCAGTTGTGTAACTCCATTTTAATGTTCCATCAGGATTCAAAGCATATAATATACTGTCTCTGCTTCCTATATATATGGTTCCATCTGTTCCAATTGCTGGTGATCCAAATATTTGTTTTCCAGTTGTGTAACTCCATTTTAATGTTCCATCAGGATTAATAGCATATAACTTTTTGCTATCGGTTCCGAAATATATGGTTCCATCTGTTGCAATTGCTGGTGCCCCATTATTGTATCCTTCGACATTATAACTCCATTTTAATGTTCCATAAGGATTAATAGCGTATAAATATTTGTCACAACTTCCTATGTATATGGTACCATCTGTTGCAATTGCTGGTGAACCGTAAATGAATTTTCCAGTTGTATAAGTCCATTTCAATGTTCCATCAGGATTAATAGCATATAACTTCTTGTCATCGGTTCCGATGTATATGGTACCATCCGCTGCAATCGCCGGCGAACCATATACATTACCTATAGTGTAACTCCATTTTAATGTTCCATCAGGATTAATAGCATATAACTTTCTGCCGCGATTTGCGATGTATATGGTACCATCCGCTGCAATCGCCGCCGAACCTTCTATATAATTTCCAGTGTTATATGTCCATATGGTGTTGTTAGTTTGTGGGCCGTTGTATTGAGATTGGCCTGTATTTTTGGAGTTTAAACCGAATTTTGGCCATGCTGTATCGGCAATTGTATTCACGGTTACTGTGATATAGTTTGTTTTGATTTCTGTGTCTGTTCCTGCGGGTCCGGTTACCGATAAGTTGACGGTGTAAGTTCCCCCGTTGTTATATGTATAAGTGGGGTTTTGTAGTGTGCTATCAATTATTCCATCATTGTTGAAGTCCCAGGCCCATCCAGTTACTGTGCCGGTGGATGTGTCTGTGAAGTCTACGTTGAGTGGTGAGGTTCCGTTGGTAGGTGTGGCTGTGAAATTAGCGACTGGTGCGGCTGCTCCTGCACGGATGGTAAGTGTTGCTAGGTTCAGTTTTACAGATGATCCAACATTGGCGTAGGTTAGTGTGCTGTTTGCACCGCTGTTGATGTCGCCTGTGACGTCCCAGGTGTGTTCTTTGTAGTAGGTGCCGGTTTCTGTGAGGTTACCTATTTTGGTGTTGCCGTTGAAGGTGTAAGTTCCATCGGTTCCGGATGACGCCACGATGTTAAGTGTGGCGCTGGAGGCTTGTCCGTTGAAGGTGGCTGTGTTGAAGGTTGATGTTGATGTTTCGGCGTTGATCCAGTCCTGCCCGTTTAAAACCCAGTAATGCACCTGGTCATTGTCACCGTCGTTGTAAGCCGCTACCAGGGCGATCATTTTGATTCTACCATCGTAACCAGCACCACCCATTCTCTCGGTTTTCACATAGACTGTGGGGTTGTTGCTAGTTATGAGTCCGGTTACGTCGTACCATACTTGGTAGTCTGAGTAGACTTTGTTCCAATGTGTCACTCCATCTTTCCAGTATACAGTACCGTCTGTACTGCTGGGTATGTCCATATCCTCAGTACCTAGTAGTTCACCGGGGTCGTCGTAGTCTCCGTCACCGTTTCCATCGATTTTGACGGTGGTTCTTACCGGCCAGTTATTGGTACCTGAACCAGAATATACGTTTACATAAACCCTTGCCGAGTCGATACTGGTATAAGAAGGCAAAGTGTTGGCTTGAGCAACCTCATTGGTTTCTCCTTGGGTTGTTTGAGCCCAAGGATTAGAAGCGTTATAGTATAAATCCCCAGAGACCGTACCTGTCTGGTTCTCCTGTAGGGGAGTTCCAGCAGAAGCCGTCCCACAAAGCACCAGGGCAAAAATCAAGGTTAAAACCAATAGTACAGGTGTTTTGGCGTTCATGGCTTACTCACCCCCTTTAATTTAAATAATTTCATTCTATTATTCTCCTTAAAATTTTTTTATAGAATAGATCTCCTATTTTCTAAGATTTTATCAGAAAATATCGTTCATTTATTAAAATAAAGACATTTAATTTAAGTAAAATAAAAATTACCCTTTCCGATTTTCCTGTCACCGCCTCCTTTTGGTTAGGATTACGCCAACCATAGTTTTTAGTGATAGATGGCTAGTCCAACATAATATATAATACTTTTTAAATGATTTTTATTATTACTTTTAGAGGAAAACCCAGCAAAAATGTAATACTACAAAAAAGTCAATTTTATTACATTTTAGTGGAAAGACCACCAAATTGTAATAATCACCAATTCGTCTAAAAAAAATAAATTACTTATTTTCAACGATTATACTAACTTTTAATTCCCTACCCTCTCTTAAATCATCTATTAACTCTTTTTTAAGGTCAACTGCAGCTTTATCTGCATTTATCATCAGTGTCCTGCTGCACCGGTAGTTACTCTTACGGCAGACCATGTCTGTGGGGTGTTTCAAGGTTAAATCAGGGTGTCCATATCCCACTATCTCGTCCT
>CAZMAI010000130.1:0-6979 GCA_964564195.1 uncultured Anaerolineales bacterium | reverse complement strand
CCAGCCCGGGATTCGGCTGTGCCGCCGATCGCGTGACCGCCAGCCAGATGGACGTATAGTCGTAGGTCAGGTCTTGCGCCTCCAGGTCCACGCTGAGCGTGGCGCCCTGTACCCCCGTGCCCGCGCTAAAGTAGGTCACAGAGCCCGCGTCGTCATACGCCGCCAGGTCGCCCTCCACCAGGGCCAGCGCCGCGGGCTGGATGCCGGGCGTACTCAAGCTGTAGAGCTCCGTTCCGGCATAGTCATAGGCGACCACGCGCTCGCTCAGCCGGTCGCCGACGTAGATGCGGTCACTATCGATGGCCAGCCCGCGCGGCTCCGCCAGGGGCACGGTAAAGCCCCCCAGGTCGAACAGCTCCGTGTCCAGATAGTGCACGCGTCCGTCGACGCCCAGTCCCGCAAAGGCCAGGGCGGCGGGCACCCAGGCCAGCCCGCCGTGGCCCGTGCCCTCGAACTCGAGCGAGCCCAGTTCGGTCGCCTCCGCCGTGTGCGGGTCGATCATCCACACCGTGTCGGTGCCCACCTCGCCCACCGCGTACAGCACATCATCCACGGGATCGTAGGCCAGGCCCGCGTCGTTCCAGAGGATATGCGTATCCCCCACGGGGCTCCACTCGTCTGCGCCGATGTCATATACCCCGAGCACTTTGGTTTCCAGCAGCCCATAGACGCGCTGGTGGACCTCATCCTCGGCCAGCGCCTCCAGGTTCACCCCTGGGGGCGGCGGGGTCAGGTCCTGGAGCTTGGCGCCGGTGGCAGGATCGACAGTGAAAAAGGCACCCTGCCAGGTCGCGTACAGCGTGTCTGTCAAGCGGAAGTAGGCCATGCCTGACATAGACAGGCTGCCCAGCTGGCTCCATCCTCCGCCGTCGCGATCGATCACGGTCATCCCGGCCGGACGGGAGCCATAGAGTTGCTGCGGGTCCCGACCCGCGGTCAGCCCGGAGTTGTCCTGCGTGGCCCCGCCCCAGCCCAGCCAGGTAGCGTGCCCATCCTCCAGATCGATGGAGAACAGCCCGTCCTCGTAGGGCGTGCGGGTGTTCAGGTACAGAAAGCCGTGCCGGGCAGGGATGTCCCCGCGTAATAAAGTGCTGGCGGGTCGTGTCAGCACCATGCGAGTAGCCGGGCCTGCCGGGACAGCGGCGGCCGCGGCAGGGAGAGAAGCCAGACAGAGGGTCACGAGCAAGACCGCCGCCCGCACGCGAAACCCGAACCGTAGATTGAACACGTTAGGCCTCCTAGCGTTCGATATGCAAGGCACCGCCCGTCAGTGGCATAGCACAGCCTCGCCGGTGTGCACCGCGCGCCGGCGGTCTTCTGGCCGGCGGACGTCCCCGTCCGCCGGAAGGCCCGGCCACCGCGGCTGCCGTCCAGATGCCGGCTGGACGCCGACAATCCTGCTCGTGGACCGCGGGCGTGCCCTTGCCGAGCAAGGGTCGCCCGCATCCGATGCGAGGTACGGTGTAACGCGAACCCGCCCACAAACCCGGAGTCAGCCGGAGGTTGACCCTCCATACCCCAACGGCGCACGCGCTCAGGCACCCGACTTGCAAATTCACGGAACGCTGGTACGTCATCCCGTCGGGCGCTCCTGTCTATCACCAGCCACTGTGGCTGCCGCGTCGTCCGAGACACCCAGCATCTCGTCCACAAAGGCCCGCAACATGGCCCAATCCCGGTAGTAATGCACCTGCCCGCTGTTCACGTGGCGCACGCTGCCCCGCCAGTCCACCTTGCCGCCGCCCATATCCTCGGGCCACAGGCGCAGCACGAACAGGTGACTCTTGTGCGTCAGGTTCGCCGAGTCTTCTGCAGCGCCCATGGCCCACCTCGTTTCCCGGGTAGCCAGACCAGCCTTGCCGGTGCCGCTTCTCAGTCGAAATGCGCCGTGCCTTCATATTCGGCATGGATGGTGCCGGCGACCGGGTTGATGAGCGCATAGCTCACGCCGACGCCGTGCAGCCGGGCAAAGTCTCCCGTTCCCGATACAATCACATACCGGCCGTTCGCCTCGAGGTTCCCTTCCATAGTGGGTGTTAGAAGCGCCTGGAAGCGGATTGTGATCGTACCGCCGTCTGCCGTCAGCGTCTTGACGCCATGGACGGTGCCGTCAACGATGCGAAACTCCTGGAACGCGGTGCCACAGGCGGAAAAGAGCCCCGAGGCTGCGAATTCTCCGGATGCTGTGTCGGGACCGGTCATGTACAGATCAGCCTGTATGACCATTGGCTCCGGTGGGGTGGCGGCTGCCGCCATGGGCAGCGCCAGCAGCACGGCGACCAATACCAGCAAGCGAATCACCGTCTTCATCTCGTACCTCCCTCGTCTCACACACTCGAGCCAGGACCTACTCCTGACGCTTACGCCGACAGCGTAGCAAACGCAGCGTTTGAAAAGCGTTTCATGGCAGGCAGAATTGGACGAAACGAGAGAGAATTCTGGTGCTGTTGGAGCAGAGAAAGAAGGACTGCGTAGAGCAGGCTGCACCGGAGCGAGGAGAGCGCTCCAGATAACGGGCTTACAGGTATCCCAGTTTGCGGGCGACGCCGAACGCGCGCTGCAGATGATCCCGCGCCTCGCCGTCTTGGCCGGCGGCGTGAGCGTCGAGCGCGCACTGCAGCAGGGCGTTCAGCGGTTCCTGGAGCAACTGCTGGGTTGGATCGAGGAGCGCGGCGAGCCAGGCAAAGGCTTGAGCGTAACGTTTCTGAGCGCACGCGATGGCGATCAGCGGCAACAGGCCCTGCCACTGAGCGGGGTAAACGAGCGGCGACTGCTGCCAGAGTGCGAGCGCCTGCCGCCCGAGCGCCTCAGCCGACCTGGCGTCGCCCCGGCGCCAGGCCAACCAGGCGCGGTTGGCCAGGGATGCCGCCACATAGTCGTCCATACGCGCGGCTGCCGCTGCCTCGCCGGCGCGCTGGGCATAGTCGCGCGTGCCGTCCGCGTCGCCGCGAAAACGGCACAGCACGGTCAGATACGTGAGGCTGAGCACGCGCATGGGCACGGCGCCGGCGGTTTCGGCCAGCGCGAGGGCGGAGTGCAGGTGCTCTCCGGCCGCGTCCAACTCGAGGCGCCACAGGTGGAGGAACCCCAGCTCAAAGCGCGATTCGATCCTGTTGACAGTGCGGCCATAGGTCTCGGCCAGAGAGAGCGACTCGCGCGAGTTGGCGAGCATCTCATCGGTGACCCGGTAGCGGCCCTTGCGCAGGTTCATCAAGCAGGAGGCCGTCAGGTAGCGCATACGGCTGGCACCCGTCGCGCGTGCGCGCACGGCCGGCTCCAGCCCGATCACGAGAGCATCCATCGCCTCCCACTGCGCGAGCCAGTAATGGGCCCAGACCCGCTCGACCTGCACCTCCAGCCACTCGGCCCACCAGTCCGCATCCTCAGTCGACGGCGGCGCTTGCAATAGATCCTCGGCGCGTCGGCAGGCATCCAATGCCTCCGCATAGCGCCGCTGCTCCCGCCAGGTGACGGCCGCCTTGCGCCACAGGCGCGCCAGGGTGACGCGCTGCCCAGCAAGCGTCACCGACCGCGCCCGCTCGTAGACTTCGCGTGCCTCCTCGTGGCGCGCGCCCAGCTCGCGGATATCCCCCAGCTCCTCCCAGAGCGCCGCGATGTCCGGGCAGACGGGCTCTCGGTCGTTCAGGGCTTGCGCCAGGGATAGCCCACGCTCCAGCAGTGCGACCGCATCGTCATGGGCGTATACGCGTGAAGCGACGCGCCCCGCCAGCAGGAAACAATGGATCGCCCGTTCCCTCAGCCCAGCTAGCTCGTAGTGAACGGCAAGTTGGTAACTGACGGGATCCAGATCATCCAGGTGGAGCGTTTCAAGCGCCTGCGCCGCATGCCGGTGCAAGAGGCGCCGCCGTGCCGCGCTCATGCTGGCATAGGCTACCTCACGCAGCTTGTCGTGCGAAAAGCTGTAGGCATCGGTGCCGCGCTCGCGCACGATGCGGCGCCGCCAGAGCTCATCGAGCTGGCGAACGATGGTCTCCTCGTCGCGTCCGCTGGCCGTAGCAAGCAGCCGGAAGCTAAAGTCGCGCCCGACCGTCGCGGCAAGGTCGGCCAGTTCGCGGGTCGCCGGCGAGAGCTGTGCCAGTCGCGCCTCCAGGACAGACCGCACCCGCGCGGGAAGGCCCACATCGTCTCGCGGGACGTCCCGCGGGGAGCCGCCGATGGGCAGGCCGGCGCGCATCGTTTCTACCACGAACAGGGGCACGCCCTCCGTCTCACGGAACAGAAGCCGGGCCTGATCCGGGCTGAGCGCATCGCCGGCGATGTCGCCCGCGAGGGCGCCCGTGGCAGCCTCATCCAGCGGGGCCAGCTCCACTTCAGTAAGCTTGTCCTCGGCGCGCAGGGCTTCCTGCATCCGCACGAGCGGGTGTTCCGTGCCCACCTCCTCCGGCCTGTAGGTGCCCACTAGGAGCACCCTGGCGTCAGAGGCAAAGCGCAGGAGAAAGTGCAGCCACTCGAGCGTGTCCCGATCGCACCACTGCAAATCGTCCAACGCGAGCAGCAGCGGCCCGCCATCGCCCAGAATGCCCCGTGCCAGCGCCTCAAAGAGATGCTGCCGCTGCCAGGCCTCCCTGAGGGGCGGCAGGGGTGCGAGGGATGGGCGCCCGGCCCGAAGCTCGGGGAGCAGCCGGCTCAACTCTGCCAGCCAGACGTCATCCAGAGCCGCCACAGGACGGTCGCGCAGGCAGGCACGGACAGGGGCGTAGGCCAGCTCACCTTCCGCCGCGTAGCAGTGGGCGCTGGCGCAGGCGATGCCCTGACGGCCCGTCCAGGAGAGTAGTTCCTCAACGAGCCGTGTCTTGCCGATACCGGCCTCGCCGCTCAGCAGCACGAAACGCGCTCCGTTCCCGGAGGCGACGCCGCGCCACGATTGGAGGAGGAGCGACCACTCTCGCTGGCGTCCGACGAGACGCGTATAGGCCGCCGTGGCTCCGGGGACGGGCCAGCGGTCCGGCGTCCCCAGGAGGCGCTCGTAGGCCTCGCGCGTAGCCGCAGCGGGCTCCACGCCAAGCTCGCGCTGCAGGATCGTCGCGCAATCGTGGTACACACGCAGCGCGCTGGCGCGGTCGCCGTTGAGAGCATGGAGACGGATGAGGCGCCGGTAGCCGCTCTCGGCCAATGGATCATGGCGCAACAGCGCGCGCCCGTGGCGGATGGCATCGCCATAGTTGGCCTGACTTTCCAGAAGCGTCGCCAGCGCGTCCAGCGCCTGCACGTAGGCCTGGCCCAGCCCCTCCCGCAGCGAGATCACCCAGTCGTCGTAACAGTCGGGGAGCAGGTCGCCGCAGTACAAGCTCACCGCACGCTCAAGTGCCTCCAGACGAGCCCCCGCAGCGGCCGGAAGCCCCTGCGCAGCGGCGACAGCAGCCCAAAAGGCATCCACATCCAGTGTACAAGGAGCCTCGCGGCGCCACTGCAGGGTGTGGACGCCAATGTCGAGATACACCCCCAGGTCGGGAAGCACATGCCGCAGGCGGTACAGGAGATTCCGCAGGTTGGTGTGCGCCTGGGCCTCGGTGGTATCGGGCCAGAAAAGGTAGGCGAGATGCGCGCGCGGTTGGGGCGTATCGGCGTGGAGCAGCAGGTAGGCCAGGAGAGACCGCAGGCGTGCCGAATCCATCCCCTCGACGGGCACGCCGTCGTTGGCGATGGAGAACCCACCCAGCAACGATACGCTAAGCATGTGCCCCGCCTGTGCCCCGGTGCACGACCTGGCACGACACGCGCCCATGTAGACGAATGGCGACCCCGGCACGATAGCCGGTGCCGCGACACGCGACGCTCTGGCAGATCCATTATAGCAAACACAGGCGTGCGCTGTGTAGTAAGAGTGATCTCCTGGACCGCGGACGTCCCGTCCGCATCCGCGGTCCATGGCAGCCGCGCCAACCGCTAGCCCGGCCGGCGGACGCCCTCGTCCGCCGCAAACGGAGACGCCCGGGCCCACAGCGGCGGGTGTGGGCACCCGCCGCCCTAAGGCCTCACCCCGTCTTGAACAACCTCGGCACAAAGTCGCGCAGGCAGCGGCGCCAGGTGAGCCACTCGTGGTCGGTGCCCTCGGACTCGAACCAAACGCAGCGTATCCCCGCGGCCTTGAGCATGGTGGCGCGCTGTTTCGCCGGCTCGTAGATGCGCGGCTCGTCGGTGCCGGCGCCGATCCAGAGGAGATGCACGCGCCGGTTGAAGGCCATCGCGTCGGCCCACACACCGCCATACATCGTCACCAGATCAAGAGGATGCTCGCCGGCGATCGGACCGGACACGATAGGCCCGCTGAAGGAGCCGATCCAGGCGAACAGGTCCAGGTGGGCCAGGGTGATCGCCATGGTCTGCATGGCACCCATGGAGAGACCCGCCATGGCGCGGTGCTCGCGATCGGGGTGCGTGCGGAAGGTCCGGTCGATTTCGGGGATCAAGTCATTCACCACCAACGCCTCAAAGGCGTTGGGAGCCCCACGCTGGCCGGGGAGCGGCTCCGGCTCGCCCGGCAGCGTGGCATAGCCGCATTCCATCACGACCAGCATCGGCACTGCCTCGCCCGCGGCAATCAGGTTGTCCAGGATGTGTTGCATGCGCCCCTGCGTGCTCCAGCCGCGCTCGTCCTCGCCTGCGCCGTGTTGCAGGTAGAGCACCGGGTAGCGCGTCGACGTGTCGGCGTCATAGCCCGCCGGGGTGTAGACCAGGGCCCGGCGCCAGAGATCCGTCGTCGCCGCGTGGTACCAGTGGCTGTGGACCGCACCATGGGGCACCTGCTGCGGATGGTAGTAGGCTGCGGTTGCAGAGTCCTCGGGAACCTCGATCCCGCTGCACTGGCGGCCATAGCCGAAAAAGGTCTCGCTGCCAGGGTCGTTGACCATGAGGCCATCCACCAGGAACCAGTAGTAGTGAAAGCCGGGGGCCCTGGGCTCCACCCTGATGGACCAAATGCCCTGGGCGTCGCCATCGGCGTCGCCATCGGCATCGC
>CAZMAI010000129.1:0-7084 GCA_964564195.1 uncultured Anaerolineales bacterium | reverse complement strand
CAGCCGAGAGGTCGCTTCCGATCGACGGCCCGGCGCGAGGAGACTGAGGCGCGTGCCCCGCAACCGAACCTGGGGTGGCAAGGTTAGCCGACCGGAATCGCTGCGATGGTTACGTTCCACACTCTCAGGTAGAGACGCGCGCCGTTGAGGGCCTATGCGCTAAGCGACATAAGGATCCTGCTCTCAGGGGGCAGCCTCTCGACCTCTGTTTGGGGAGGTGGTGCAATGGTCAGATCCGTTCTCGTCCTCTTGCTTGCCCTGTTTATGGTCGTTACGCCCGCGTTTGCCCTAACAGCACGCATCTCCGCCGCCGAGCCCACGACCATCGTTGGAACGCTGGTGTACCGGGAGAACGGGCTGGGGGCTGCGCCGCCCAGCGGGATTCTGCTCGGCGTGCTTGGGCCTACGGTCTCTGGTGTGGCCATGGAGAGGGTGCTTCAGGGCTTGAGCCTGGTCTCCGCGCTAAGCGGTGCCGAGGACCAGGGCTTGAGCAAGCTGATGGATGCCGTTAACAAGACGGTGGCCACAGACCTGAACGGCATCTTGCCCTATTCGGCCAGCAGAGAGACGGTGATCGCCTTTACGCTAGTCGAGAAGGATCGCGGCGTCTTTGAGCTGGAAGAGGGCAGCGTGGACTGGCGCACTGCCAGTTTTGGCGAGATATCCGCGGACGGATTCAGCCTGAGCGACCGCTTTGAGGGAAGCGGCAATCACAGCCTAGACCTCAAGACCGATCGGATCGCTCTGAGCATCGACTTGGACGATCCCGATTTGCGCTTTACTCTGGAGGTAGATATCTCTTACCCGCTGCCGGTAGACGGCGTGTCACGCGCCTCCTGGCCACACGACATCGTCACGCTGGAGGTCCGCGAGCAGGCCGGGCGCACCACCTTTGGCGGCACCTCGTTCGGGCAGACGATCCCGCGGGAGTCAATGGGCGAGGAACCCTTTGAGGTCATGCTCTACTACCGGTACGTTGGCTCCGTTGACGAGCTCGCCGCCTACACGGAGACCTGGCGCGACGCGACCGACACCCAGGTTGTGGTGACCTATCGCCTGGGAGAGGACTGCCAGACCGAGATCATCGAGCCACCCGAGAGAGATCGCTGGACGCTCAGTGATGGGGAAGGCGTCATTCTGGAACGAGACCTGAAGGCAGAGTCGCTGCCGAGGGTCTGGTCGGAAGATCTAACGTGGAAGTTGGACGATCTGGGCGAACTGGAGGCCGCGTTTGAGCCCGATCCACCGCGGGGGTCAGAGGCGCGCGTCTGGTATGAGGGGCCGCTACCGGAAAACAACAGCGAGTTTGGCCCGCTGAAAGTGCACCCCGACTACGGTGAAGAGAGCAGCGCAGCGTGCGAGAACCCGGAGCCCCGAGAGGTAACGATCTTCTTCCCAAGAGACGCGAAGAACAACCCCGGCCGGGGCATGGATGCGAACGTTCCCAACTGGTTCTATTACTGGTTGCAGACTTCAGCGGCGCAGGGACACAGCGCGGCGATTCACTATGATCCTGCCATGTCCGCTCCGGGGCAGTTCAGGGGCTACACCAACCCGGAGCTGGCGGACAGGATCTATATCGGAGACATCTTTCGCAACAGCAGCTATCTGACCAATCCCCTGACAGGGACATGCGTTGAGGGCATAGACAAGTTCGCCTGGGTGATTCGCCACGAGTGGCAGCATCTGCTTGACTATTGGGATTGGTGGGGCGAGGACGGCATCGACCCCGATCGGGACCTGGACCGCGATTTTATCCCTGATGATCGCGAGGCAGACCTCGGTTTCGATCCCAACAGCCGGGACACGTACGGCATGGGGCTGCGTGACGGCGACCCGGATTACTGGGATGACAGTGAGATCACCGCGTACCGGGCGCAAGAGCTCTGGCCCGTCGGTTCAGCGGATGAGGAGGACTGGGCCGACCCGGGCAAGCAGAGCGGGGGCTAGAGCAGAGCGGTGACTGGACCCACCATCAAACATCGACCGCCCTGGAGACCTGTGTTGGTCATCCAGGGCGGTTCTGCTGTGCGGGTGGACGATGCCGGGAGACTAGCGCTGAATGCGCGCGGAACCGCCCTGGCTGAGCGCGCGCACCTGGTCCAGCGTCGCCATGGTGGTGTCGCCGGGGTAGGTGGTGATCAGCGCGCCATGCGCCCAGCCGAGGTTCACGGCCGTCTGCTCGGGCTCGCCTGTCATCAGGCCGTAGAACAGCCCTGCTGCAAAACCATCACCGCCGCCGACACGGTCATAGACGTCGAGCTCCATCGTGGGTGCCTGGAAGGTCTGGCCGTTGATCCATGCCACCGCGCTCCAGGAGTGCCGGTTGACCGAATGCACCTCCCGCAGCGTGGTCGCAACGATCTTGATGTTGGGGAACAGGTCCGTGACCTGGCCAATCATGCTGACAAACGCGCTGGGGTCAAGCTTGCTCGTGGCATGGACCTCAGGGCCGGGGATGCCCAGGCCCATCTGCAGGTCTTCTTCGTTGCCCACCAGAACGTCGACGTTCTCGACGATGCGCCGCACGATCCCCGCCGCGGCATCGGCCCCGCCCCACAGGCTCCAGAGCTTGCCGCGATAGTTGAGATCGAAGGAGACCACTGCTCCATGGGCCTTGGCGGCCTGCATGCCCTCAATGATCACGTCACTGGTCGTGCGGGAGAGCGCGGCAAAGATCCCGCCGCTGTGGAACCAGCGCACGCCGCCCGCCATGATGGCGTCCCAGTCGAAATCGCCGGCCTTGAGCTGCGCCGCGGCCTCGTTGCAGCGGTTGTAGAAAACCACCGGCGCGCGCACGCCCTGGCCGCGATCGCTGAACACTGTGGCCATGTTCGGGCCGGTAACGCCGTTGTGCTCGAACCGCCTGTAAAAGGGGGTCACGCCCATGGCCTTGACGCGCTCGGCGATCAGGTCGCCGATGGGATAGTCCACCATGGCGCTGGCGATGCCGGTCCTTAGGCCAAAGCAATCCGCGAGGTTGGCCGCTACGTTAAACTCGCCGCCGCTGACGTGGATATCGCAGTGCGTCGCCTTGCGGAAGGGAATGATGCCCGGGTCCAGACGGTGCACCAGGGCTCCCAACGACAACAGGTCCAGCGCGCCCTCACTCTTTAGCTCCAGTCCGTAGCTCATGCTTGCCTCCTGATTTTGTAGAGCATCTCACCGGCCCGTGGCACCACGAGCACGCCCTCATCCGCCCGCGCCTGCCAGGCGTTGATATCCACCGTGGCAGGGTCGAGATAACCCAGATTGATCCGCTCGCAGCGCTCGCGGGGGATGCCGGTAGCCAGGGTCACGGTAACCCGCGGCGTCTCGATGCCTGTGGTCGGGTCATACGTCCCGAGACCCTTGCAGTGGGTGGAGTGGGCCAGCACGCCCCCGGGATAGCCCTTGTATCGGTCCCACTGCTTGAGGAAATAGTCGCGGCAGTGGTAACCGATCTCGTCCAGGATATGCCCGTGGGTGTAGCTCACCTCGGTGATGTGCGGCGCATAGATCACCACCTCGCCGCCATCGGCCACAGCGGGCTCCATCTTGTACATCCCCTTGGCGGCGGTCCACAGGTCGTCGTACAGCGTGGGCATCACCGAAAGCACGCACTGCACCGGCTCATCGAGCCAGGTGATATGCACCTGCGAGGAAAGGTCCGACGCGGCCTCCCAGGCCCGGGCGGGCGAGCCGAAATACAGCCCGTGCAGTCTGCCGTGGGTGTTCACCAGGCAAAAGCAGGCCACAGGTCGGTCGATAAAGGCGGCCGCGCGATCGATAACGGCCCGCACGGGCGTATAGCCCGCGCCGATGATCGCATAGTTGGTCATCACGGCGCCCAGCCAGTGGGTGAAATCGATAATCTCGGCGCCGGCAATGCCAGGGAAAAAGTACTTGTTCCCTCCCGAAAAGCCCACCACCTCGTGCGGAAACACAGGTCCGCAGATTAGGATCTGGTCATAATCATAGATGCGCCGGTTGAGTCGCACAGGGACATCCTGGCTGAACAGGCCGTTGGTCAGAGCAGCGATCTCGGCCGAGGGAATGGTGCCCAGGTGCATTAGCGCCGCCGGATCGTCCCAGGCGTGGTTGTAGACATGGCTGCGGCCGCACATCCCATTGGTCACTGTGTGGCCGATCAGCGCCGAGAGCGCCGCGTCATCCATTGGCATATGGGTCCCCAGGGCAACGAGATAGTCCAGCGCCGCCACCCGCTTACCCAGGAGGGCCTCGAACAGATCAAAGAAACGTGCCATGGGCATGGTGCGCGTGCCATCGGGAATGATCACCAGGACGCGGCGATCGTCCACATCGAGGCGCCCCAACCCGTCGCCGACGATGGCGCGCACCTCATCTTCGCTCAGGAGCCCGTCCGCTCGCCCAAGCCCAATGACCGTTTCGCAGTCAGCCGTCATCTACACCCCTCCAAAAACGCTGAAACCGCCATCCACCGGCACCGTGATGCCCGTCACAAAGGCGGAAGCGGGTGAAAGCAGCCACAGGATCGTGCCCGTCAGATCCGAGGGCACGCCAAAGCGCCCCATGGGGGTATGGTCGATGATCGTCTGGCCGCGTGCCGTCAGCGCGCCCGTCTCGGGCTCGGTGAGCAGGTACCGGTTTTGGTCGCCCAGAAAGAATCCAGGTGCGATGGCATTGACGCGGATCGCGGGGGCATAGTTCTTGGCCATATGCACGGCCAGCCACTGTGTCAGGTTGCTGATACCGGCCTTGGCAACAGAGTAGGCGGGGACGCGGGTCAGCGGCCGGTAATAGTTCATCGAGGAAAAGTTGAGGATCACACCCTCGCCTCGCTCGGCCATTCCCCGGGCAAAGACCTGGCAGGGGAGGATGCTGCCCACCAGGTTGAGGTCCAACACCTGACGCAGGGCCTCCTCGGGCAGATCGAAAAAGCTCAAGTCGGCCGTGGTCGTCGCTTTGGGGTTATTGCCCCCGGCGGCGTTCACCAGACCGTACACCGGGCCAAAACGACTCTCGACAGCGGCGACAGCTTGCTCAAGACTGTCGCGGTCAAGCACGTCGGCGGCTACCGCCATGAGGTGCTCGGCGCCTAACTCATCCAGCAGAGGCTGGGCACGGGCCACGCTGCGGCCCAGCACCGCCACATCGGCCCCCACGCCCACCAGCGCCCGGACCAGCTCCGAGCCCAGGGCACCCGAGCCCCCCGTGACCACAAACACCCGGCCGGTAAAGTCATACCATCCGTGCACCGTGCTGTCCATTCCTGCTCCTCTGTCGCATACTGATTGTGTGCGGCCCCGACCGGCATGCTAGTCCTGCGTTTTCCAGAGTTCGCGTAACACGTGGGCCACCAGCTTGGGCTGGCGGCTACGCGTGAACACGCCCTTCAAGTTCATGCCGCCCACGCGGTTGGTCCCCTGCACGGCAGCAAAGTCAGCAAAGTTCCAGACCTGCATGCCTACCACGAACTCTTTGCGGGCGGCGACCTCGATATACCCGCGCACCATCTCGGCCTGGTATTCCTCCGTCCACATCACCGCCGGGTGGCCGTGCAGCCCGGCGACGGTGTCGGCGCCAAACTCGGTCACGATCACCGGCCGGTGGAAGGTAGCCCACTTTTCGTCCAGCTCAGCATCGATCTTGTCAATACCCAGATCCAGTTGTCCCGATTCCGTGTACCAGCCCCAGTAGCGGTTGAGGCAGATAACATCGGCTTCCTGCTGCCAGCTGTCCGGCGAACCCATTACAGCGACCATCGTCGCAGGGCGGGTGGGGTCCAGCTCCTTGGCGTGGCGCAGCAGCCGGGTCAAGAACAGCCTGCCGCGCTCATCGGCAGCCGCCGCATCGGTCTCGATGCCCGCGCGGCGGAACATGAAACTGGCGGGCAGCGGCTCGTTGGCCACACTCCACATGATCACGGAGGGATGGTTCTTGTCACGGGCGATCAGTTCATCGATGTCCTTCAGGCACTGGCTCAGCAGGCCGGGCACCAAATCGGCCTGGTGGAACTGAAGCGATACAGCAGGGATCTCGTCAATGATCAACATCCCCATACGGTCGGCGAGTTGCATCTCCTCCTCAGAGTAGGGGTAATGCGAGGTACGATAGCTCGTGGCGCCCGTCCAGCGCATGAGCTGATAGTCTTTGATCAAGAGGGGGACGTTCAAGCCCTTGCCAGAGGCGTAAAAGTCCTCGTGGCGGCCGAAACCATCCAGGCGCACCGGCTTGTTGTTGATCAGGAACTGCGTATCCGTGACCTTGATCGTGCGGATCCCCACGGGCAGCGTGTACGTGTCGGTGTCCGTGCTCACCGTCAAATCGTAAAGGAAAGGATCCTCTGGCGACCAGAAGCGCGCGCGGGGCACATGCAATGTCGCCTCCGCCAGGCCGTCGCGAAAAGTCAGACTGGCTGACACCGTCTCGCCGTTGCCCTCGAGCACGGCCGTGCCTGAGCCCGTATCTCCTGAAGCTCGGACGGAGAGCTTGACCACACCGGCCTGTCCACCGATATCGGTGACCACGGTGATGTCCTCGATGGCCGCAGACGGCACCGAGTAGAGCACGACGGGACGGTGGATCCCGGAAAAGGGGAAAAAGTCGTAGGTCGTGGGCGGGTAGCCGGAAAGCCCCAGGCCGCTGGTGCCACCGGCTGGCACGCGCGAGGGCAGCAGTTCGTTCTCCACGCTGATGGCGATCGTGTTGGCCTCGCCCCAGCGCACCTCCTCGGTGATGTCGCAACTAAAGGGCAGGTGGCCTCCCTCGTGGGAACCGACAACAACGCCGTTGACATAAACCGTGGCCAGGTAACAGGCCGAACCCACCCGCAGGCAGATCCGCTGCCCCCGCCAGGCGGACGGGATAAAGGTCTGCCGCACATACCAGGCCAAACCAAAGTAGTTGAACAGATCCTCGTACTGCTCATTCCAGGAGGCGGGCACCGCGATGGGTCGTGTCTCGGTCAGGCCATTGGCCCAGCCCTCGTCAGAGCCCACCTGATCGGGGTCGGTTCGGAAATCCCAGATGCCCGAGATATCGAGGGTGTTCCGGATGGCGTTCTGTTGCGGATAGAGCATGGCGCGCTCCTCTCTGAGGCTGCACATTACTGGCGATCGAT
>CAZMAI010000128.1:0-7166 GCA_964564195.1 uncultured Anaerolineales bacterium | reverse complement strand
TATTGGAAGAGGGAACTTATGTTGATGTTTTTCCACTGAAAACTTACTAATTTGGTTGGAGTATGATTAGTGGAGTCTTTTGTGAATTGACAGATATTTAAGATTGAATTCCAATAAATCCTTTACATGGAAATAAAATGATGGACCTAGATTTCCCATCTAATTTTAAATTAAAATGAGCACGTAACGGTTTAGGCTATTCAAATACAACGATTCAAATGGAATGATCAAAGAATATGTTCAGATCAACAAGAAATAGACTTAATACCAGTTAACAACCAAATCAGTAAACAAACAACATTTATTGTTATTGAACATATAAAATAAGTTTACAGCTCAAAAATATCCTTGCACTCTCGCCCGAATTCATAGAAGATAGAATGGATTAAAGGTTTTTTTTGAAATTCCAGTTTGTTAGTATTACTTTTTTGATCTTTTTTGATGTTAAAGTAATAATAATTTTGTAATAGAAAGTAATATATAGGGGTTGTTGATAACTATCTATTAAAGAAATTAAAAGGTGAAAAATTATTTAAGAAGATGTTTTTTATGTCAAGTAGGGTGATTGAAGGTTTGTTAAGGTTTAAAGGGATTTTCGTATTTGTTTTTTTAGTTTTAACGGTTATAAGTGTGTTAAGTTGTGTTTCTGCTGCTAGTTTGACTGTGGATGAGGTGGGTTATGGTTCCAGTGCAGTTAAAAATTACACCGAAACCCATAGCAATAAAATTCCAAGTTATGTGAAGGTGAACGGTAAAAACAGCACCGCACCATCCTTTCTAAACACTTTAACTAAAACTGTGGTGCAGGTGAATCAGAATGTAGAGACACCGGTGACCATAAGCAGTGTGGGTGCTGCTCCCAATCCTTCTGGATCCGCAACCGGCAATCTTAGTAAATCTGAATACATCACCATCGCAGGTAACGTTAAATCTTTTATCAGCTCTAATGGACGTGCGCCCAATTACGCTGCAAGTTCCAAGGGAAACATCCGCTACCAATCCCTGGTATACATGTACGCCAGGATAATGCGCTACTATCATATCTACAAAAGTTTCCCCAACACAATAAACATAGTGAACATCCCAGGAACCAGCACGGGAGGAGTAAACATACAAGACACCACCCGCCCCACCGTATCTAGTGTTGATCCAGCCAATAATAAGGTAATTACAGTGGCCGATAAAGCGTTGGTGATCACTTTTAGTGAGAATATCAAGGCGGGAAGTGCGTTTAGTAATATCAAAGTCACCAACCCTGATGGAGTAGCAGTAAATCCATTATATAAAGTAATAAACGGCAAAACACTAACTTTAACACGTAACGGTTACTACATAAATGGACTAACCTACACCATCACCCTACCCACCGGTAGCATCACCGACACAGCAAGCAACGCAATCACAACTTTCACCAGTAAATTCACCGTAGATTTCGTTAAACCCACCGTAACCAGTGTTGATCCAGCCAACAACAAAATAATAAATGTAGCCAATAAGGCGATAGTGATCACTTTCAGTGAGAATATCAAGGCGGGAAGTGCGTTTAGTAATATCAAAGTTACCAACCCTGACGGAGTATCGGTAAATCCATTATACAAGGTAATAAACGGCAAAACTCTAACTCTAACCCGTAACGGGAACTACATTAATGGATTAAACTACACTATCACATTACCCACGGGCAGTATCACTGACACAGCGGGCAACACATTAGCAACAGTGTTTACCAGTAAATTCACAGTGGATAACACCAAACCCACCGTATCTAGTGTTGATCCAGCCAATAATAAGGTAATTACAGCGGCTGATAAAGCGTTGGTGATCACTTTTAGTGAGAATATCAAGGCGGGAAGTGCGTTTAGTAATATCAAAGTCACCAATCCTGATGGAGTAGCGGTAAATCCATTATACAAGGTAATAAACGGCAAAACACTGACTCTAACCCGTAATGGTTACTATATAAACGGATTAACCTACACTACCACATTACCCACAGGCAGCATCACCGACACAGCCGGCAACACATTAGCAGCAGCGTTTACCAGTAAATTCACCGTAGACTTCGCAAAACCCACCGTAACCAGTGTTGACCCAGCCAACAACAAGATTATCAATGTGGCTAATAAGGCATTGGTGATCACTTTTAGTGAGAATATCAAGGCGGGAAGTGCGTTTACTAGTATCAAAGTCACCAATCCTGATGGAGTAGCGGTAAATCCATTATACAAGGTAATAAACGGCAAAACACTGACTCTAACCCGTAATGGTTACTATATAAACGGATTAACCTACACTACCACATTACCCACAGGCAGCATCACCGACACAGCCGGCAACACATTAGCAGCAGCGTTTACCAGTAAATTCACCGTAGACACTACTAAACCTACCGTAACCACCAACCTGGCATCAGGAGTTTATAACACTACTAAAAGTGTGACTTTAACCGCCACAGATAACGTTGATTCCAACCCTTCCATCTATTACACCACTAACGGCAGCAATCCTACCATTTCCAGCACCCGATACACCACCCCCATTACCATTTCTTTAACAACCACATTGAAGTTTATAGCGAGAGATAGTGCAGGTAACATTGCTGCCGTTCAAAGTAGAAACTACATCATAGACACTCCACCTATAGTAACCGCTAACACTGGATCAGGAGTCTTTAACACTACACAAAATGTGACCTTAACTGCGATGGATAACATAGATCCAAATCCTATCATCTATTATACAACCAATGGGAGTGATCCTACTACCTCCAGCACTCGGTATACTACTCCTATCTCTATCTTCACTACAACTACATTGAAGTTTATGGCGAGGGACAGTGTAGGCAAGCAATCGCCCATCCAAACAGTCTACTACATCTTCTCACAGGTAGGAAATATCAACACCGGTAAAGGTTACACCAGCATACAAACCGCAGTTAGTGATTCACTGACTTTAAATGGGCATATCATCGAAGTATTATCGGGAACTTACACCGAAAATATCATTGTTAATAAAAAACTCATCATCAGACCTACTTATAATGGTGATGTGACTGTGCAAGCTGCTGATCCATCACTTTCTGTTTTCACTGTTAATAGTGGTGGTAGTGGTTCAATAATTCAAGGTTTCACAATTATTGGGGCAAATCAAACCAATGAACTAGGAGAACCTCTAAATCCTGCAGGTATACACCTTAAATCTACTGATAACTGTACCATAATTAACAACACTATAAAAAATAATTATTATGGTGTGTATCTTTTAGATTCATCTTATAATCAAGTCGATAGTAACGTAATAATGAATAATGTAAATGGTGTTTTTGTACCTGCATGGTGTGTAAGTTTTGAAGAGTACTACAGTTCTACTTATTTAAGTGATCCAGAAATCTTTGATTACGTTTGGTGGGAATATAATGAATATTACTTTGGAATGCATTCAGATTCCTTTTACAATAAGATCACCCAGAATTCAATAAGAAACAATACAAAGGGAGTGTACATTACAAGCGATTTAGTCAGTGATGATTCAGGATCAAGAGACACTCAGGTTCTTGAAAATGATATAACCAGTAATAATATCGGAATTTATGCTGATTGTACCAATGCAAACATACATTTCAACAGAATTACAGGAAATAATAACAGTGGTCTATATATGTATGTTGGAGCTGTTGATGCCACTGACAACTGGTGGGGTTCAAACTCACCAGTTATTAATACTAACTACAGCTGGTGGTCAAATTCAGATACATGTGACATCTACTATGAAGACTATGAATCAAGTCAGAGTTTTAAGCCACCCAGCTGGATTCTTATGGAAAAATTCACACCATACCTTGTTTTAAAAGTTAAACCCACTTCCCACAAGGTTTCAAATGGTAAGGTCTATGAATCAACCATAACCACTGATCTAACCCATAACAGCGCTGGAGAATATACCTCTTCAAAGGGACATGTTCCTGATGGAATACCAACCCATTTCAGCACAAATAAAGGCACAATCACCAATTTAAGTTACATTAAAAATAGCAAAGCCTCATCCCGTCTGATCCTAGATCCAAATCTTCAATCAGGTATGACAACCATAACAACCACCATAGATAGACAAGGCGTTTCTACCCAGGTTGATAGGATTGCAAAAGCAATCATAAACATTATCAGCACAGCAACAGACACATCCACTAACCAGCCACTTAATTTAACATATACAATTCCTTTAAATGAGTCTGTAAGTTGGGTTAGTGTATTGTGGAAAGAAAACACCAATGTAACAGATCCATTTAAAAATAAGTTAGAAGTCATTGTAAATGGGAAAGTTGTGCAGAGTAAAGTTTTTACTAATTCCGCTTATTCGTATATAAAGGATTACTACTCTGGAACTTATGGTTTTATCTTTTTTGAAGCCATAAGTAGTATAAACAGATTTTTAGCAAATGTAGATGATATAAACAGTGAAGAAGCTCAACTTTTCCTAGGTATATATAGGGCAATGTTAACCACTGAAGATTTCAATTTTATAATGAACAACCGACTGTACTTCACCGATGAAATCCATATCACTCTTTCCTATCCTGGTGATAGTAGTCAAATTATCAACATAGATCCTGGTGATGGTTCCAATATGATAAATTTAGGATTTGGAGGTAATCCCATCCAAAGAACAAGTACAGTACTATATCGAAACGGCGGCTACCAACATTGTTTAGGTGACCCTTACGACCCAAATGCCACCTTTGAATCTAGAGAAGCAGGGTATGAGGGTGTTAGAAGCTTCGCCATAGTCACGACCAAAGTAACCGATAATATTTTACAGTACTGGCTCAACGAAAAAGATAAAAAAGATGCCAATGGAAAACTCCTCTATCCAACAGGACCCATGAAAGCAGCCTATGGAACATTCCTAACCTCACTTTTGATGATTAAAGCTCATGACATGGTGGCAGATGCGGCAGCGACTAAATTCAATGTTACCTGGAGTAGAACCACTCCAATAATAGTCTCAGTGTTGGACGATTCTTATGATGGTTACCTAACTTTAGAATGTGATCATCGTTTTGGAATGGATGTAACTGGTGATCCTAATAATGTAATAGCTTTCAGATTTACATGTTCAGCAGCGATTAACCCCATTGAGTATTGGGTTATGAAAACGTTATTTCCCTCTGTTAACTCTACTTTGGATGATCTATCAGAACTTTGTTCTTCGATTACCATTGGTCTGGGACAGAAAATTTTAAATGGCGAAATGGTTGACATCTTCATCAGTAACGGTTACCTAGTGATGAAATCCACTGAAAATGATCTATTTTTGGTATTTGACCCTGAAACAGGTATAGTTAGGGATGTCATGATCAATAATTCCATTTTCTCATATAGTACTTGGTGTTACTCTGATCAGCAGACTGAATGGGTTAGGGATCTGGGTGAGAGTATATTGGATTACGGTCGGAATATAATGAACATCCTTATAAATGGTGGGGGGATCATTGACTTGAATCAACTCGCTACAAACACCAAAAACGGACTCACAGGATTAATAAGCAGTAGCATCCTATCTTTAGAAAGAGCAACGATATTTCTTGAGAATAACATTCCATCTTATCTGTTGACACCATTATTGGGCTTTAATATGATAAATTTATGTTGTTATAATGCTATTATAATCAGGGAAGAACCTTATGTAGTTGAAAATATAGTGGGATATTTAAATAGTAAAAAGAAGTATTTAGTGGAGGATGGTGTGGATGTAATTTTGTTTGGAGCCAGTATAGTAGGTACCACTTTAGTATCACGTATGGGGATTATAGGAATTGTTTATACTGGATGTGAATTATTGAATGATTTTAGGGATCATTATGTGCCGATGGAATATTGGCAGTTTTTCCATCATCCTAAAATATGGGAAACTAAAACATATACTCTCTGTCATCTTGACAGTTCAAGCACTCCTATCTGGGATGAACCTACGATAAATGTAGAAGTTCCGTACAAAGGTGATGGGTCTCTGGATTGGGATAATGCAGTTTATATACATTCTGTAACTGGTGCTAGAAAAGTGAATTCAACACAATTAAAGGAACTTACTAATGGTTACTGGTGGAATAATCCCCCATACTTTGGATTCACTCAATGTCCAATACCATAAAAAATAAATTCTCATCTATTTTCCATTTTACATCACTCCAAAAGTGGGATTAAAAAATGTTAGAAAAATTAAAAGAAAATGAGACTAAAATCAAAATACTTTACTACTCTACATTTTTAATATATTTCTTGGGAATTGTAAACTTAATTAGGTTTAAATATATAATAATTGATATTCTTGTCGCAGTAAACGTTGTTATTTTACTTTATGCACTGAAAAGACCATGGGCTAGGGGACATGAGGAAGAACTTAAAATATTATTTGGGATGATGTTTATCATGGGCATTCTTAGAGTTGGCACTTGGTAATAATATTTGAGATTTCACTACTACTTTAACCGTAGAATGTAATAATTAAGTTTATATGATGATGTTTTTAGTGTAAAAGTTCCTTATAAGGTGATGGAACTTTTAACTGGGGATTAAGCAGTTACCTGCTACTGGTAGACCATATTATTTTTAAGGAGGGTAAGATGTCAGAGAATCCAGGATATTCAGAAGCGTTAAAAAGAATATATAAAATCTTTGTGGTTTCAATAATATTAATCACTGCAAGTGGTATTCTTTATATTTTGGGGAATTATGTTGATACTTTAAAATTTCCTGGCCTTACATTAGCAATTACCAGCGGTTTTACCTTTATATTATGCTTATTGTTATTGTTTAAAAGAAGAAAAGAACCGAAAGCTAAGTATATATTCATCCAAATTGCAGTGTTCTACTTTGTAATGATCTTATTGCTTTATACTGTAGTTTTTTAATGTTAAACAAAATTGCTTTTGGATCTTTATGTTTTCATTGGTTTAATATATATAAATTGTTAATGATGTGGTAATTCCTTTAATAATTCCCGTACGGGTATGACCGTGGTAGGAACTTTTGAAAAGGCGTGGATGTTTAATTACTTCTGCTCCTCTACAATCTCACCCATTGAATATGCTGTGATGGATAATTTAGGATATGGTCAGATTAATACCTTCGACATGTCGGTGAATTCTGTAACGCTTGATTTAATAGATG
>CAZMAI010000127.1:0-7222 GCA_964564195.1 uncultured Anaerolineales bacterium | reverse complement strand
TGCACATAGATCTGCCGCACCGAGTCGCCGACCACGCGCGACATGAAGGATGCTGTAAAGCGGTCAAAGACCACCTGAATGGGGGTGTACAGGTAGCCATCCCAGCTGACGCCCCCGACGCTGCCGCGCTGGGCGGCCACGCCGATCACTGTCAGGCGGGTGGTGTCTACCAGGACCTGCTGCCCAATGGGCTCGATATAGCCGGGATCGCCCGGATCGCCAAAGAGCTCGAGTGCCAGGTCGGCGCCCAGCACCGCCACACGGGTGCCGCGATCGTTCTCGTTCTCTGTGAAAAAGCGGCCCGCAGCGATCTCGACGCCTCGCACCGACGGAAAGTCGGGCGTGGTGCCCAGGATCGTCACGCTCTGAACGGCCACGTTGCCATACTTGACGGTCTGAATGGCCTGCTGCTCCACCGAGACGCCGGTGATGCCAGGGACGCTCTCGGCGATCGCTGCGGCATCGGAGTAAACCAGGCCGCCTGTCTGCCCGCCACCGCTGCCGGGCACGAATCCGGCCCGCTGGGACGAGCGGGACACAAAGATGAGGTTGGCGCCCAGCGAGTTGATCTGGTCGGCGATCTCGGCCTCTGTGCCGGCGCTGACCGCCATCATGATGATCACCGCAGCCACACCGATAATGACGCCCAGCATGGTGAGCAGCGAGCGCATCTTGTTGCCGGTGAGCCCCTCGGCAGCGACTTGCAGAATCTCTGCGGGGGTCATGGCGCCTGCTCCCCAACGGACTCGCTCGCCGCCAGAGCCATCGCACGGTGGTGCCCGTTGTGCGCCACAGTCTCGATCATGCCATCGCGCAAGTGGATCGTGCGCTCGGTATGCACCGCGATCTCAGCCTCATGGGTGATCATCACGATCGTGGCTCCATGGTCGTGCAGCTCGTGCATCAGCGCCATGATCTCCTGTCCGGAGGCGGTATCCAGGTTGCCCGTGGGCTCATCGGCGAGGATCAGTGCCGGATCGTTGACGAGCGCGCGGGCGATGGCCACCCGCTGGCGCTGCCCGCCGGAGAGCTCCTGCTGCGTGTGGTGCATCCGGTCGCCCAGGCCGACTTGCACTAGTAGATCACCGGCGCGCTCGAGACGCTCGGCGTTGCTCAGCTTGTGATGACGGCTGTAGCGGAGGGGCAGCATCACATTCTTTAGCGCCGTGGTGCGCGGCAGCAGGTTGAAGGACTGGAACACAAACCCGATCTGCCGGTTGCGGACCTCAGCCAGTGCGACGCGGTCCATCCGGCTCACGTCTTCGCCGTCCAGCAGATAGCGTCCGTCCGTGGGGCGGTCCAGGCAGCCGATGATATTCATCAGCGTCGACTTGCCCGAGCCCGATGGGCCCATGATGGCCACAAATTCGCCGCGGGCGATCTCCAGATCGATTCCGCGCAGGGCGGGCACCTCGATCTCGCCCATCCGATATACCTTGGTCAGGTTCTCGATCGTGATCAACGCGGTGGACATGCTACTTGACCTCCGCCAGGCCGGTGGTGACCACGTCCCCCGCCTGCAGGCCGGATATGATCTCGGCAAAGGTCAGGTCAATCAGGCCCACCTCAACCAGGCGCAGTCTGGGCTGACCGTCGACGACCACAAAGACGGCATACTGGTCATCGTCCAACTCGCGAAGGGCCTCGACGGGCACCAGCACCGCGTTCTTGGCGCTGCCCGCGATAATGTCTACGGTGGCGCTCAGGCCCCTGGGGAGCGTCAGCCCGGCCGGCAGAGCGTCGGCGTCCACCTCCACCACCCCGTGCACCACCGTCATCCCTGCGGAGGAGGTGAGTCCGGGGTCGACCCGCAACACGTGGCCGGTATAGATCTCGCCCGGCAGGGCATCAAACTCGATATTGGCGGGATATCCCACCTTCATGTAGGCCATATCTGTTTCGTCGATATAGACATCCAGTACGGGGCGCGCGAGGTCGGCGATGGTGATGAGGTTGGCGCCCACTTTGTCGCCCACGGCGGCCGTGATGGCCATAACGGTGCCATCGATGGGCGCGGTGAGGGTGGCGGCGGCGACGTCCCGGCGGGCGGTCTCCAGCGTCAGCCGGGCCTGCTCGAGGTCCAGGTCCGCCTGGCGCACGGCGATCTCCGCAGCAGCAATCTCAGTTTCGGTGGCGCCGGCCTGGAGGTCATCCAGCGCCCGTTGCGCGGTGAGTGCCGCTGCCCGGGCCGAGGCCAGTTCCGCCTCGCCGGGGCCGGCCTGCACCGTGGCCAGCGTCTCTTGCGCCTTTAGCACGTTGGCGCGCGCCTGGGCCAGTTCCGCCGCGGTGGCGGGCTCCTGTAGTTTCCGCAGGTTCAGTTCGGAGCGGGCGACGGCGATCTCGGCATTGAGCACGCCCACCTGCGCCTGGTCGTAGCTGCGACCCTGCGCTGCGGCATCCCTGGACATCTGCGCCGACCAGAGGCTGTTCTTTGCCTGCTCCAGACTCCACTGTGCCTCCTGCAGCTCCTCGGCCGTGGGGCCCTCCACCAGTTTCTGGTAGGCCGCTTGCGCGGTGGCCAGTGTGGCCTGTGCGGCGGCCAGCTCGGCGGCCGTGGGCTGTGCCTCCAGCGTGGCCAGCTTGCTCTCGGCGCTGGCCAGGTTTGCGGTGGCGGTCAGCAGAGCGGCCTCATCCACGTCGCCGGTTAGCTCCGCGAGCTTGTCCTGTGCCGTCTGCAGGGCGACCTCATTTTTGGAGACGTTGGCCTCGGCTGTGGCCAGGGCCTTGCGCAGCGTCAGGTCATCTACGCGGGCGAGCAGATCGCCCTCTTTGACCAGCTGGCCCACGGTGACATACAGCTCGAGCAACTCGCTGGCGGTATCGAACCCCAGCGTGCGCTCGACGGAGGCACTCACCGTGCCCGCGGCGGTCGTCATGATCTCCAGGCTGCCGCGGCGGGCGGTGGTGGTCTGCAGCGTGTCGCCGGTGTCGGCGACGACGGTCTCGGCGCCGCGTAAGTGGGTCCACCAGTAGGCGCCTCCGGCTGCCGCCAGGACGGTGATGAGGACGAGGACGATCCACAGACGCTTCTTCTTCATGGGGGCCTCCCGGGGAGCTAAGATGGTCGCGCCGAGCATACAGCCAGAGTGTTAAGAGATTGTGAAGACATAGGCGGTAGATCGTGTAGATCCGATGGGAACCGGGCAGGGATGGATCTCCTGGCTGACCAAGTACGATTGGGTTCTGGGCTTGACAGAGAGGGGTAGGTTGGGATACAAGTGTATATGGAGGAGAGAGGATGCAGCACTGGGAACCGCCAGTATGTACGGCCACAGAACGTGCCCGGCGGGAGGCGCGAAGGTGAGCAGCATTCTCGCGTCTGAGCGGTGCTGGCAGTTCAACGCTGGCCCTGCTCCAGCATGGCTTCGGAGTGGGTCATGACGTTGAGCAAACCGCGTACCAGTGAGCTACTACAGCTTCTCTACCTCGAGACGGTATTCACCAAGCTGCTCGGCTGGGACGGAACTGCTACCGATCTGGATGTTGAGGTCGCTGGCGAGAGCCTTCGCCTCCGCGCTGTTGCTTGCCGGCGCGGCATAGCGGTCTACCTGTGCCCGCCTATCAGGGGCACCTTCCCGGATCGCGCTTTCCGTCGACGTATCGAGGCCGCAGTGCGCAGGGTAGCCCCCGAGCATCTGCTAGCCTTCACTGGCGCAGACAATGGCAGACTCAAGTGGCTTTATGCGCGGCGCGACCGTGACATGCCTATAGTGAGCAGCGAGAGCGACTGCTCCGGCTGGCAAGACGGGGAGGCCTTGTTGGAGAGCCTGACCGCTCTGGGTGTCCCAATTGAGGGCGGTCCCACCGGAGGCAACGGAAACGTGCAGGGCGGTGCACATGTGACATTGGAAATGGAGACGGCGGCCAGGCGATTTTGCTCTCGCTTGAGGCAGGAGCGCGAAGGGTTGCGGAACGCACTAAGCGGCATTACTGACGATGACATGGCCGACTGGTTTGTGAGCTTGACGATCAACCGCCTGCTGCTACTGCGCCTGATCCAGGCCGCAGGCCTGCTCGACAGCGACACTCGGTACCTGTACACACGACTCGAGGCTTGGCGCTCGTCAGGACACGATACTCATTATCGCGGATTTCTGTGTCCGCTATTCTTTCGCGTCCTTTCGGTACCGATGAGCGAGCGCTCCCCACAGGACCGCAGCCTCTTTGGTGAGGTCGTCCATCTAGGTATGCGCATCTTTGAACCGCACGCAGTTGAGCAACGTTTCGGCAAGACTATACAAATCACCGATGCCGCCCTGGAGCGACTCTACTGCTTCTTCGACGAGTACACATGGCGTCTGGACGAACTACCGATTGAGGGCGACCGTGAGATAAATGCGGACCTGCTGGGCCATATCCTGGAAGAGCATACGAATCCCGGTGGCTCTGGCTCTTCTGCCATGGGTGAGGACGTTACAAGACATATCGTACAGACCAGCTTGTTATCACACCTGCTGGACCGTGTCCACGAGGTGTATCAAAGGACAGTCTCGGTGCGAGGTAGCGCTGTGGCGGGACCAGCCTGGGGTCTGCTTGCAGCGAATCCAGACCGCTATATCTGGCCATTGCTGCGGCATGGTCGTGAGCTGCCGCTACCTCCCGTTATCCAAGCCGGTCTGAACCCTCGCACACTCAACAGCGTTGTCGGCGATGGACCTGCGGACATGCTAGAGGCTCGAAAGGCATGGAACGCCCCTGCCCCGTTGGCGTACGGTCTGCCGCGTGAAAGCTGGCGCGAGACAGTGAAGCGCCGACTGCGTCATGAGGATCTGCGCCGAAGACTTGCAGAAGGAGACATCCGGGATGTTGACGAACTGACCAGCAGGAACCTCGACGTCGCTCAGTTGTGTCAGGACCTCGTTGAGGACTGCGAGGATCCTCGGCTTCTGAGTGTATTCTGGGGTGCGCTGACGACTGTCAGTGTACTGGACCCGAGTTGCGGCAGAGGTACGCTCCTGTGTTACGCACTGGGGTTGCTCGCGACGCTGTACGAGGCATGCCTCGACAGGATGGCCGGCTTTCTGGGGGAGTTGGAGCGCTCGGACGTGCCCGAGCCTGATGAGGCGCGTGACTTTCGCGAGGTGCTAGCGGAGGCAGCAAAGTGCCCCAGCCACAGGCACTATGCCCTGAAGAGGATCCTTCTCACCAACCTGTTCGGCGTGGACATCTCCGATGAGGAGGTGGAGATCTGTCGCATGCGCCTGTTGATCAAGTTGCTGGCCCAGATAGGTGAGGACGGGTATGGTCTCCCCTTGCCGGATCTGGAGTTCCAGATCAAGACAGGCAATACGCTGCTCGGCTTTACATCACTGAGTGAGGCGGAGGAGGCGCTGACTTTAGAGCCGGCTGGCACCTATGGTGCCCAGCGTGTCATGATCGGGGTGCGCACCGGTGTTGCCGAGGTGCTCAACCAGGTTCAGGGCGTCGGCAGAGGGGGCCGGCCCAATGGCCTCTTCACGAGCGGCCAGATGCTCTGCGGCCGAGCAAGCGCTGAGCCCAGGATGGATCTGCAGACTAGGTTGGACGGGCTGGATAGTCGCCTGGATTCCGCGCTGGCGCATAGCTGCGGGGTCAATACAGCGGATGCTACTGCCTTTTCGCAGTGGAAAGCCAGCAGCAAGCCGTTCCACTGGTACACGGCCTTTTTCGCCATCATTCAGCGTGGGGGTTTTGACGTAATCATAGCGAACCCCCCAAGATCAGCCGCCAAAGGAGCGGACTTGACTACCACCTATGGCCGGTTCAAGACGCGAGACTGCCGTAACTTGTCCGGCTTCTGTCTTGAGCGTAGCCTCGCTCTTCTAGGGCGGGCCGGGCGGCTAGCGATCACGATGCCGCTGTCTCTTACTTACAGCAGCGACTATGCTACTGTGCGACGGCTGCTGCTGGATCAGGGCGGATATCTGAGGGTCTCTAACTTCGATTGCAGCCCGGCCAGCCTGTTCAAGGGCGATGGGCAGAGTGCAGTCGGCCCTCACCAGAGCCAGCACCGGGTATCGATCGTCCATCTTCATAGGTCGCCAGTAGGGGAATCCAGGCTAGAGGCGTCTGCGTTGACGCGTTGGCGTCCGGAAGACAGGGCTCGACTCATTCCAGAACTGGAACACACGGACATCAGGGCGATATCGAGTGCAGCATGTTTCCCAAAGGTCGGATCAGAGACAATGATGAGTTTCCTGACTCGGTGGCAGGCCTCGGGAGTTCCCCTTGGCAGTCTTCTCCGTCAGCGCGGAAAGCACAGCGTCACCGTGCCGAGGACCGCCGGGTACTATGTCGCCGCCTATGAGCTTAGTCTGCGGCGTACCCAACAGATGGTACTGCAATTCTCGCGCATCGAGGACGCTGAACTGGCGTTCGTGCTGCTGAACAGCAATGTCTTTTACTGGCTATGGCGCGTCTATGGCGACGCAGCCCATGTTACAAGGGCCAATATCGAGATCTGTCCCGTCTTTCCTTGCAGGTATGATGCTTACCGCGGCCATGCTGCTGCGCTCCGTGAGGCGGTACCGGACTGCATTGTACACAGGCGGGTCCGGGGCAAGAGGGTTCCCTATGTCGACTTCAATCTTCGGATGGATGTCCTGACGCAGATCGACCGATGGATCATCGGGAGCGTAGCCCCAGATCTCGGGCTGGAGCCTATCGACTTTGTCGCAAGCAAGTCCGACTCATTTGTCTCGCTACGCGTGCCCGGTGCCGGAGTCTGGCCCGGCGAGTACGCCAGTATCACGGACGAGTTTGTGGATCGATTCCTTCAGGAGAAGGACGGTTGAGTGCTGCGGCGTTGCCCGCGCTCATCGGCGGAGCTTGGCTGCGAGCGGCGTGGCGTCCGGCGACATGGAGCTGGCGATCGACGTGTGCCGGCCTTCTGTTTCACACGCGAGGCCCAGAGCGACCACGCTTGTAGTACCCCTCGTCTCTATGGCGCTCCTGACGTGCCTGTGGATGCGCGACTCGTGCCGGATCCGCCACAGGTAGTAGTACGCGCCGGAACAGTGTTACTCCCCCGCGGTACACGCTCGCCACTTCTGTCCTACTATCCCACAACACGCGGCTACACTCGTGTAATGGGATCCCATGGACCCGCGTGCGTGCAACTCTCGGAGTACGACTGGGATGCAAAGCGAGAATCTCTCGACGATCCCCGAGTACACAGGCAATGCAATGCCGGTCCCATGGCCTTGCAGCAGCGTCCTAGCCCAGGGGGCCAAAGCAGGCGGCG
>CAZMAI010000126.1:2147-7241 GCA_964564195.1 uncultured Anaerolineales bacterium | reverse complement strand
GCCTGGAAGACATCGGGCAGTGGCGTGCGCACCGACCGGGCGATGGCCATCATGCGGTGCTCGGCGGGGATGGGTCCGCCGGTAAAGGCCCAGCCCGTGATCGCGCCGTCGGTGTTGCCTGTGAGGCGCGCCAGTGTCAGGGGCGTCGAAGAGGACCGGTCGATGACGGACGCTCTGATCCCCGGAAAGAGCGACTCTTCCAGCACGGTCAGGATTGTCTCGTCTACCACATCCTTGAACTCGCCGTACCAGCCTGCCTCGGCGATCTCGCGCGTGAGATCATAGTCGAACAGCAGGGAGACGATCAGGCCGCTCTTGCCCGGCGGGGCCAGCGCGGGGTCGCGCAGGGCAGGGGCAGAGATCTCATAGGTGGTCAGCCGCAGAAAGCGGTCGAGCCAGGCGAGGATCGCCTCGCGGCTCTGGCCCAGGGGCAGCGGCCCCGCCTGCGACTGGCCCAGGCGCGACGGCGTATAAAAGTGGTGGGCGCACATGCGCTCCGCCAGGTACGCTGGGTCGCGGTCCAGCCCGAGAAAGAGCATGTACACCGAGTCGCCCCCGCGCTTGCCGGCCATGGCGGCCATGCGATCATCCACCGCGGCCCGGACGCGCTCGCTCTCGATGGCGTCCAGATCGATGGCGCGGTAGAGGGCGTTCAGATCGGCCGCCCAGGTCAGCGCGCCGTACCGATAGGTGTTGCCCGCGGCGTCGCGGACGGTGTGACGCTCCGTATCAACCGCCACGATCTCGGTATCGGTAGCGATCGTCGCACCGTGCGCCCGGGCGTAGGCTGCCAGACTCTCAGGCAGGGCGCCCGTGCCGCCCACGGGGTAATGATAATCCTGGTAGAGGCTATAGTACGACAGTGCGAAAAAGGCGGGCGTATCCCGGAAAAAGTGCTGGGCGATCAGGTCGATCAGGCTCTGGTTCTGCGTCATGCGGCGCAGGCGCCCCTCGATGGGGTCGTTGAGCGCGGCGATCCTGGGCACCGCCAGCGCGTACTTGAACATCCAGGGCAGGATCACCTTGACCAGATAGCCGGGGTCATGGGCGAGGTCCCTGAACAATGGGTTGTCGATGCCATAGAGGACATCCATATAGCCCATGACGCGCCGGATCTCGGCCACGATCGCGGCGATGTCGTCGCGGTTGTCCGGATAGAGCGTATCGAGCAGCCCCTGGTAGGCCTCCAGGCTCCCGCTGGCCCGCACCGCGATGGACCGGTCCTCGACGCCGATGGACACCGGGCTCTCGACCAGGGGTAGGTCCAGGCCCAGGTCGCGGATCAACGGCAGGAGCACGCCGCAATTCTCGAGGGAGCGGATGCCGGCATCGTAAAAGATCCCTCGCCGCTCAAAGGTGCTCACGAGGCCGCCCAGCGTGCTCTCCTTTTCGCACAGCAGCGGCGCGTGCCCCTCGCGGGCCAGGTAGGCGGCCGCCGTGAGGCCCGCGATCCCGCCCCCGACGACGATCGCGGGGTAATCGCCTGTCACCGTACCCGTCTCCCGCTTGTCCATCCGGCGATCCTCCCTCTGCCTCGGGACCACGTCCCGTGCTGCGTGCGACTAGGCTACCCCATCCGTCCGCTGCCAGCTCAAGAGCGGCTCCAGGCCCGTGAGCGCCTCGCTGACCTCCCACACCCGCCGGCCCAACTCACGATCGCGGGCATGTTTGGCCGGTACCTCATCGATGGTCTGGTTGAAAAACCGTCCGCTGACGCCCGCCATCTCGGGCGCCGCCGCCAGGTAATAGAGCGCCTCCCCCGAGATCACGGGGTCCTTGAGGAACCAGCGGATCACATACCGGTTGTAGAGGCGGTACAAGAGATCGTTGTTCATCCCGATCTCGGTCTTGACCTCGCCCGGATGCATCGCATTGATGGTCACGCCGCTGCCCGCGAGATACTCCGCCAGTTCCCACACCGTCAGCAACTGGGCCGTCTTGGCGGCGCCATAGCCCTGCAGGCCCCGGTACCGGCGCCGGGCCCAATCGAGATCATCGAGGTCCAGCCCGCCGAAACGATGGCCCTGCGAGTTCACCTGGATGATGCGCGCCGGCGCGCTGGCGATCAGCCGGTCCAGCAGCAGGCGGGTGAGCAGGAAGGAGGCCAGGTGATTGACGCCAAAGGCCGTCTCGTGCCCCGCCGGGGTGAGCACCCGCCGGGTCTGGTGGACACCGGCGCAGTTGATCAGCACATCCAGCCGCTCGTAGCGTTCCAGAATCATCTCGGCGGCGCGGCGCACCTGCGCCAGGTCGCGCAGGTCGGCGAGCACGAGGTCAGGGCTGCTGCCGTAGGACTGTGAGAGCTCCGCCTGCACCCGGGCACCCTTGGCGGCGTCTCGCGCGATCATCACCAGGTGCGCGCCACCCGCAGCCAGCCGCCGCGAGGCCGCCAGCCCCACCCCCGAGGTGGCGCCGGTGAGCACGCAGGTATGCCCGTCCAGCCGCGCGTCGGTGCGATGCTGCGGCAGCCGGGCGTTGACCATGAACTGCAGTTCTTCAGGTACTTGCACCGGGGCTCCTAGCCAAAGTATTTGTGCATGAACCAGCGGTAGGGGCGCCGGAACCAGGGGATACCGTCAAAGATGTCGCCCCACAGGTCGTAATAGTCGCGCTGCTCGCGGATGCGGCCGGATTCGTCCAGCGTCAGTTTGGAGCAGCCATAAATCGGCGAGCTGGGCCAGCGCCGGAACTTCATCTGCATCTTCCACTGGAAAAAGATGATCTGGCCATCGCCCACGGCGCTATAGATGTCCATGTTCAGCTGCTCGCAGCGCCGGGTGAGGCGGTTGCAGAGTGCCTTAAAGGCTTCGATCCCCTCGATGCGCTGGATGCTGTCGTGGAAGACAATGTCCTCGCGATAGTAGGGAAAGATATGCGACCAGTCGGGCTTGCCCTCGCGGTTGTAGGTCTTGGACCAGAGCTCGCGGACCAACGCGGGGGTCAGGGGCTCCAGCGGGGAGGCGACTGCAGGCATGGTGGCATTGTCCAACACGGCCATTCCCTCCTGAGCGATACTGCGGGCTCGCTGACGCCCGCAAGCGTGTGATTCCAGCCAGCGCAATCCGCGGCAACCCCTGCAATCAGAGATTGACCTGCGGCTCCCGGCGCCTGATGCGCCGGATTTTACCACAACCCGCACAATGGGCGAAGAAGCGTTGCTTTCACAGGCGCAGGGCGCCCGCAAGTGGGCTGCAAGTATGCCACCTGCGAGGAGCGATCGTCCAGCAATCAAACGCAGGCGCCAGGCGACGCCGGCACTTGCCCACCAGGCAGGATCGCTCCTGGCCCGTTACGACCATCGGGCCATCCCTCACGCGCGGAGGAATCGCACGCACAAGGCTGTATCGCGTACCCAACGTGTGCTACAATCGGCCATAGTGCCAACGAAAGCACACTGCAACCGGGAGGTTCACCCATGCGCAACCTGTGGCCCTGCCGCCGGCTCCATGCCATCCTGCTGTGCGTGATCCTGACAGTCGCATGCACCCAGGAGGCCCCCGCGGAGGCCGAGCCGCAGGACTTTGTGGAACCGATGATCGAGGAGATCGGCGCCAACGCGGAGATCGTGCCCGAACGCTGGGCATCGCTCGCCTGCACAGCAGGCGCGACATCGCTGACCATGGACGTCGCCACAGGCGACGCGGTGACCGAGGGACAACGCCTGGCCACCTGCCACGACGCCCGGCTGACGGCCGCAGTCTCCCAGGCCAAAGCGAATTTGACCCGGGCCCAGGAAGCCTATGCCAGGATCACCGGCGAGCCATCGGCCGCGTCGCTCGCGGCCGCTGAGGCTGCGCTGGCCAACGCCCGGGCGCAGTACGACCGGCTGGAGCGGGCCGAGGCCGAGGATATCGAACTGGCAGCCGCACAGGCGGATATCGACGCTGCCGAGGCCAATCTGGCATCGCTCAAGGAAGGTGCGTCGGACAGGGAACGGGT
Source organism: uncultured Anaerolineales bacterium (assembly GCA_964564195.1). GTDB lineage: Bacteria > Chloroflexota > Anaerolineae > UBA1429 > UBA1429 > JAAYED01. Next base: position 3,302 of record CAZMAI010000126.1, on the reverse strand, counting down.
GGCCGCCGCGCAGGACGTGCAAGCCGCCGAGAGGAATCTGGAACAGACTGAAGCCGCGCTGTCCATTGTGGCGCCCTTTGACGGGGTGATCGCTCAAACTCACGCTCGCTCCGGCGAGGCCATCGGCGCGCTCCAGCCCGTGCTCGTCCTTGCCGATCTCTCACACCTTCATGTCGTGACCACGGACCTGAGCGAGGTAGACGTGCTCAAGGTCCGCGTGGGGCAGCCGGTGCGCGTGGTGCTGGACGCCCTGGCGGGGGAGACGCTCGCCGGCGAGGTGGTGCACATCGCCCCACGCTCCACGGGCACGTCGTCGGTGTACTATCCGGTGACCATCGCGCTGGACACCATGCCGGACGGCCTGCGCTGGGGCATGAGCGCCTATGTGATCTTTGACGAGTAGGCGAGACCCTACTCGTAGCGGAGCGCCTCCAGCACATTGGTGCGGCTGGCCCGGCGCGCCGGCATCAGCGCCGCCAACTGCGATACCACCAGCGCCACCACCAGCCCGCTGACGACGCCACCGGGCGGCACAGTAAAGGTCAGGCGATAGCCGGACATGGCCGTCATGCCGGTCATAAAGATGCGGGAGAGCAGCACGCCCAGGCCCAGGCCGAGCACCCCTCCGATGACCCCCATCAGCGCGGACTCGGCGAGCACCATCGCATACACCTGGCGGCGCGTCATGCCCACCGCCCGCAGCATGCCGATCTCGCGGGTGCGCTCCATGACGTTCATGGTCAGCGTGTTCACCACCCCCAGCGCGGCCACCGCCACGGCCAGGACGCCCATCATATCGAACATGCTGAAAGCCTGCTCCAGCAGCGTCGAGATGCGGTCGCGGATCGCGGCGTTGGATTCGACCGAGATCTGGTAACGCCTGCCAAAGAGCGCCTCGATGCGGCCCTGCACCTCCGCAAGCGCCGCCGGGTCCGCGACACTGACCAGGATCGTGCTCACCTCGTTGGAGCCAAAGTACCGGCGCAGATCGTGCCAGTTGCCCGTCACCACCAGCCCCTGGTTGTTAAAATCCACCACCGTCTCGGCGACCTCAAAGGGCATCACGCCGCTGCGCGTCCGTAACAGAATAGAGTCGCCGCGGGACAGGTCCAGCTTTTCGGCCAGCACGCTGGAGAGGAGCACCGCCTGACCCTC
>CAZMAI010000126.1:0-2047 GCA_964564195.1 uncultured Anaerolineales bacterium | reverse complement strand
GGGACAGGTCCAGCTTTTCGGCCAGCACGCTGGAGAGGAGCACCGCCTGACCCTCCGCGAGGCGTGCCAGCGCCGCGCCGCTGTCCGCATCGCTGTCCGCAAAGGCAAAGGTGGTGACCCGCGTGTACGTCGCGGGATCGACGGCCATATAGGTCAGTGATTGCCACTCGCCTTCCGCCAACCGCTGCTCCACCGTCTGGTAGTGCACCGGCGTCGCGGCCGAGACGCCCTCCACCTGCGCGATCTGGCGCGCCAGGTCCGCCCGCAGGGGCACGCTGGCATGGACATAGAGGTCGCCGCCCATGTACGCAGCGATCCACTCGGTCAGGTCGCCCGCGAATGATGCCGTCATCGTTTGGACCACCAGGATCATCGCCACCCCGATGAGCAGAGCGCCCACGGTGAGCATGGTACGCACCCGTGCCCGATCGATGTTGCGGCTGCCGATCGTGCCGCTGGCGCCGTACAGCCGCCGCAGCAGGGGGCGGCCCGCGCGCTCCCAGAGCGACACGCTGGCGGGGAGCACCAGGGTGACTCCGGTGAACAGCATGAACACGGTCATGCTCCCCAGACGAAACTGCGGATCATCTGGCAGCGGGTTCCAGATCAGCAGCGCCGTGGCGATGGCCGTCATCAGCAGGCCCAGCACCCAGCCGCGGCGCACGACCCAGTTCTCCCGGGCGGCGCCCCGTATCCTGAGCGCCGCGATTGGCGAGATGCGCCCCGCCTGCACGGCGGGCAACAGCGCCGCCAGCACGGTCACCCCCACCCCGACCGCCAGGCTCAGCGTAAGCATCTGCGCCGTCGGCGAAAGATCCTGCTCGATGCCTGCGCCCATGATCTGGCCCATGATCTGCGCCAGCCCCCGCGCCCCGAAGATGCCCAGCGCTATCCCCGCCGCCGAGCCCAGAAGGCCCATGATCACGGCCTCGCCCAGCACCAGCACCAGCACCTGACCGCGGGTCATGCCCAGGGCACGCAACATGCCAAACTCGCGGGTGCGCTCCGCCACGTTCATGGCAAAAGTGTTATAGATCAGAAAGGCGCCCACAAACAGGGCGATGCCGCTCAGAAAGTTGAGCCCGATCTGGTAGTTGCTGAGCATCTGGGTCATGCGCTGGCCCTGTCCCGCCGGGTAGGTGACCGAGTAGCCGTCCCCGATGCGTTGCTGGATCATCGTGCGGCTGGCCTCGACATCGGCGGACGCAGCCAGCACCAGATCTACCTGATCGTAACTGTCGCTCCGCCCGAACATCCGCTGGATCGCCCCGCAGGGCACCAGACCGAACCGGCCGCTGTTGGCCTGGGCTGGTCCCTCGCGGGCGATCAGGCCCACGACGCGCAGCCGCTCGACGCCATCGGGGGTCACGATCCCGATCCGGTCGCCGACGGCGATGTCCTCCTCGCGAGCATAGTCCTCCACCAGCATCAGATCGTAAGCATCCAGATCCGCACTGAGGCTGCGGCCAGCGGTAAGCCGGTACTCCCGCACGACCGGCTCCAGGACGGGATCGATGCCGTACAGCAGCAGGCCCTCGCTCGAAGCACCCATGAAAGTGAACTCGACCTGCCCGGGGCCGCCGCCCTGGGCTAACGCGGTATACGCCTGCACGGAAGGTACGGCATGCTCCACGGCCGGGAGACGCAACAATGAGCCCACCAGCGATGCGGGCAGGCCCCCGTCACCGCTGGCGGGGATGACGATCAGGTCCGCGCGCCCTCCCGATTCGGCGAACACACTGGTGATCGCCGCCATCGCCGCCTGGTTGGTGATGCCGATCGCCAGGATGCCGGCGACGCCGATCATCACGCCCAGCATGGAGAGCAACGCGCGCGCAGGGCGCGATTGCAGCGTGCGCAGGCCCAGCAGCCGTAACGGCCCAAGACTCATGCGCTCAATCCTCCAGGCTTTCCATGACGGTCATGATGCCATGGATGCGCTCCGCCATCGCCTCGGCGCGGTCGAGCGTCAGCATCTCCGCGACCTGCCCGTCCCTGAGAAAGAGCACGCGATCGGCATAGGCCGCCGCCCGGGGGTCGTGCGTCA
>CAZMAI010000125.1:0-7297 GCA_964564195.1 uncultured Anaerolineales bacterium | reverse complement strand
CGAAATCCGCTCGCCCGCAGCGCCGAACTCTCCACCTCCGCGATTGCACCGCTCTGGAACCGCAGCGTGGTCAGCGCATAGTCATCGGCACCACCTTCTGAGCGCGACAGGGCTCGGCTGTAGACCCGAGACACGGGGCCAAGCGTCCACAGCAGCCAGTCGAACTCGTGAATGCCCAGGTCGAGGATAATACCGCCTCCCTCAGCCATGTCGGCTCGCCAGCCAGTGAGCGGGGTAGCGGTTTCGCGCGACATGTGGACCACGGCGGGTTGCCCTATGGTACGCGACACGACATGATCGTGCAGGGTTCGGAACACTGGGAAAAAGCGCACAATATGGCCGGTCAGCAGGAGCACGCCGGCTCGCTCCGCTTCGCGCAGCAGCATTTCGGCGTCGGCTACCGAGCGCGCCAGGGGCTTTTCGACAATAGCGTGCTTGCCGGCGCGGATAACCGCCAACGCCGCCTCGGCGTGATGCACCGTTGGGGTAGAGACAATGACGGCGTCCAAAGCCGGATCACTCACCATGTCTTGCAGAGTTGGATAGACCCGTGCGTCGTCGTCCGCAGCCAGCAGAGCCGCATGCGCCACGGTCCTACTCCAAACACCGGCCAGCGTGGCCTGCTGTGATACACGCAGGCAGGCCGCATGGCGCGCGCCCATGTGTCCCGCTCCCACGATGCCAAACCGTACCGGTCGATCAGCCATTCTCTGTTCCTCCCAGGGCCGGGTCCGCTGACTTGTCTACGAGGTAGGCCAGCTCACTGTCAAACAGGTGTTCCTGCACCTGCCATGGGTGTGCCTCACAGATTCGCGCCATGCGCGCACGGTAGGTGGCCAGCATGCCGCGATCGCGCCGGCCTCCCAGGCTGGTAGTGGGGAAGGTGACAATCACCCGAGTCGCGGGCACATGAACAAGCAACCGCTCACCAGCATCACGGTCGATCTGCTCCAAACAGGGGATGGTCTTGAGCAGGAGCGCCAGTTGTGCCGGGGGGCCCGGCGCATCCACAAGCACATCGGCGGTGATCGCCTCGCCCTGCACGCCCAGCAGAGTTAGTGCCTGCTGGAGAAACGCCATCAGATCGCCGAAAATGTCCCGCGCGTAATAGTGAGCACTGGGGGCCAGCGTCATCCAGGGAATCGCCAGCGGATTCAGCCCGCAGGCCAGGTCCAAAACGGAGCTCACAGGACCGATGCCCTGCAACAGGTCTCGGTAAAAGCCAGCCAGGATCGGCAGACGCTCTCGACTGGATTGGTGTCCCGCCATAATGGCCAGGCACGCGTCCTGGACCCGTTCGGGCTCCCCCGTATCGCGCGCCCGCTGGAGCATAGCCAACCAGCGCTCATACCGCGGCGCGCTCGAAAAGTAGACAGCGCCCGCCTGATGCAATCGGCGCCGGGTGGTCTTGACCGCTTCCTTTGCCGAGCGCCCTATCGCCAACTCCTGGGCCGCTAGGCGCGCCACAAAACCCGGATGGATGGCACGGTATCTGGCGCCTGCGCACACACGGGCTACCAGCTCCGCTACGCGCGGGTCGTCACTCATGCGGGCTTTTCCCCCGAGATGACCAGGACATATTCCCCCCGGGCGCCCCGCGCCTCCACATGCGCGATGAGCTCTGACAGGGTGCCTCGCACCACCTCTTCGTAGAGCTTGGTCAGATCGTTAGCCAGAGCCGCCTGGCGATCCCCCAGGACAGCCAGAGCATCCTGAAGGGACGCCGAAAGGCGGTGCGGGCTCTCATAGTAGACCAGCGTGTAGGGCAGATCGGCATCTGCCTCGTAAAAACGTCGTCGGGCGCCAGCCTTACGCGGCGTGAAACCGCGAAACGTGTAACTGTGTACCGCCAGACCGGACAATACCAGCGCCATGATGGCGGCACACGGGCCCGGAATCATCGTGACCGGCAAACCCTCCTCGATAGCACGCCGAACCACGGTAAAGCCGGGATCGGCGATACCGGGCGTCCCTGCCGTCGTCACCAGCGCGACAGCGTCTCCAGCTTGTAGCCGGCTGATGACCTCTTCCGTGGCGCGCGCCTGGTTGTGCTCAAAGAACGCCATCAGCGGCTTGTTGATGGCATAGTGCTTGAGCAGGCGGCCGGTAATGCGGGTGTCCTCCGCGGCCACCAGGTCCACCTGCTTGAGCGTTTCGATCGCACGGACCGTCATGTCACCGAGGTTACCGATCGGCGTGGCTATAAGGTAAAGCATCGGCTCCAGGTCGGGCCCCTGGGCGTCCTCGCTGTCAGGGCCCATCGTTCTGCCTTGCCGGCTGCCAGCTCAGCACCAGATCCCTGGCGGCTTTAACCTCATCCAGCCGCCGCAGCGGCGCGTTGGTCGGAGCCTGATGCAACAGTTCAGGCTGCTCGACGGCTTCGCGGGCGATCTGAGTCAACGCCTCTGCAAAGCGCTCCAGTTCCTCGCGGCTCTCCGTCTCGGTGGGCTCGATCATGAGCGCTTCATGCACAATCAGCGGGAAATAGTTGGTCGGTGGGTGGTAGCCATAATCGATCAGCCGCTTGGCGATGTCGAGAGCGCGGATATCCGGCGCGCCGGCCACATGCCCCTCGAGCACAAACTCGTGCATGCAGGTGCGATCATAGGGCAAAGGATAGACCTGTTTCAGCAACTGCTGCAGGTAGTTGGCATTCAGCACGGCTGACTCGGTGGTCTCCTTCAGCCCCGCCGCGCCAAGCATGCGGATATAGGTATACGCCCGAATCAGAATGCCAAAGTGTCCGTAAAAGGACTTGACCCGGCCGATGGAATGGGGCGGCGTAGTGAAGGCATACCCAATATCCCCACCGGCTTGCTCGTCCTCAGGGCCTCCCACCTGAACCACCACGGGACCAGGCAGATACTCCACTAGCGACTCAGCGGCCCCCACCGGGCCCGAACCCGGTCCTCCGCCCCCATGGGGCGTCGAAAAGGTCTTGTGCAGGTTAAAGTGCATCACGTCAAAGCCCAGATCGCCTGGTTTGACGATCCCCATCAGCGCGTTAAAGTTGGCACCATCGCCATACACCAGGCCACCGGCTTTGTGCACCAGCCGGCACATTTCAGCCACATGTTCATCAAACAGGCCGAGCGTGTTGGGGTTGGTAAACATAATCCCTGCGAGCCTATTGTTCAAGTGAGGTTCGAGGGCAGCCAGGTCCACGTTGCCCCGTGAATCCGAGCGGATCTGCACGGTTTGCATGCCCACCATGCTGGTTGAAGCCGGGTTTGTGCCGTGCGCCGAGTCGGGGATCAGCATCACCGTGCGCGCATCATCGCCCCGATCGCGATGGTACGCCCTGATCATCAGAATGCCCGTCAGTTCGCCGTGTGCACCAGCGGCCGGCTGCAGGCTCACGCCAGCGAAACCGCCAAGCGCCTGCAGGGCGGTCTGCAGACCAAACATGAGCGCCAGGTTTCCCTGGACTGTCGACTCTGGCTGCAAAGGATGTACGTTCACCAGGCCAGGGATGCGGGCGGCATCCTCGTTGACCTTGGGGTTGTATTTCATCGTGCAGGACCCGAGCGGGTACATGCCCTTGTCAATGCCATAGTTGAGCTGCGAGAGCCGGACAAAGTGGCGAACCAAGTCGACTTCGCTCACTTCGGGCAGATCCAGATCATCGCGCAGCAGATGTGCCGGCGGCATCGGACTGAGCGGCACGTCTAGAGCAGGGAGGTGCGCGGCGCAGCGCCCGGGAGCTCCGAGTTCATAGATGACCGGCTCGCTCATCGTGTCACCTCCACCAGAGCCTTGACCAGCTGATCGATCTGCGCGACCGGGTTCATCTCTGTGACGCATACCAGCAACTGATTCGCTCGATCAGGAGTAATCTCCCCCAGATCGTAGCCGGCGATGATACCGTAAGCCTCCAACAAGCGCTGACTAATCTCACGCGCTGGCGCAGGGCAATGCACCACAAACTCCTTGAAGAAAGGTTGCGTTGTGTCGACACGAAAAGCGGCAAGCGTGTCGATGGCGTTAGCGGCATAGTGGGCGCGGTGATAGCAAAGGGCTGCGACCTGGGAAAGCCCACAGCGGCCGAGCGCACTAAGATAGATCGCTGCGGCCAGCACGTTCAGGCCCTGATTGGTGCAGATGTTGGACGTGGCCTTTTCGCGACGGATATGCTGCTCGCGCGTCGCAAGGGTCAGCACATAGCCGCGCTGCCCCTCCGCGTCCACGGTCTCACCCACCACGCGACCGGCCATGCGCCGCACGTGCTCCATCCGGCAGGCGAAGAAACCCAGGTATGGCCCGCCGAACTGCAGCCCGATGCCCAGGGGTTGCCCTTCGCCGACAACGATATCGGCGCCCATCGCCCCGGGGGGCACCAGCATCCCCAGGGAGATCGGATCCGCTACGACGATTAGCACTGCGCCGCGGGCATGCACAGCATCCGCGACCCCTGTGAGGTCCACGATGCGCCCATAGAAATCAGGCGTCTGGATGACCACGCTGGCGGTAGCATCATCCATCGAAGCCAACAGCGCCTCGTTTGACGGGTCTGCCACGTTGTCGCCCACGATGTCCAGCTCCATGCCTTGCACATAGGTACGAGCCACGGCACGGTACTGGGGGTGGACGTTGGGAGACACAAGCGCCTTGCGGCGACGCCCGCGAGAGATGCCCGCAGCCATGATGATCGCCTCCGCCATGGCCGTGGCCCCATCATAGTGCGAGGCGTTGCTGACCTCCATCCCGGTCAGACGGCAGATCATCGTCTGGTACTCAAAGATAGCCTGCAGTGTGCCCTGGCTGATCTCTGGCTGGTACGGCGTGTAGGCGGTGTAGAACTCCGAGCGGCTGGTAAGATGCCCAACGACGCTGGGCACAAAGTGGTTGTACGCGCCCGCACCGAGAAAGCAGGGGCGACCGGTGACGTCCACATTCTGCGCAGCCAACGCGCGCAACTCGGCCAACACCTCTGGCTCCGAGAGCGGCGCGGGAAGCCGAACCTCCGGGAAGCGGTATTCGGCAGGGACCGCCTCAAACAGCGCGTCGCATGAAGGCGCACCGATCGCGGCCAGCATCAACTGGCGATCCTGTTCTGTGTGTGGCACATAGGTCATGTTAAGCGCCCAGCGTTTCCAGATAGGCCGCGTACGCCTGCGGATCCATCAGACTGCTCATCTGCTCGGGGTCTGCAATCTTGATCTTGACGAACCAGCCCTCACCAAAGGGGTCGTCATTCACCGCCTCCGGTGTCTCCTCGAGCGACGCGTTCACGGCGATGATCTCGCCTTCCACGGGCAGAAATACGTCCGAGGCGGCCTTGACGGACTCGACCACGGCAAAGGGTGCGCCTTGCTCAAAGGTCGCGCCCGCCTCGGGAAGCTCCACATAGACGACATCGGTCAGTTCGTCCTGCGCATAGTCGCTGATCCCCACTGTGGCGACATCACCCTCGACGCGAATCCACTCGTGGTTCTCGGCATACAGGCAATCGTCAGCGATCTGGTAAGCCATGGCTCAGTCTCCTCTCTACTTGTTCTGGTAAGAAGGCGTGTAGAATGGCCGTTTGACTATCCGTGCCCGGCGCAGCTGCCCGCGTACGTCGATGGCGATCTCCGTGCCCGGCGCGGCCGAGTCAGGTGATACGTAAGCGAGGCCCAGAAAGCGGTCGAGTGTCGGCGCGTACAGCCCACTGGTGACCCAGCCGACAGGCTCCTCACCCGCCAGCACGGACATGCCGTGGCGAGGGACACCCCTATCGATCATCTCGAACCCTGCCAGCCGGCGGGGCACACCTTCCAGGCGCTCCTTGATGAGCGCGTCACGTCCAACAAAAGGACCCTTCTTGAGTGCCACGGCCCAGGAGAGCCCAGCCTGAAGCGGTGTGATACTCGCGTCAATCTCGTGCCCATACAGGGCAAAGCAAGGCTCAAACCGCAGCGAATCGCGGGCTGCCAGGCCAATGGGCAGGATGCCATCGCTCTCGCCCTCCGCCAACAAGCCGCGCCACAGCATGACCGCGCTTTCAGCAGGAACGTAAAGCTCAAAGCCATCCTCGCCGGTGTAACCAGTTCGTCCCACCAGGATCTCAGCATCCAGCACCATGGCACTCTGAATCTGGTTCCTCGCCAGAGAGCTCAGGTCCGAGTCGCAGACGCGCTGGAGTATCGATTCCGCCAGGGGACCCTGAAGAGCCAGCATGCAGGTCTCGGCAGAATGGTCAACGATCTGTACGTCTTGCCCCGTCGCCTGATACTGTAGCCAGTTCACATCCTTGGCAGTGTTCGAGGCATTGACGACGACCAGATAGGCGTCAGCCAGGCGGTACACGAAAGCATCATCTACCAGGCCCCCGTCGGCATAACACATCGGGGCGTAGATGGCGTCGCCCACCTTGAGCCGGGCAACGTTGGATGTCGCGACATACTGCAGCAGCGCCCGCGCATCAGGCCCGGACACATACACGCGCCCCATGTGCGACAGATCAAAGAGGCCGGCCGCCGCGCGCACACGGCGGTGCTCGGCCACGGGCCCGGCGGAATAGCTCACCGGCATCTCCCAGCCTGCAAAGTGGGTCGTTTTTGCATCCAGCGACAGATGTTCGGCATAGAGTGGTGTGCGCTTATCCATACGCTCCTTCCGCAGCAGGGAAATCAGATAGTTAATGCCTGCACAAGGCTCCACAATTCATACTCGGCCTCGGCCCGGGTGAGGGGCCGGGGATAGTTGTACAAACGGCTTCCCGGTCGCTCGTTATAGTAGGGTCGATTGCAGTCGGGACATCCTGCCGTACGAAAGGCGTCCCCGTCGCCCAGAGCCTCGATCAGTGCAGTTCGGTTCATCGAAATCCCGCACAGTCGGCCACCATCGTCGAACTGCAGATCTGGTGCTTGCACAAGCCCATGCTTGAGCAGCCAGAAGGCCGCCTGAATCCGGCGATAGGACTCTATCGGGGGCGGTGTCACGTGCTCCATGCGCGTCCCGCGGACCGGAGTGAACGCAAACACCCCGGTCATAATGCCGCGCTGCAGCAGCGAGGCCGCCGTAGCGAGAAACGCGTCTTCGCGCTCGCCCAGTCCGACGATCAGGTGCGTCCCGATGTGGCCGGGGAAGTGCCTAGCAGCCTCTGTCAAGAGGGACCAGGCAGGCTGCCAATGGCGCCCCTTGATCCGGGCGAACAGATCGGGAGTTGCTGCATCCAGGGCCAGCGTCACGCGTTCCGCACCGGCCGCCAGGAGCGCATCAATCTGCCCGATGGACGAAACGGCGATAGATACGCATATAGGGACATCAGACGCTTGAACGATACGGGCCACCGCGGCGCAAGCGGCCTGACAAT
>CAZMAI010000124.1:0-7399 GCA_964564195.1 uncultured Anaerolineales bacterium | reverse complement strand
CTAAACTGGAGAGGAAAGAGAAATATAATGCTATCAAGAGGTTGGAAGGCTTGATTAATGGAAGATAACATAAATGTAATCTATTGAAGTATTTTAAAGGTGTGTTAGATGGAATCCACAGTCAATATAATTAAACAGGATTTAAACGTGGCCAGAAAGTACTTCCGACTGAAAAATTTTGAATCACTGGGAGAGATGGGGGCCAGGATAATGACCAACCTCTTTTTAGGTGAGGAAAAGGACCTGATGATCATAGGTTACCTGATCAAGGAAATATCCCAGGAATTCATAGAAATAAGGGAAGAAGACCCGGTACGGTTAAACGGATGCATGGATGCCGGGGAAAAATTTATCAGGGATCTTTCAAACTCCCTATCGGATGATTACAATCACATCATGATATGGGAACACTACGACCGGTACAAAAACAAGATTGTGGAGTTCATACCAACCGACGTGGAACTATTGATATACCGGAAGGATGTTGAATTCACCAGCCAGACCACCCAGAAACTCATGAAACTCCTGGACGAAAACAGGTCCCTACTACTCGACAATTACAACAACCTGCTCTACAGCATTTTAAAGGAACAAAAACGAGTAATAAGTATATACGGCTTTACCAAGAGCGATCTGATCCTTTACATATCTCTAAAAGCATTCTATGAATATTATTTATATCTTTTAGCCTTTAAAATGGTAAACAAACTCGAAGGAGAATCCATAGCTGATAAGGTCTACCAGTATGTGGATCAAATTAGCCAGCTCCCCACAGAATTTGAAGAGATGGGTACCAAATCCAACAAGATACTGGGAGAACTGGGATACAAAACCACCATGTTCCAAATGGAAAATGTAGACCCCAGGGAGACAATTAAGAGTATAAGGGGTTTTTGATTATTCAAGCAGTGAAAACTAACAGATGAAGAATTGGAATGAAAAAAATTTATCCCCTACTGGGCATAATTGGCCCTTTGATCTACATCATGGCAGTTTTTATAGGTGGCGCCTTACGTGGGGATTACAACCCCTTTTATAATTCCATAAGCGAACTCCTCATACCAGGGTCACCAAATTTATTGTTGTTGAGTATTCTATTCGCCATATACAACGTATCGTTAATTTTATTTATTATGGAATATTTCAGGACCCTGAACTAGCTAAAAGTAAAACATTAAAGGCCGCAGTGGTGATGATTGCCTTAATTGGTATTCTGGGCCTCCTGTTTATCTTCTTCCCACAGGACCCTCGCGGAGCACCAACAACTCTAGCCGGCACCATCCACCTGATACTGGCCGGAATCACATCCCCCTTAACTATATTAGCCGTATTCCTGGCCGGATTTTCATTCAGAAAGGAAAGGAAAAATAAACCATTTGCATGGTATTCATATCTCTCTGTCCTGGTGATCTTGATATCCTGAGGGATGACTGCAGCTTCAATTGCAAACAATTCGCCTTACGGAGGTTTGTTGGAGCGGATAACCATCTTCACATTTTTGGTGTGGGTTATGGTGTTTTCTTATCTGTTACTTTCGAGGAAAATTCGCTAAAAATTAACTTATTTTTTAAAGGGATTTATATATTAACAAACAACATTTAAGCATCGGAAAATTATAGAAATTTTATAGAACTGAAGAATAATCTCTTTAATTTAGGTCTGCTTGAGAAATATGCCAAAGATAAGGAATTTAATTTAATAGTATTAATCATTATTAAATTTAACGAGGTTAACGATGCCATTTAAAGGCGGTGCTGCAGATAAAATAGGAAATCGTTACGAAGCTTATTTCACAATATCTTGCATTATTGATATTTTAAGAGAAGAGGCTAACTTAATTCATATAGAACCTCCTGGCTTTGAAGGGGAAGGTGTGGAATTTTACCTTGTTAGAAATGGTGAAAAAGAATATTATCAAGTTAAAAGGCAACATTATAGGGGAAAATGGACTATAAATGACTTAAGTAATGTATTACAAAATTTTTTCGCTAAATTAGAAGATCTTACAGTAACTTGTCATTTTGTTTCATCAAGCTCTGCAACAGAATTAGAAGGATTAATAGACAGAGCTGATGAGACTTATTATGAAGATTTTGAGAACAATTTAAAAGGACCTTATCTTAAAGCTTGGGAAACAATTATTGGATTATTAAATAAATATGGATCTGAGGAAAGTGTTTATGAAGCTTTAAAAAGAATAAAAGTTGAATTAATTAGTGAAGAAACTTTGAAAAAAAATTTACTTTCATATTTAGAGCCCATAGTAGATGGAAATCCTTCTGATGTGAGGTCTTGGTTTTTTGAATATGTGTTTAATCAGGTTGGTTCTAAATTAACTATCGATTCGATATGGAATGATTTGAAAGCAGCAGACTACCATCCCGCTGAATGGTATAAAGATCGTCATATAATTGGTAGTTTTGACAGAATTAATGATCGCTATTTACGAAGGATAAAAAAAGCCGAATTTTCATTAAATCCTATTTTTCGGGAATGTACTAATGAGATATTAGATAATATTGAATCTAAACAAGATCTTATTATTACAGGTTCAGCAGGAATAGGTAAAAGTGGTATCATTAGCCAATTTTTAGATGAATTAAAATCTCAAAGAACACCTTTCTTTGTGCTTGATTTAGAAAATAATGAATTAGCCTATTCTGCTAAGAAATTAGGTTTGAATATGGGATTACCTGGTTCTCCAGTAAATGTTTTGGAAAATATTGTTCAAGGGAAGAGATGTGTTTTTATTATTGATCAATTGGATAGTTTAAGTGTAATTCAAGGAAAAAAATTAGGCTTTATGGATTGTATTTATGAATTGATTGAACAAGTAAAAAATTATCCTAATATGAATTTGATTTTAGTTTGCAGAGATTTTGATTTAAAGAACGATAAAAGACTCAGTAACATCAAGAAAATTTACGAAATTCATGAAATTGAAATAGAACCATTAACTTTGGAAGAATTGAAGCAATTTATTGAAAATGAATTAAATTTAGATAAATCAAAATTCAGTGAATTACAATTTGAAATTTTAACTATACCTCTTCATCTAAAACTATTCGTTGAAATTATGGGATCTGGTGGGTCTTCTTTAACATTTGATTCAAAAATTGATTTATACAATGAGTATTGGGATAGAAAAAAACGATATATAGAAACTAAATTTGGAAGGAGTATAGGATGGGATTCGGTAATTAGTTTATTATGTGATTATATAAGTGAAAATCAGGACTTTAAAGCCCCTAAATTTATTTTAGATAGATATTTTTCTGATGCTGAAATAATGGCATCTGAAGGTGTTTTAACTTCCGATTCTAATTCTTATGGATTTTTTCATGGAAGTTTTTTTGATTATTCTTTTGCCAGAATATTCGTCCGAAATAAGGGAAGTTTATTAGAATTTTTATTAAATGATGAGCAATATCTATTTAAACGTTCTCAAGTTAGACAAATTTTAACATACAAAAGATCATATAAGGATACTTTATTTAACGACTATCTTGATGATATAGAATCAATATTGAATAATCCTAAGGTACGTTTTCATATCAAAATACTTATTTTAGAACTATTTTCAAGATTAAGTGACCCTACAAAAGAAGAATGGGATTTAATAGAACCATTTATTTCTGATAAAGAAAATCTTCTTTATGGAGAAGCATGGAGATCAATATTCAGATCAATATATTGGTTCGAACTCCTCGATTCTATGGGTATTATCGAAAGTTATTTGAAAAGTGAAGACTGGGATTTAATTACTAAAACAATGTGGTTTCTTTATGGTATTATGAGTAGTACAGAGCGAGTAGCAGAATTACTAAAGCCATATGTAGGAAAATCAAGACAATGGGATGAATTGATTATAAGATATACGACTTTTACTGATCTCAGAGTGGGTAATAATTTTGAGTTGTTACTGCTGTTGATAGATGAAGATATTTTTGAAAATACAAGATCATTTCGTGAAAGAGAATATTGGAGTGTTATAGAAACATCGGTTTACAAACTTGCTAAAACTAATCCTAACCGTTCGATCGAAATAATAAGTCATTATCTAAACAGAAAAATAGAATTAACATTAAATAATGCCCAAACTAATCCTTTTTCTGAAAATTCTGGTCAGATTCTTACTAGATCCTTTGAAGATAAAGAATTCATAAATCTGGCAGAAAAATCGCCAAAAGCATTTGTAAATAAAATTTTACCTTTAATGCTGAGTTTAATGGAAATTAACGCTGATAAAAAGTCTCAAAAACCATTTAAAGATGAAATATGGAGATATAGGGGTTACAAAGAAAGAAGATATCAAAATAGGGAAATTCTTTTGTATTCAATGGAAACAGCATTACGCAAACTAGCCGTTGACTTTCCTAAATCTTTTTCAAAATGGGAGCAGATTCTAAGAACATCCAATTACGAAACTGCACATTTTTTACTTATACGCTCTTATTCAGCAAATGGAAAAAAATATTCTAATAAGGCGGTTGACTATTTAGAAAAAAATCCACAAAGTCTTAAAATAGGATATTTTAGTTCATCTTATTGGGCAACTAGAATTTTAATTGAGTCAATTTGTCCTCATTGTTTATATTCCAAATTTAAAAAGCTTGAAAAGATGTTATTAAATTATTTCAATCATCAACAAGCATATTACAAATGGATTTGTACTTTTTACCCTGGTTACTGCAGTGATTTTGGATATTATGAATATCGTAATGCTAATGTTCAATTAGGCTTATTAGAAGGTATCCCATTAAACTTAAGGTCTATCTCTGTTGAATCTAGAATGGGATATCTTAATAAAATTTTTGGAGTTACATCTGAAAAACCCACAAAGATGAGAACTATAGCTGTTACGTCTCCTATCAATGAAAAAGAAGCAAAAAAGTTAAGTGATGATGAATGGTTAGCTGCAATCGCTAAATATAATGAAGAAGTGGACATGCTTGAGGGTGGACCTTTAGAGTTATCAAGGGAATTAAATAAATTAGTTAAAGATGATCCTGAAAGATTTGCTAAATTAACTCTTCGGTTTCCTGATGATACTAATGTTTATTATTTTGATGCCGTATTAATGGGATTAGCAGATAGTGAAGCCAATTTAAATAGTGTAATTGATGTATGTAAACGTTGCCATGAATTACCAAGTAAACCTTGTGGACGTTGGATTACACAGCCTATTGCTAAGTTTGCTGGAGAAAAATTACCAAAAGAAGCCCTAGATATAATTAATTATTATGTTTTAAATGATCCCGATCCTCAAGAAGATTTATTGAATCCTAAAAACTTTAGGGGATCTTTATTTGGAGAAAGAATTTTTGAATCTGGTATCAATTCTGCAAGAGGTATAGCTGCGTTATCGCTTGCTAACTTACTTTTTGATGATAAGGATCTTATATACCTATTTTATCCTACCCTAAAAAAAATCGTAAATGATCCAGTTATTTCTGTGAGATCTTGTGTAGCTGAATCTTTAATAGGAGTCTTAAAGCACGATCCCTCATTAGCTTTGGATCTCTTCAAAGAATTATGCAATACAGATGACATACTCCTACAAACGAGACAAATCGAACGATTTTTATATTACAATTTAAAAGAGAATTTTGATAGTATTTCTGAGATTATATACAGAATGATTTTCTCTGAAACCAAATCAGTAGCCATTGTCGGTGCTAGAATAATATCTTATGCTTATTTAATTCGAAAAGACCTTTTAGAATTTTATTTTTGTTTAAATTACTCCGAATTTCATAGATTAGGGATTGCCCAAGTTTTTTAAGAATATTTAGCATTTTCACCCCTGTACATGATAAAACCTATTTTAATCAAATTGTTTAATGATCCTTCTGTTGATGTTCGTTCAGAAGCTTCAAACTGTTTTAGGAAGATAAATAACGAAAATATAAATGATTACACTGATTTAGTCAGAGCTTTTATTTATAGTCCTGCGTTTATAGATAATTCTGGAGATTTAATGTATGCTCTGGATAAAATTGAAATTCTTCCAGATAACATTCTAGATGTTTGTGAACAGTTTTTTATTATTGCGGGGTCTGATGCTTCTGATATAACAACTGAAACTTCTGGAACAGCTTTTATTGTGTCGAATTTAGTTTTTAAATTATATGGCAAAACGAAAGAACAAAAAATAAAAACAAAATGTCTTAATTTGATTGATAACATGATAATTGGTGATTATGAACAAGTGCAAAATAAATTAATTGAATATGAACGATAAATAGAAAATTGATATATAGTGGGCGACATTGAAAATTTATCAATTTGATTTTATAAATTTTTTTGTCCAGTTTTCTGTGTAGGTTTTTTGTCTTATTTCAGTGCAATAGAGGTTTTTTAGTTTTTTTATTAGTTTTTCTATGGATTTAAAGTCTGCTGTCTGAAATTTTTCTTATTAAGACTTCTTCTATCACACTATCCATAATTCAATCCTCCATTTTCTTTGAAATCAACAGTTAAAGATATGATAATGTTTTAAGCACATACAAAGCCCTGTATGTATATTCGAGCTCAGAAATTCCCATATAGATGGATCTTCTAAATCCTCCATCATTATTTTGAAGTTCTAAAACAAAATCCACCATGGATTCTTTGTTTTCAGGAATTTTTCCCAGTGTTTCAAAAATTTTTACCCCGGAATAGATTGATTCGATGTATGGGGGATAACTGATTGGAGTATAAACGAATAATCCTTCTTTTGTTCTGCATCTCTTGGTAAAATCTAAAATATTATCTCTATTTTCTATCAATGATTCATCGATGCAGTTTAAAGATTCAACGGCGTAATAGGTAGATTGAATATCTGATCCGCCGATGTTGAATCCTCCATCGTCATTCTGTTGCCTTAAAATCCATTCAGATATATGATTAAAATCGTGATATCCGATTAATTTTAATATTGCGGTAGTTAAAAAGGCTATTTCCAGATTAGGGAATTTCTTTTTTTCCAGTAATGGATGAATATATTTATCAGGAATTTCTGGTTCCTTACCTAACAAAACTAAGCTGTTTAAAAGGTTGAACTTTCCATATATGCCGAATACACGGCTATTTTGTAGGTTTTTAAGCCAGTAAATGGTTTTATCGATGTTATTTGGGGTTTCTCCCAATAAATTGAGAACTGAAAGACCATAATAGGTGTTTTTACCATCTGGAATTCCTTCGTAAAGGGTGAAGCCCCCTCCATCATATTCCCTTTGATGAATATATTTCAAAGCATTTTCCAACACTTTCATATCTATCATCCGTCTATTCAACACTTTTATATCCCTTACTTGCTTATTCAACTTTTTTATATCCCTTCACTTATCTATTCAACGTTTTCATTCCTGTCATTCATCTATTCCACTATATCTTCTCTGTGGCGTGGTAGGAA
>CAZMAI010000123.1:4873-7596 GCA_964564195.1 uncultured Anaerolineales bacterium | reverse complement strand
AGCGGCGCGGTGACCACCATCCAGAACAAGGGCTCGGATACCATCGTCAACCTGGCGCTGGCCTGGGTGGAGGCCTACACCGCCGAGCATCCGGAGATCAGCATCTCGGTCACCGGCGGCGGCTCGGGCACCGGCATCGCCGCCATGATCAACGGCACGGTGGATATCGCCAACGCCTCGCGCGAGATGAAGCCGGAAGAGTTCGAGGCCGCGCGCAAGAACGGCATCGACCCCATCGAGTTCGTCGTGGCGCAGGATGCCATCGCCGTGGTGGTGCACCCCGAGAACCCGGTGGAGCGCCTCACGCTGCAACAGGTGTCGGATATCTACACCGGCAAGATCACTAACTGGCAAGAGGTGGGCGGCGAGGATCGCCCCATCGTGCTCCTCTCGCGCGAGTCCAACTCGGGCACATACGTGTACTTTATCGAGAACGTCATCCGCCTGGGCCTTGACAGCGACCTGCTGCCTTCGCCCGACACGCTGCTGATGCCCTCCTCTGAGGGGATTGGCGCCGAGGTGCGGCAGAACCGCAACGCCATCGGCTATGACGGTCTGGGCTATGTGACCTCTGAGGAAAAGACGCTGGCCATCGCCGCGGATGAGGCTAGCCCCTATGTGCTGCCCTCGGCCGCCACCGTGAACGACGGATCGTACGCCATCGCCCGCCCGCTCTACATGTACACCGCCGGCGAGCCCACCGGTGCCCTGGCGGACTATATGGACTGGGTGCTGACCGAGGGCCAGCAGCAGGTGGACGACCTGGGCTTTGTGCCGCTGCAATGACGGAGGGAAGGATGACCCGCCGCAGAAAAGTCGGAGAGACGAAACGGCCCGGGTTCGAGTGGTTCATCGAGACCCTGATCCGGGTGCTGGGCGTGTCCACCATCGGCATCGTCGCCGTGATCTTTTTCTTCCTGCTCACCGAGGGCGTGCCGGCCTTTATCCAGGTGCCGCTGGGTAACCTGTTCGGCGCCCGCTGGTACCCGACCTTTGACCTGTACGGCACCATTCCTCTGCTTTTCGGCTCGCTGCTGGTCACCCTGGTCGCCATGCTCATCGCCTTTCCGCTGGGCGTGTGCACGGCTGTGTTCATCCGCGAGGTCGCGCCCAACTGGGCCCGCGAGGTCCTCAAGCCGATGATCGAGGTCCTGGCGGGCATCCCCTCGGTGGTGCTGGGATTCTTCGGGATGGTCATTCTCGCCCCGCTGGTCCGCGAGGGGCTCGGCGCCCCCACTGGCCTCACCGCCTTTACCGGGGCGCTGGTGCTCGCCTACATGGCGCTGCCCACGATCATCAGCGTGGCCGAAGATGCGCTCGACGCGGTCCCCAAATCCTACCGCGACGCGGGCCTGGCCATGGGCGCCACCCAGTGGCAAACCATCTGGCGCGTGGTGATTCCCGCCGCACGCTCCGGCATCCTGATGGCGCTGATGCTGGGGATGGGCCGGGCCATCGGCGAGACCATGGCGGTGATGATGGTCACCGGCAACGCGGCGCGCCTGCCCGACGGTATCAACGCCCTGTTCAAGCCGATCCGCACCATGACCGCCACCATCGCCGCCGAGATGGGCGAGGTCGCCAGCGGCAGCACGCACTATCACGTGCTCTTTGGCATCGGGCTGCTGCTCTTTGTGATCGTATTCCTGATCACGCTGGCCTCCTCCTCCGTCATGTTCCGCCGGCGTGAGCGGGGAGGGCTGCGCTGATGAACCGCCATCTCACGCAGAGACTGGGCTTTGGCCTGCTGGCCCTGATCAGCCTGATCGTCGTCATCCCGATCCTGCTGGTCATCGGTGCGATCGTCGTTCAGGGGGCGCCCGCCATCAGCTGGGAGTTTCTGACCGATATGCCCCGTGAGGGCATGAAGGCCGGCGGCATCCTGCCCGCCATCGTGGGCACGCTGCTGCTGACGCTGGGCACGGGCCTGGTGGCTATCCCCATGGGCGTGGGCGCGGCCATCTACCTCTCGGAATATGCCCGCGACAACGCCCTCACCCGCGCCGTGCGGCTGGCGATCGTCAACCTGGCCAGCGTCCCCTCCGTGGTCTATGGCCTCTTTGGCGTGGGCATCTTTGTTCTTCTGCTCCAGTTCGGCACCTCGATCGTGGCGGGATCGCTCACCCTCGCGATCATGACCCTGCCGGTGATCATCAGCACCTCGGAGGAGGCGCTGCGGGCGGTGCCCATGGAGTTCCGCACGGTGAGCGCCAGCCTGGGCGGCACCAACTGGCAGGGGATACGGCGCATCGTGCTGCCTCAGGCCCTGCCCGGCATTATCACGGGGGTGATCCTGGGCCTGCTCCGCTCGGCCGGCGAGACGGCCCCGATCCTGTTCACGGTCGCTGCCTTCTACCTGCCGGTTCTGCCGAGCTCGCCCATGGACCAGACCATGGCGCTGCCCTACCACCTGTACGTCATCAGTACCCAGGTGCCGGGCATGCCGGTAGATATCCAGTTCGGCACGGCGCTCGTCCTGCTTGTCTTTGTGCTCACGCTCAACCTTGTTGCGACGCTCATCCGGAGCTATTTCAGGCGTAGACGCGAATGGTAGATACCAAGATCCAGATCCGCGACGTCAGTTACTGGTACGGGACGCACCAGGCCCTCCAGAGCATCTCGCTGGATGTGCCTGCCAACAGCGTCACCGTCTTTTTCGGGCCGGCAGGCGGCGGCAAGACAACGTTGCTGCGCCTGATCAACCGCCTCAACGACCGGCTGGA
>CAZMAI010000123.1:0-4773 GCA_964564195.1 uncultured Anaerolineales bacterium | reverse complement strand
TGCATCGCCCGCAGCCTCGCGGTGGAGCCCGACATCCTGCTGCTGGACGAACCCACCTCCGGTCTGGACCCGATCTCGACAGCCCGCGTGGAGCAGTCGCTGGCGGAGCTCAAGGAGCGCTACACTATCATCCTGGTGCCACACAGCGTGCAGCAGGGGGCGCGCGTGGCCGACCATGCGGCCTTTTTCCTGATGGGCGAACTGATCGAGACGGGCACTGGCGAGGAGATCTTTACCCGGGCGCGCGACCAGCGCACCGAGGACTATGTGACCGGGCGATTCGGCTGATCGCGTAGCGGCCGAGTCCCCGCGGGAGCGCCGCACACCATGAACGGAGACAGAACGGGGCCATGAGCAAGATGCATGCCGAGCACCTGAACGCCTATTACGGGCAAAAGCAGGTGCTTGCCGACGTCTCGGTAGAGATCAAAGAGCGCCAGATCACGGCGCTCATCGGGCCGTCGGGCTGCGGCAAGACGACCTTTATGCGCACCCTGAACCGCATGAACGACACCGTCCGCAGCTTTCACATCCAGGGCCAGGTCTACCTCGACGATGATCCCATATACAGCCCCGAATACGACGTGGTGGAGCTGCGCCAGCGGGTGGGCATGGTCTTTCAGCGCCCCAACCCTTTCCCGCAGTCCATCTATGACAATGTCGCCTTTGGCCCGCGCGTGCTGGGGACAGCCCGGGGTGCCGACCTGGACGCCCTGGTGGAACGCAGCCTCACCGACGTGGGGCTGTGGAAAGAGGTGCGCGACGATCTGCAGCAGGGGGCGCTGGCGCTCTCGTTGGGGCAGCAGCAGCGGCTCTGCCTGGCGCGGGTGATCGCCACCACCCCCGAGGTGATCCTGATGGACGAGCCGGCCTCGGCGCTGGACCCCGTGGAGACGCTACGCATCGAGGACCTGATGCGCGAGTTGGTCGCGCACTATACCATCGTCATCGTCACCCACAACATGCAGCAGGCCGCGCGCGTCTCGGACTGGACCGCGTTCTTTCTGACCGATGACGGCCAGACCGGCCAACTGGTCGAGTACGGCGAGACGGGCAAGGTCTTTACACAGCCGGATGACAAACGTACTGTGGACTATATCACCGGTCGCTTTGGCTAGGACCAGGGCGCGCTCTGGAAAGAGAGGGAATCCGGATGTTGAGACGACGCTTTGAGGGTGAGTTGCAGCGCCTGCAGAATGAGGTGCTCGAGCTGGGCTATATGGTGCAGCGGGCGGTCGCCAATTCGGTCGACTATCTCAAGGCCCGGAATCTGGATGGGGCGCAGCAGATCATCGATGAGGACATCCGGATCAACAGCAAGCGCTTCCAGATCGAGTCTGATGTACTGGTGCTGATCGCGACGCAACAGCCGATGGCCCGCGACCTCCGTGCCCTGGCGGCCATTCTCGACATCATCCGCGAGCTGGAGCGCACCGGCGACTATGCCAAGGGCATATCCAAGATCAGCCTGATGATCGGCGAGCAGGACCTCATCAAGCCCCTGCTCGACATCCCCCGCATGTCCGAGATCGCCATGGACATGCTGGCCCGTGCCCTGCGAGCCTATATCGAACAGGATGAGCAGGCTGCCCGTGACATCCCGATGGAGGATGAACAGGTGGATTCGCTCTATAACCAGATCCGGCACGAGTTGATGGGGTTGATTCTGGCGGACCGCAGCAAGATCGAGCAGGCCAACATGCTGCTCTGGGCGGCCCACAACCTGGAGCGCGCGGCCGATCGTGTCACCAACATCTGCGAGCGCATCGTCTTTCTCAGCACGGGCCACCTGGCCGACCTGCCCGACGGCGAAGACTAGGCGCAGCAGGCGCGCTCAGGCCTCGACGAGGCGAACGAACCAGATTGAAAGGAGCATAGCATGGATACGCTAACCACCATCCTGGAACGGCGCAGTGTACGGACCTACAAAAAGGAGCCGATCCCTGACGCCGACCTGAAGCAGATTCTCGAGTCGGGTCATCAGGCGCCCTCCGCGGCCAACCGCCAGCCCTGGCACTTTGTCATCGTCGGTGATCCTGCACAAAAGGCGCGCGTGGCGCAGGCCTGCAACAACCAGATGTGGATGGCCGACGCCGCCTATATCATCGTCGCCGTCGGGCGCCCCCCGGTCACCGAGAAATGGTACAAGGTGGATGTGGCCATCGCCCTTGAGAATATGGTGCTGGCGGCCGCCAGCCTGGGCTATGGCACCTGCTGGATCGGTGCCTTTAAGGACGAGGACGTCAAGGCCGTGTGTGGCATTCCCAACGACCTCACGGTGGTCGCCTGCAGCCCCCTCGGCGTGCCCGAGGTGCACCCGCCCGCGCGCCAGCGCAAAGAGTGGGACGAGGTCTTTTCGCGGGATCGTTTCGGTGAGCCATTCAAGATCTAGCCTGACCCTGACAGCACGAGCGCCCCGTGATACACGGGGCGCTTTGAGTTTCCCCGAAGCGTTCGCATCCCGGCCGGCTGATGCCTTTCCACCGCTCAGGGGTTATACTGTATGCGACAGGGAACCCTGAAGCGGTAACACGCGTCTAATACATGCTGACTGGCATACTGTGTCGGTCCCTTCCGTGTGGGTCCTGGGCCCACAGCTGAGCAAGGATATAGATAGAAAAGGTACTATGGATAACGAGATCGCGACGTCGCGCAAGACACTTTACTTTGTCCTGGGGATCGGAATCGCCCTGGTGCTGCTGTCCGTCGGGGCCTGGGCCGCACGCCGCGCCTCGGGCGCCGATGTGACGCCCACGGCAGTTCCGCCCTTCCCCGCGGCCACGGCTACCGCCGATCTCGCAGAGCCCATTGACGCGCTGCTCTCCTGGCAACGGGAAGGTGGCATCGCCGGCTACTGCGATCGCCTGTACATCGACAGGGAGAACCGGGCCATCTTTGGCCGCTGTCAGGATCCCCTGCAGGTAGGCGAACTCACCGCCGATGAGGTCAGCCAGCTGGTAGCTTTTCGCGTGCGCTATCGCCCGCTGGAGGCCGCCACCGAAGACAACCCGGGCGGGCCAGACAACCTGAAACTGTCGTTGTACCTGGATGGCGAGGGACGCCGTGAGGCAACCGAGGCGGATCAGGCCATCATCCTGGCTTTTGCGCAATCGGTGTACGATCGGCTGGCCAGCGAGGCGCAACGAAACGCCCTCGTGGCGCTGGCCCGCGCGGACCTGGCGGCCCGGCTGGGCATCTCGGCCGACGCCATTCTCACAGACTCGATCGAGCCGGTGCAGTGGCCCGACGCCTGCCTCGGCCTGAGCGGCGAGAACTGCGCCAGCGTGGTGACGCCAGGGTACCGTATCTGGCTGCGAGCGGAGGGTCGCGCCTACCAGTATCGCACCGACACCCTGGGCAACACCATACGGGCCGCCAATGGGCCTGAACCGGCCACACTGACACCTCCACCCCCGACAGAGACCGTGGTCCCGGCCACGGCAACGCCGGAAGCAACAGCATCACCAGTGAGCACGGCGTTGCCGACGGTGACGCCAACCGCGATGCCCACATCCACGACATCGCCCACGCAGACCCTGGGGCCCATGCCCACGGATTACTGGCGGGGCGAGTACTGGAGCAACACCACCTTTGGGGGCGCTCCTGCGATGACGCGCAACGACCAGGCCATCGCCTTCACCTGGGGCTATAACGCGCCCGCTTCGCGCCTGCCGGCGGACGATTTTGGCGTGCGATGGTCGCGCAGGGCCTGGTTCAGCGCCGGGCTGTACAATATCAGCGTGCGCTATGACGACGCGGTCCGGATGTGGGTCGATGGCACCCTGGTGATCGACCGCTGGAACACAGGGCCGGGTGAGGTCACCGTGCAGCGCGATTTTTCGGCGGGATATCACGACATTGTGGTCATGTACGTCGAGGAGACGGGCCTGGCCCGTATCGAACTGGACTGGGCCCCCGCCGGACCGCCCGCCACCGCGACGCCGGTGATCACCGGCTGGCGCGGCGACTATTTCGCCAATGTGGATCTGGCCGGATCGCCTGCGCTGGTGCGCGACGATGCGGCGATCGCCTTTGACTGGGGCGCCGGCGCCCCGGCGCCCGGCCTCCCCGCCGACCGCTTCTCCGTGCGCTGGACGCGTACCCTGTCTTTTGCCCAGGGCCCCTACCGCTTTGCTGCGCGGGCCGACGATGGCATCCGTGTGTATGTCGACGACCTGCCCGTCATCGACGCGTGGGACAGCACCGGTGATCGCACGCACGAGGGCCACATCTGGCTGGCCGCCGGGGCCCACACGGTGCGCGTCGAGTTCCGCGAGCACCTTGGCAACGCCCTGGCGCAGCTCTCCTATGGTGCGATAACGACCTTTAGCGGCTGGCGCGGCGAGTACTATCCCAACCCGGATCTGGCCGGCACACCGGCGATGGTGCGGAATGATGCAGAACTGGCCTTTACCTGGGGCACCGCGGCACCCGCGCTCGTCGTCCCCGCGGACAACTGGAGCGCCCGCTGGACGCGCCAGGTGCAGCTGAGCGCCGGGCGCTATCGTTTCACCGCCTTTGCCGATGACGGCGTGCGCTACTATGTGGACGGCGTGCGCATCATCGACGCCTGGACCGACTCTCCGGGCGGGTCCCACTATGCCGAGCGCGATCTGAGCGGTGGTGTTCATTCGTTGCAGGTCGAGTATTATGAGCGCGGAGGCAATGCCACGCTCTCGGCCGGCTGGGAGCTCGTCGTGCCGCCTACCGGCGTGCCACCGACGGCGACGCCGACGGCAACGCCGACGCCGACGCGCACAGCCACGCCTACCG
>CAZMAI010000122.1:4961-7620 GCA_964564195.1 uncultured Anaerolineales bacterium | reverse complement strand
GCGCATAAAGAACGCCTCGGCGACCGCCACCACAAAATAGGTCAGGTTCCCCAGGCTGCGCCTGGCCTCCCTGTGGGGCTCTACATCCTGTGCCACCTGTGCATCAAAGCCAATCCCGCACCACATAACGAAATAGTGCTCATCCGCCTTGCCTACATCAATCCGTCGATGCTCGCCATCCACCAGGATCCGTGAGGCGTCCAGGAGCGCAGAGCGATAGACAGGGGACCACACCGGTAGGTCAAGCATGTGAGCCCACTGGTTGCCAGTCCCCACTGGAAGCACACCCAGGGTTGTGGTGGTTCCTACGAGCCCCTCCGCGACCTCACCGATGGTGCCATCGCCCCCGACGGCCACCACCATATCGTAGCCTTGCGCAGCGGCCTCGCGTGCCAGTTCGGTGGCATGCCCCTGCCGCTCGGTGAGTCGCACGGAGACATCCCAGCCACGTTCTGCCAGATATGACAGCACACGCCTGAGGTCGTCTTCCACATCGCGCTGCCCGGCCACCGGATTTCGCACAAGTAATGTCTTCATTGGCTCCATACTAGTCCTGCATGCTGCTTCTGTCCACACTTGACGACACATCGCTTCAGGCGCAAGATGGCCACGATGATGATTATCGACGCGCACGCGCACATCTTGCCTCCGAGCATCATACAGGCCCGATCCGAGCATATGGCCGCGGACCGCTGGTTTGGCCTGCTGTATGCCTCGCCGCGATCGCGTCTCGCTTCTGCGTCAGATCTCATCGCCAGCATGGATCGTGCCGGCATCGATGCGGCGGTCTGCTTTGGGTTTGGCTTTCGCAATGGTGAGGTCTGCCGGCGCTGCAACGACTATGTGCTCGAGGCGGCAGCGCAATGGCCAGGCAGGATCATCCCCTTTGCAGTTGTCAGTCCTGCTGAAGAAGGTGCCGTGCACGAGGCGGAGCGCTGCCTGCAGGCAGGCGCCGCAGGCATCGGAGAACTCATGCCCGACGGGCAAGAGTTCGCTTTGAGCGACGAGCGCCTGGAGTCCCTGATCCGACTGCTGGAAGCGAGCAACAGGCCGTTGATGCTGCATGTCAATGAACTCATCGGGCACCGCTACCCGGGCAAAGGACAGGTCGGACCTGAGGACGCCTACGCGCTCGCGGCCGCCCACCCCACCCTGAGACTGATCCTGTCTCACTGGGGCGGCGGCTTGCCCTTTTACGAGCTCATGCCGTCAGCGCGCACCGCTCTAACCAATGTCTGGTACGATACAGCTGCCTCGCCTTTGCTCTACGACGACCGGATCTTTTCTCTCGTCGCCGGGCATGCGCCGAGCAAGGTCATCTTTGGCACAGACTATCCTCTGCTCACGCAACGGCGTTTCCTTGACCGGGTCCTCATTCAGGACATTCCGGCAGAGACGCTGCAGGCGATGCTAGCGACCAACCTGCTAACCGCCCTGGGCCGGTCAGAGGGAGAGCGGACATGACGACGCCCACCACTCGGACCTTTGTGGCTGTCCGGTTGTCGGACGAGATACGCGACGCCTTGCTCGCGGCCTCCAGGCAGTTGCGTGAGCAGCCCGGGGGCAAGGCCGCCCGATGGGTGGCCCCAGAGAACATCCACCTGACGCTCAAGTTCCTCGGGGATGTCGATAATCGGCGGCTGGGTAACGTGTGCGAGGCGGTCTCCGAGGTCTGCGCCCGCAACTCCGCCTTCGAGATGGCCGTGTCGGGCCTGGGATGCTTTCCCACCGCGGCTCAGCCGCGCGTCGTCTGGGCGGGCGTGTCACGAGGGACACGGGAGTTGGTCCATCTGGCCACATCGATGGACCTTGCCCTGAACCGGCTGGGATTTGCCCGTGAGACCCGCCCCTTTGATGCTCATATCACCCTGGGGCGTGCAGATCGGCGCGCAGCGCGCACCGAACTCGCGTCTCTGGGACGTACCATCGCCGGGGAATCCCAACGGCTATACGGATCCATGACCGTCGCTCAGGTGAGTATCGTCAAGAGCGATCTGCGCCCCTCCGGACCCATTTACACCAACATCGCCACCGCGGCGCTGGGCCATGAATGACTTGGGCGCCGGCTGGCATCCGGCGCTTGACGGCATACTGCTCCCGTACTAGAATCCGTTCAGTTCAAACAGAATAGCCTTCGGGGCAGGGTGAGACGACAGTCAAGTCCCTACCGGCGGTGGGGCAGCATATAGCTGCCGAGCCCGCAAGCCAGTTTCTGGTGGATCCGGTTGAGCCGGAGCCGACGGTATAGTCCGGATGGGAGAAGGCACCAATAGAGCCGCATCTTTTCATGACGCCCCGTCGCTATTCAGCACGGGGTGTTTCTTTTTGATCACGCATCGCCCGTCATCAGGACCTGCTGCACTCAGAGCTCAAGTAACGCGAACAGTACGCCGGTTACTGCCTGTGGTCGTCTTTCTATGCCTGTGCGCCATCTGGGAGTTGATCGTGTACCTGGGCGACTATCCTGCGTTTTTCCTGCCGTCTCCCCGCCTGGTGTGGGCGCGAGGTATTCTGGCACTCCGCGATGGCAGCCTGCTGACGCACACCTGGGTCACCCTCCAGGAGGTCTTTGCCGGGCTGGCCGTGGGTCTGTCAGTAGCGGTCGTTCTGGGCTATCTGCTTGCCAGGTCCCCTGCGGTGGAATCCCTGGTAGCCCCCT
>CAZMAI010000122.1:0-4861 GCA_964564195.1 uncultured Anaerolineales bacterium | reverse complement strand
GTTCTGGGCTATCTGCTTGCCAGGTCCCCTGCGGTGGAATCCCTGGTAGCCCCCTATCTGGCGGCTTCCCAGGCTATACCGATCGTTGCACTCGCACCTCTGCTTGTCATCTGGTTGGGCCCGGGCGCTTTGTCCAAGATCGTCGTCTGTGCACTCACCCTCTTTTTCCCGGTGCTTATCAACACCATCGTGGGCATTCGCAGCGTGGACCGCGAACTGGTGGAACTGCTGCGCTCTCTGCAGGCCACGCGCTGGCAGTCCTTTATCTATCTGGAGATACCAGCAGCGTTGCCCGTGCTGTTGGGCGGGCTCAAGATCGGGGTGACGCTTTCCGTCATTGGCGCCGTCGTGAGCGAATTCGTCAGCGCCGACCGCGGCCTCGGCTTTCTCGTGAATCTCGCGCGGGGCCTCTTTGATACGCCGCTGATGTTTGTCGCCCTGTTTACGCTGATGGCCATCGCGCTGGCCATGTATCTCGCCGTATCTGCACTGGAACGCCGTGTATTGCGGAGGCAAGGCAGGGGGTGAATCGCTGCCCCCTAGTCACAGGGAGGAAGAGTAACTATGAAACGTGCCGCGAATCTGATCGTCGTGTTTCTTCTCTCAATCGTACTGCTCACAGGCTGCGGTCAGCCAGAACCAGCCCCTCAGGTCACCATCGCCATGGGCTTTGTACCCAATGTGCAGTTCACGCCCATGTATGTCGCCATGGAGAATGGCTACTTTGCTGAACAGGGCGTTGATGTTGTGCTGGACTATGGCATGGAGACTGACCTCCTGCAGCGCCTGGGTACCGGAGACCTGCAATTCGCCATCGCCAGCGGAGACCAGGTGGCCCTTGCCCGGTCGGCGGGACTCCCCGTCACCATGATAGCCAACTGGTACCGCCGCTTTCCTGTCTGCGTGGTGTCGCTGGCAGAGTCCGGCATCGATGGCCCGGAGGATCTGGTGGGCAAGACGGTGGGAATACCAGTCCTGGAGGGCGCGAGCTATATTGGTTGGCAGGCGTTCTTGCGCGAGGTGGGGCTCTCCCCGGAGCAAGTTAACCTGCAGCCGATCGGCTACACGCAGATTGCGAGCCTGACTGAAAAGAGAGTCGATGCCGCGGTGTCCTACGCCATGAACGAACCCGTTCAACTCGTTCAAGCCGGTTACGAGACCAATGTCTTTTACCTGGATGAATACACGGGCCTGGTCTCTAACGGGTTGATCTCCAGCGAGGCGATGATTGACTCCGATCCGGATCTGGTACGTAAGGTCGTTGCGGCCTTTGTCAAGGGGATCGAGACGACGCTGGAGAGTCCGGACGAGGCCTTTGCCATTACACGCAAGCACATCCCGGAGATGGATGACACCACCGCGGTGCTTCAGCGCGCCGTGCTTGATGCCTGTCTGCTGTTCTGGGAGGCTCAAGAGGTCGGCAACAACGATCCGGCAGCCTGGCAGGAGACTGCACAACTGCTCCAGGAGTTGGGCCTCATCAGTGGGGACGTTGCTGCCACGGAGATGTACACCAACGAGTTCCTACAGCAATGAGCGACAGACCGATCCTGACAGCCCTGGGGCTACAGGTCGTCTTTGAGTCAGAGGATTCCCAGCTTGAGGCGCTCCAGGAGGCCTCCTTTGACGTACTCCCCAACGAGTTCGTCTGCATCATCGGGCCTTCCGGCTGCGGCAAGTCGACGCTGCTCCGCGCACTCGGGGGCCTGATCAGACCCACGAGAGGGCAGGTTCTCCTCGACGGCCAGCCGCTGACAGGCCCGCAGCGGCGGATCGGCTTTGTGTTTCAGCAGCACAATCTCATGCCCTGGCGCTCCGCTCTGGAAAATGTATCCCTCCCCCTGGAGTTGCAGCGGATCCCCCGGCATCAGGCCAGAACGCGGGCCAGAGAGATGCTGGCGCTCGTGGATCTACAAGAGTTCGCCAGTTCACGCCCGCAGGAACTGTCGGGAGGAATGCGCCAGCGCGTCGCCCTGGCACGCGAACTGGTCTATGACCCGGACGTCCTTCTGCTGGACGAGCCCTTTGGGGCCCTCGACGCCCTCACCCGAGAGCAGATGAACCTGGAACTCTTGCGCATCTGGAGCGCGAGAAAAAAGACCGTCGTGATGGTGACGCACAACATCCAGGAGGCGATCCATCTGTCCGATCGCGTGCTCGTGATGACATCACGTCCGGGACGTGTCCAGGACGAGGTGAGGATCGATCTCCCCCGCCCGCGTTCAGTCGACGATCTCTACGCGCCCCGATTTGTCGAACTGGCGCGCACGCTGCGCGCCTCTCTACGCTGAGATCCTGCATACAGCGCCTGGCGTCAGGATGCCTCTATCCCCTGCAGCGACTCTTGCGGAACGCTCCGCGGGTCGCGCACGAGCCAGTGCATGTAGAGCACACCGGCCAACGAGAGCGCTATGGCGACGCCAAACATCTGCTTGTAGCCGGCGATGTCCACCAGCCAGCCGCCCACAAGTGGGGCCAGGAGCACGGGCAGTGCCTGCACTGTACTGGCAAGGGCGGAATACGTTGGCATCTCCTCCGGCGGACCAAACTCCATCGAGATCGCCATGGCTGAGATCATCCCCGAGGCCATGGACAGATTCGCCAGGACAAAGACCAAATAGAGCCCCGTGCTGCTGGCCGTCAGTATCGCCGCCACCAAAGCCGCCACCAGAAAGAGGCCGCTCAACTCCATGAGCAACTTGTGTCCAAAGCGATCGCCAATCTGGCCCAGCAAGGGGGTACTGACGGATTGGGCAATCAGGGCCGCCATGGTGAGCCCGGCCGCAAATGTATCCGAGATGCCAAAAGCCTCCCTGGCATAAACGACGTAAAAGGCCGTTCCCATGGAGCCCAGCATCGAGACCGTGCGGGCGATCAGGAACCGGCGGAAATTGCGATCTGCCCTGAGAATGCGGGGCAGATTGCGCCAATACTCGTGGGCGTCCGTCTGCGGTGCCGTGACCGCCACAACGGGCTCACGATTCATGCGCATCACACCCCAGGACACCATCTGCACCAGGAAACAGAGGAGAAACGAAAGGCCAAAGGTAAAGGGATACTCCCAGCGTGCAAAGATGAGTCTGGAAAGAGCGGCCCCACCGACCCCCAGGAGCCCGCCCAGAGCATTGCTGGTCCCAAACATCAGGCCGCGGCGCCGCACCGGGACCACTTTGGCAATCATCTTTTTCCACGCGGGATTGGTCACCCCACCCCCGCCCATGGCCACTGAGAGCCCGAGCAGCAGCACCATATACGAGAGGGCCGGCGGTGCACCAGGCCATAGCAGGATCATCAGTGCGATGGCACCGTAGGGGATTCGCTCCAAAAGATTGTAGCGCACGAGCCACGGCTTGATGTTGGCCATCGACTGGGCATGGCGAGCCAGGAGCAGCTGTGGGACAAAGAACATGCCATTCTGGAGCGCCGGGATCAGACCGATCAACACGGCCGAGCTCGTCAGATAGCTGGCATACAACGAGATGACGGTGGATCCATAGACAAAGCTCATTGACAGCTGGAACAAGGCAGAGACCATGACATTGACCCAAAAGTTCCAGGACAGATTCCGGTCTACCTCTGCCTGTACCGATGCTGACTCTACAGATGCTGGCCGAATTGTCACAAAATCACCTCTTCTCGCCGCCGGCGGCAGAGGCAGTCCGCATCATGCCCTGTGGATCCCTTCGCGGCTCCTTAACCAGCACCCGCATCACGACAAAGCCGGCCAGCGCAAAGGTCAGCGCCACACCAAACAGCAACCTGAACCCACCGACATCCACCAGGGCGCCGCCCAGTAGCGGCGCCAGCAAGGTGGGCACGCCAGTGATGGTGCCCGCCATGGCGGTGAACGTCGGTATCTCATCGGGGGAGGAGAACTCCATGGTGATACCCATTCCTGCGATTGAGCTGGCCTGCAATGCCGCATTGACGAGGATAAAGGCCGGGTACATCCAAATCTCACTCGGAGCCAGGGCAATCATCACAATCGCAGCCGCGATGATGACGCCAGCAATCTCGAGAAGCCACTTGTTGCCCCTCCGATCGGCCAGCCGTCCCATGAGCGGCGCGCAGAGGCTCTGGCCGATCAGCGCCACCATTGTCAGGTTGCCCGCCATCGCATCAGAGATCCCAAAGGTCCGCCGGCCGTAGACGATATAGAGCGCTGTCCCCATCGCCCCAAAAGTCAGGAGTGAGGTGCCAATGAGATACCGGACAAAGTTCTTGTGTCCCTTGAGCATGCGTGGGATGTTACGCCAATACTCTCTGGCGCTGGGAGCGGAAACCTCCGGCGCCCGAGCCGGTTCGCGGTTTAGCGCCACACAGACATACGAGATTAACTGAGAGAGAAAGCAAAGGCCAAAACTGATTCCGAAGGAATACGGGTAACCGTAGGTGGCCAGAATGTGCCTGGAGAGCGCTGCTCCGCCAATTCCAAGGATGCCGCCCAGAGCGCTGCTTGTCCCAAACATGGTGCCGCGTCTGTCGACAGGAATCACCTTGGCAAGCATGGCCTTCCAGGCTGGACCGCCCAGCCCCCCGCTGCCGGTCGCTGTGATCAGTGCCAGCATCAAGATGGCATAAGCCACCTCACGCGGTGCATCCGGCCACAAAAAGATGGACAATGCCACAACAGAATACGGAAGTCGCTCAAAGATGCTGATCCGCACAATGAGCCACTTTTTCCTGGGCAGGGTCTGGGTCTTGCGAGCGAGCAGCATCTGCGGTAACAGAAACATGACGCCCTGGATCGCGGGGATCAGACCGATCAGAACCGCTGAATCAGTGAGATAGCTGGCATACAGTGACAACACTGTCGTGCCATAGATAAAGCTCATCCCCAGGTGGTAAAAAGTCAGGTCGA
>CAZMAI010000121.1:0-7681 GCA_964564195.1 uncultured Anaerolineales bacterium | reverse complement strand
CTCGCGCTCGGGATCGTTGGCCGGCAGTACTGAACGCCGGCAATCGGAGAGTTACGCATGTTTGCCAGAGCCGTCCGCCCGCTGATCATCGCGCTGGGCATCCTCGCCGTCGTGATCGCAGGTGCGCTCGCGGCCATCCGCTATATCCCCATCGATCTGGCACGACGCATGCAGTCCGCCTCGGCCCCGTCGTCCCAGATCTATGATCGGCACGGCGTGCTGCTCTATGAGATCCTGGATCCCGACGGCGGTTCCCGGCGCGCCGTGACCCTGGACCAGGTACCGCTGGCCTTGCAGCAGGCAGTGATTGCCACAGAAGATGCGACGTTTTACAGCAACGCGGGATTCAGCCCCTTTGGCCTGGTACGGGCTGCAGTTCAGAACCTACGCGCAGGCCGGATCGTGTCGGGCGCCAGCACCATCACCCAGCAGGTAGCCCGCCAGCTACTGATGGGCAGCGAGCGCCACGAACAGACTTTATCCCGCAAAGCCCACGAGATCTGGCTGGCGATGCGGCTC
This sequence comes from uncultured Anaerolineales bacterium, assembly GCA_964564195.1. Taxonomy (GTDB): domain Bacteria; phylum Chloroflexota; class Anaerolineae; order UBA1429; family UBA1429; genus JAAYED01. The sequence goes on along the minus strand of CAZMAI010000121.1, from coordinate 7,162 downwards.
ACTGCAACCCTGACCAAGGACGAAATACTCACGCTGTATCTGAATGAGATGTATTTCGGCAACCTGTCGTACGGCGTCGATGCGGCCGCGCAGGGCTATTTCGGCAAGCCAGTCCGAGAACTGGGCCTGGCGGAATGTGCTCTGATCGCGGGCATCGCCCAGTCTCCCGTCGCCTACAACCCTCTGACCCACCCTGAGGCGGCCGACGAGCGACAGCGCACCGTCCTCAACCTCATGGCGAAAGAGGGCTATATCGATCGGGCCTCAGCGGACCGTGCCGCCAGTGAGCCAATACGCTATGCAGGAGATCCCTACTCTTTGCGAGCACCACACTTTTCCATGATGGTGCGTGACGAGCTCGCAGCGCTTGTGGGCGAAGACGCCTTGATGCGCGGTGGGCTTGTCGTGGCGACCACCCTGGATTGGGGCCTGCAGGAACGTGCCGAAACCATCGTCCGTGACCACCTGGTCGCGCTGAACACGGCCACCGGTGCGGCACCGCCACACAGGGTGAACAACGGGGCCGCGGTGGTGCTGGACGCCTCTGGCGCCGTGCGCGCGCTGGTGGGTAGCCCCGATTACTGGGACAGCGCGATCGCCGGGGCTGTTAACGGCGCCACGGCGCTCCGCCAGCCCGGCTCGGCCCTCAAACCCTTTACCTATGCTGCGGCCTTTGCCAGTGGCCTCTCACCCGCGTCCCCCATCGCGGATGTGCGCACCGTCTTTCGCACCTATGAAGGCGACCCGTATATCCCGGTGAACTATGACGGCGAGTACCATGGCCTCGTCTCCCTGAGAGAGGCTCTGGCGGGCTCGTACAACGTTGCTGCCGTCCGCCTCTTGGACACCATTGGCATCCAGGCGCTCCCAGACCTGGTTCGCCGCCTCGGCATCGACACCTTGAACCAGCCAGAGCGGCAGGGGCTGGCGCTCACGCTGGGTGGCGCCGAAGTCAGGTTGTTCGACCTGACCGCGGCCTATGCCTCGCTGGCCGCGTCAGGTGCCCGTGTGACACCCTATCTCGTCGAGAGCATCAGAGACGCCGATGGCACCGTTCTCTACAGCCACACCGCATCGCCGAGCGAGCAGGTGCTGGACCCGCGCGCCGCCTATCTGGTGACCAATGTCCTGGCCGACGAGTCTGCCCGAGCCGGAGTGTTCGGGCAGAACAGCGTGCTCGACCTGCCCTACCCGGCAGCCGTCAAGACTGGGACCACGAACATGTGGCGAGACAATTGGACCGTCGGCTACACCTCCGAATGGACCGTCGGGGTGTGGGTGGGCAATGCCGATGGCAGCCCGATGGAGGACGCGTCGGGCATTACAGGCGCAGCACCGATCTGGAACAGTCTCATGCGCGTCGCGCATCGACAGGCGCCAGCAGCCTTTGATGTGCCAGATGGACTCGTCGCCGCCGAGGTCTGTGCGCTCTCCGGTCTCCTTCCCGGTCCTGCGTGCACCCGGCGCCGAGTAGAATGGTTTCTGGAGGAGCACGTTCCGGCGAACACATGCGATATGCACGCCCTTGTCACGTACGATGCCCGGACCGGCGAGCGAGCGACCGCAGAGACGCCCGTGGACAGGCGCGTCACCAGATCGCAGACCATCTGGCCGGCCGAGGTGCTTCAGTGGGCCATCGACAAAGGACTGTCGACCGCTGCACCCGACCCACGGCATACTGCCAGCGTGCGCGATACGGAGACCGCGCCGTCGCGCAGCCTCTACCTGGCATCGCCCGAAGAGGGTAGCGTGTATCGCTTCTCCACAGAGGTCCCCGGTGCCAGCCAACGCTTGCTAATTACAGCAGTATGCGAACTTTGCGACTCTGGTGGACGTCTAACGGTAAAGTTGGACGGCTCGCGCTGGCATGAATGGTCCTCACCGCCGTATACTGTGTATTGGCCGCTTGAGGTGGGGGAACACGTCCTCTCACTCGCCTACGAGGCCGAGAACGGTACCATGGTGGAGAGCGAGCCAGTCGTCATCGCGGTCGTTGCCGCAGTGCCTCAAGGAGAGAACGCACAATGAACACATGGAGCAAGCGACTGATCATACTCACCCTTGTGGCAGCGATACTTGTGCCTGCAGGTTGTGGCTCACGCGAGGCGATCCCCACGCCGATCCCTACACTTGCCCAGAGAGCGCCCTCGACTGCTACACCGCAGCCCACGCCCGAGCCGACGGCCACACCGGCGCCGCCCACTGCCCCGAGGCTCCTCGAGCAGACACCGGCTGTCGGTGAGGAGCTGAAGCCGGGGGACGCCATGGTCTTTGTCTTTGACCAGCCCATGGACGCTGAGAGCGTAGAAGGTGCCTTCTCTGTCACCCCTTCACTGGAAGGTACCCTGGATTGGGTTGACGCCGCGACCCTGCGTTTCGAGCCAAAGGCCAGTGCCCTGGTGCCTGAGGGCCGGTACACATTCACCATCGACACGACCGCGCGCTCACAGCAACAACTGGCGCTACGCCGCGAGATTGTCTTTCGCCAGCGCGTGGCCGGCCATCTGGAGGTGGCGGGCGTCTTTCCTGCCGATGGCAACACACAGGTCGCCCCCGATGACCATCTCGTCGTGACCTTTAATCGTCCGGTGGTGCCCCTCGTGGGCATCGACAGTCAGCCAGGCCTGCTGGAGCCCCTGGAGATCAGCCACAGCATTCAGGGCTACGGCAGTTGGACCAACACATCCATTTATCGCTTTGTGCCCGCCAGTCCACTTACGGCGGGAGAGACGTATACCATCACCGTTCCCGCAGGGCTCGCCTCCATCAGCGGCGCAACCCTGCAGGATGACTATACCTGGTCCTTTACCGTTCAACCGCCTGACGCCAGACTGGTGACACCGCTACCCGAACAGACGCTCGTCGATCCAGAGACCGCCATTGTCCTGGACTTTCGCCAGGCGATGGACCGGGACACCGTGTCAGACAGGTTCGAGGTGCTCCGGCAGACCGATGGCGACATGGTTGACGGCCGCAAAGAGTGGCAGGGGAACCTGCTCCGCTTTGTGCCAGAGACGCCACTTGATCGCGGCGCCAGCTACGAGGTGCGCCTATCGGCCGGCTCGCGTGTCGCGTCAGGCGACACATCGATCGTCGACGACCGTGTCTGGTCCTTTAGCGTGGCACCACCGGCTGCGGTCACCTACATGACGCCAAGCGATGGCGATACGCGGGTCGACCTCTACTCGTCCATGCAAATCGCCTTTTCCGCGCCCATGGATCCAGAGATCACGGTATCCGCCCTGGAAATCACACCGACGGTACGTACCTATTCGTACTGGCAAAAGGACGACACCGAGCTCTGGGTGTCCTGGAGCCTCAAGCCATCTACACAGTACACAGTGACACTGACGCGGGACGCGCGAGATCGCTTCGGTGAGCAGATTGGCAAGCCTGTGTCGGCCGCCTTCACTACCCGGCCCGCCACACCATCTATCAATCTGCTGACCGAGGGGCCCGTGGGCGTCTATAGCGCATACGGCGAGACAGAGATCTCAGTTCAGCATGTGAACGTGTCACGGGTCAGTATGGAGCTGTACGAACTGTCGCCCGAAGAACTCGTCGCACTGACGCGCGGAGGGGGATGGCCCAACTGGGATCGCTTCTCCGCTCGCGCAGAGAGCCGCGTGGCCACCTGGACGGTAGAGTCTGACGCGCCTCTGAATAGCACAGAGATCACGTACTCGGCGCTGCCCGGGGACAGTGGCACCCCGCTGGCGCCAGGCATCTACCTGCTCATCGCCCGGGCGCCGGAGGTGGCGCGCCCAGAACGGCACGCCTTTGTCGTCACCCCACTGAATATCACCCTCAAGACGACCGGCGATGAGGCGCTGGTGTGGGTCACCGACCTTGAAAAGGGCGAACCCGTTGCCAACGCCGAGGTCACGCTCTACGACTATGAGGGCGGACTCGCGTCCGAAGGCACCACAGATCGCTCCGGTTTGGTGCTGCTCCCAATGCCTGATCAGGAGCGCTGGGAGGCCGTGACTGTCATCGCAGAGACGTCGCTCGGCATGGGGGCCCTGGTGTCCAACTGGACGGACGGCATATCGCCCTGGGACTTTGATCTGGCGGTGGCGTGGGAACTTGCATCCTACCGCGGACACGTCTTTACCGACCGCCGCATCTACCGCCCGGGCCAGATGGTCTACTACAAGGCCATCCTGCGCCTGGACGATGACGGCATCTACAGCCTGCCAAAGGCGGGCACGACCATCGAAGCCAGCCTCATAGACAGTGAGGGGCAAACGGTTTGGTCCGAGATCACTCCACTGAGCGCCATGGGCTCCCTGGATGGGGAGATAGCGCTGGCTGACAGCGCCACCCTCGGCATGTATTCCCTGATCCTGCGCGTAGGTGACGATTACGTCCAGCAGATGTTCCAGGTCGCCGAGTATCGCGCCCCAGAGTTCACGGTGACTGTCACCTCAGACCGACCGGAATACGTCTCTGGAGACGTGATGACGGTGGATACAGAGGCGACATTCTTCTTCGGAGGGCCCGTTTCGAAGGCCAGCGTGCAATGGCGTGTCTGGGCAGACCCGTACTACTTTGACCGCTGGCAGGGAAAGGGTCACTACTCTTTTGGAGAGTATGACCAGTACTATGATCCTGCGTACACACCGATCGACGCAGGCATACTGACGGAAGGCGTGGGTCAGACCAATGCCAATGGTCGCCTTACGATCGAAATTCCAGCCACCCTGGAAGGCACGCGCAGCCGGCGCTTTGTCGTTGAAGTGTCGGTCGTAGACCTCAACAACCAGGAGGTCACGGGCCAGGTCTCTGCCATCGTCCATGCCGGGGCTCTGTACATCGGGATGAACACCGACCGGTACGTGGGCACGGCCAGAGAGCCCATGACCGTAGGGATCGTCACGGTTGACACACAGGGAACCCCCTTCGGCAACACCGAGATCGAGGTGTCCGTGGCCCGTGAAGAGTGGTACAGCGTCCAGAAACAGTCCGAGTCTGGTGGTTACCTCTGGCAGAATGAGGTGCGTGAGACAGCGGTCTATAGCGAAACCATCCGCACCGGCGCCGACGGACTGGGCGAGTTGTCCTGGACGCCCGCTGAGGGTGGCACGTACAAAGTCCTGGCACGCGCGCGCGATCAGCAGGGGAATGAGGTACGTAGCACCCTGTATTTGTGGGTCAGCGGGCGTACCTTTGTCAACTGGGGGCGGGACAACAATGCCCGGATCGATCTCATCGCGGACAAGGAGAATTACCTGCCAGGCGAGGTCGCCTCGATTCTCGTGCCCTCGCCATTCCGGGGACCGGTCACAGCATTGCTCACGGTCGAGCGCGGCAGCATCCTCGAGCATCGCGTCATCGCGTTGGCCAGTAACAGCGAGTTGATCGAGGTGCCAATCGAACCCGAGTATGCTCCCAACGTGTTCGTATCTCTGGTCCTCGTGAGTGGGATTGGCGGCGATGACGGCGAGGCCGGCTACCGTGTCGGCATGGTCATGCTGCCAGTCTCAACAGTGGAGCGCGAGCTCCAGCTGTCCATCACACCCGATAAGGCCGGCGACTACCAGCCTGGCGATGAGGCCCGCTTCCTGATCAAAGCGACCGATCAGGCGGGCAACCCCGTCAAGGCAGAACTCACTGTCCAACTGGTGGACCTTGCCATCGAGATGCTGATCGGTGGAATGCCGGCAGACATTCTGGACACGTTCTACAGGGAGCGTGGGTTGGCGGTGACCACGGCGCTGTCGCTGGTGCGGAGACACCTGCCAGAGGAGCCCACAGGGGACCAAGGCAAAGGCGGAGGCGGAGGCGGCGATGGTGAAGGGCTCCGCACCGAGTTTCCCGAGACGGCCCTCTGGGAACCGGCGCTCTCAACGGACGAGAACGGCGAGGCGAGAGTGGGCGTCAAGCTGCCCGACAATCTCACCACCTGGCGGCTGACTGTCCAGGCGGCCACCGAGGACACCCGGGTAGGCACCGGACACGCCGACATTATCAGCAACCTGGATATCATGGTGCGCCCCGCAGTACCGCGTTTCCTTGTGGTAGGCGACGCCCCCCGCCTGGGGACCGTGATTCACAACAATACGGACGAAGGCCTCGAGATCCGCATTACCGCGGACGCGCAAGGCCTCGAACTCGCAGAGACGGAACAGACCATCGTCCTGAACGCAGAGGCCCGGCAGGATCTGTACTGGCCTGCCACCGTGGACGCCACGGACAACGTAACGATCACATTCTCGGCATACAGCGGCACGCTTCACGACGCCGTGCGCATCGCGTTGCCGGTCTACCACGCCAGTGCCCCCGAGGTCGTGGGCACGTCTGGCAGTGTGGAGGATATCGAAACCGAGGTGATCCGTGTTCCAGCGAATGCCGATCCGGAACAGGGCGGCCTCACCGTCACCCTGGAACCCTCCCTGGCAGCCGCTATTCAGGAGGGATTGGACTATCTGGAGAGCTATCCTTACGACTGCATCGAGCAGACCGTCAGCCGTTTCCTTCCTAACCTGGCGAGTTACCAGGCACTCAAGGCTCTTGGCATCGAACGGCCCGAGCTTGAGGTCGCCCTGTCTCAGCAGATCGCCCTTGCGGTCCAGCGCATCTACGCCCTGCAGAACTATGAGGGTGGCTGGGGCTGGTGGAGCGGCAGCAAGAGCGCACCAACGCTGACGGCCTATGTGCTGTACGGACTGTCACAGGCCCGCGCCGCCGGCTATGTCGTAAATGACAGGGTCGTCGAGCAGGCCATCTCATACCTGTATCGCTATCTCGACGAGAACATCGCCGTCACGCGCGACGACTATGACAGCCGGGCCACTGTGCTGTACGCCCTGGCTGAAGCAGGGCAGGGCGATCTGGGACGGGCCACGGCGCTCTTTGAGGATCGCGACAACCTGTCGCTCTTTGCCCGCGCCTATCTGGCGATGACGCTCCACATCCTCGAGCCAGACGAGCCGAGCCGCGTGGATGTCCTTTTGAACGAATTCGTCCAGAAAGGGATCATGTCCTCAACCGGTCTGCACTGGGAGGAAGGCATGCGCACTTACTGGCAGATGAACACCGACACGAGGACGACCGCCATCGTGGTGCGGGCGATCACCTGGATCGATCCTGCCAACAGCCTCCTGCCGCAGGCGGTTCGCTGGCTGACCATGGCGCGCTCCAGCGGGCGCTGGGAGTCCAC
>CAZMAI010000120.1:5139-7750 GCA_964564195.1 uncultured Anaerolineales bacterium | reverse complement strand
CACGCGCCTCAGTCTCCTCGCGCCGGGCCGTCGATCGGAAGCGACCTCTCGGCTGCTTCCCTCGCCTGCTGCTGCCCACCAAGGAGCAGTTTCTAGCGAGCTTTCTCGCAGCGCAGCCAGAGTTGCGTGCGTGACTCCCCGGCAACGATCTCAACCTGGCATGTTCTGTCGTCTTTTGCCCAGGCGAGCCGTTCGCGGCCCTCGATGTCACTCTGGGCGATCAGCGTCCAGCCCTGCACGGACATGCCGTGCAGAAAGTACTCACGCACGGCATCGGGCCCCGAAGCGACCTCCTGGTAGGCCGTGACCTGATCAGCACTCACGCTGTAGGTCTCGAGGACCGGATACTCCTGCAACGTGACGTCATTCGGCACCAGGTTGCGATCGTTACGGCCCTCTATACGCTCCTGGCCACCTTGCTGTGTGTCCCCCTGTGGGACCAGCCAAGCGCGCAGCGCGGTATGGTCGAGCAGAGGCGTCAACAGAGGTTGGCGGCTCTCCCACGAGGGCAACTGTGTAGCCAGCAAGGGGCGCCCGTAGATCAGCGCCCACGCGACGCCGGCGATGAGTAGGACAGTCAGCACCAGCAGAGTGATGCCACAGCCCTTGAGACAGCCACCACTCAAGCACCCACAGCCGTCGCCCTCGCTCCGGGGCCTTGAGACCGGTCCCGGCACAACACTCATCTACTCCCCCTCCACTGTAAGGGTGTCGTCGTCCTGCCGTACGACCTGAATGCCAAGCATCCCCAGAGCATTGACCGCCTGCTCTCGCACAGGATAGATGGAGTACTCCCCCAGGCTGTCGCGGGCTTCCACTCGCTCAGCGTCAGCCAGGGCCACCGTAAGCACCGGGATGGCCTCGTGGTCGCCGGCGACGCCCAGGGCACGGGCGGCACTCATGCGAATCACAATGTCATCGGAGCCAACGACAAGGTCGCGCACCTTTGTGAACACGGTTGGTTCGCCGAGATACGCAAGCGCTACTAACACACAATCCTGGGCCAAGCCCTCGGCACTCGCGCGCGCATCCTGAAGCGGGGAGATGGCCTCGGGACCCAGTTCACCCAGGGTGCGGATGATCAGCAGACGGGCCATCCCGTCCGGCGTCAAGTATGAGTCTGCCACACGGGGCGCATCCGTGGACGGATTAGCGAGCTCCGCCTCGAGTGCGCCGATCAGCAGCTCCACCCGGCGTGCGACCGGGATATCGTCACGGTGTGATAGCGTGCGGACTGCAGATACGCGGATGGCGTAGGTCTCGTGTCGGAGGAGATACTGCACGCCCTCGGCGTTTGGCGTAGCAGTCGGCACGCGTGTCGGCGCAAGGCCGGAGGTCGATCGAGCCTGTGCCGTGGCGATGGCTGCGGCTATATCCGTAGAGCCTCTGATCGGCAAGAGCCGGTAGAACAGAACCGCGGCTGCGGCGATGATAATAAGGAATGCAATAACGAACGCTAGAGCGCGCTTGTTCATGACCATTCCTGTCAGTGCGTCTCTAGATGCCAGTTATCCATAAACAGTCTACAATACTGTCGGCTAAAGCGCAACCAAAGATGGGAGTATCGAACAACGGCCAGGGCGACTGGCGCACTGAGCACAGTCCGGCACGGCAGTTGTGGTATAAGAGTGACTTGCCCGCTGTCAGGTGCATAGCAGGGCCGGAAGCCGACGTCGGTCTGAGAGCGCCGTATACGGACTGCTTTTGGCGAGATGTCACGTGAGCGGCCCGTGTGCCGGTATCGAAACCAGGTGCTGATCGCTCTCAACCTGCGGGCCGAGTGCTTTGTGGGGATGGCGAAAGGCGCACAGGTTCCGATGATAAACCAGCACGTCCTGAACCGGGCGGGTAGCGGCGGTGGGCATGTCCCCCTGGCCGCGGGACCATTCTATGGCTTGCTGGCGGGCGAGCGATAGCAGACCGCTGCAACTCTGGGCTGGGCCTACGGCGCGTTGATCACGACCTGTCCGGGCGACACTACCATAGCGACGCTGGACCAGGTCCGCCGCCAGGCCGCGGCGCGGCCAACCTTCTTGCCGCGGCCTCACTCTTGACTGCGTGGCCGTCAATGGTGCAGTCCGAACCGTGCGCTGCGCTAGCCCCGCCAGCCGGGGTTAGGTTGCGGTATACGCGCTTCGATCTCCTCGCGCCAGGCCACCAGGCGAGCATGAAGCTCAGTCGTCAACGCTGGCATCTCCGCGACCAGGTTGCACTCCTCGCCGATGTCCTCGCGCAGGTTGTACAGTTCCAGGCGGCCGTCCTCAAAGAACTCGATCAGCTTATAGTCGCCAGCGCGCAGCGAGCACCCGGGCGTTCCGCCCTGGTTGCCATAGTGGGGATAGTGCCAGAAGACGGCCTCGCGCTCCGGGGCGCTGGACTCGCCGCGCAGGAGCGGTGCCAACGAGACCCCGTCCACATGCTGTTGGGCCACCGGAGGCAACCCCGCCAGGTCCAGCAGCGTCGGGTACCAGTCGGTGCTGGTCGTGACCGCCTCGCATATCGTCCCCTCGGGAATCATGGCCGGCCAGCGCGCAAATTGCGGCTCGCGGGTGCCGCCCTCGTACATCCAGCCTTTGCCCTCGGCGAGGGGGGCGTTACAGGTGGGCGAGCC